>JBPCPI010000026.1:0-9256 GCA_050999295.1 Geodermatophilaceae bacterium | reverse complement strand
CAAACCCAGGATCGTGATCACCATCCCGGCCCGGTCGTTGTCCGAGCAGACCGGGGCCGGGCGGCTGAACGACGGCGGACAGATCTCCCCCAGCCTGGCCGCCTATCTGGGCTGCGACGCCGAGATCATCCCCGCCTTCCTCGACGAGGCCGGGAACCTGATCGACCTGGGCCGCGCCCGTCGGACGTTCACCGGACCGGCCCGTACCGCCCTGGAACTCCGCGATCGCGGTTGCGCCTGGCCGGGTTGTGATCGGCCGATTTCCTGGTGCGAAGCGCATCACATCCTCCCGTGGAGTGAAGGCGGCCGCACCGACCGGGACAACGGGGTACTGCTATGTGGCTATCACCACCGCCACATAGAATCCGACGACTGGGAAGTCTTCATCCACGCCGGGCGGGCCTGGTTCCGGCCACCGGCCTGGATCGACCCCGAACAAACACCGATCCTCAACCCCATGCACCACCCACCACCGACCTAGCCCGTCCAAGTCCTTGCGCAGATCCATTGCAGAGTTGAACCACTGGTCTCCGTCGCCATTCGGTCAATATTGTTGGCGTACGCCGATGGCGAGGTCGGCGGCCAAGGCGTGCACAGCCTGCACACCGGTGGCCGGATCCGATGCGTCCAACAGAGCACGGACGAACGCCGATCCGACGATGACGGCGTCGGCGTACCGGGCGACCTCGGCGGCCTGCCTCCCGGTGCTTACCCCGAGCCCTACCGCTACCGGCAGATCACTGATCGCGCGGACCCTGGCCACCAGCGCCGGGGCGATCGAGGACACCGCATCGCGGGTGCCCGTGACTCCCATAGTCGACGCGGCATAGACGAAGCCACGGCAGGCCGCGGCCGTCATAGCCAGCCGGGCATCGGTCGAGGACGGCGCGACCAGGAAGACGCGGTCGAGACCGGCCTCGTCGGCCGCGGCCATCCACTCCGCGGCCTCGTCGGGGATCAGGTCCGGGGTGATCGCCGCCGCGCCGCCGGCCGCGGACAGGTCCCGAGCGAAACGAGCCACCCCATAGTGCTCGATGGGGTTCCAGTAGGACATCACCACCGGCACCGCACCCACGCCGGCGACGGCCTCGACGGCCCCCAACACCTGACGCATCCCCACCCCGGCGCGCACGGCCACGTCCACGGCCTGCTGGATGGTCGGCCCGTCCATTCCCGGATCGCTGTAGGGCACGCCGACCTCGACGATGTCGGCTCCACCGGCAACCGTGGCGAGCATCGCCTGCACCGACACCTCGACGCTGGGATAGCCGACCGGGAGATAGCTGATCAGCGCCGTGCGACCTTCGGCGCGCGCGGCGGCCAACCGAGCCGCCAGGACGCTCACCTGGGGTCTGCGGGTAAGTCGTCGGTGGTGTCGAGCAGGTCGAAGTACTCCGAAGCGGTCGCGATGTCCTTGTCCCCTCGGCCGGACAGGTTCACCAGGATGAGCGCATCGGCTCCCAACTCCCGGCCGAGGACCATGGCACCGGCAACGGCGTGTGCCGACTCGATCGCCGGGATGATGCCCTCGGTACGGGACAACAGCTCGAATGCCTTCATCGCCTCGGCGTCAGTCACCGGTACATAACGGGCCCGACCGGTGTCCCGCAGGTAGGCATGCTCGGGTCCTACACCGGGGTAGTCAAGACCTGCCGAAATGGAATGGGATTCGATCGTCTGGCCGTTCTCGTCCTGCAGGAGATAGGACCGGGCGCCGTGCAGTACGCCGGGCAGGCCGCTGGTCAGGGTGGCCGCGTGCCTGCCGGTCTCGATCCCGTCCCCTCCGGCCTCCAGGCCGAGCAGTCGGACGCTGTCGTCGCCGAGGAAGGCGGTGAAGATGCCGATCGCGTTCGAGCCACCGCCGACGCAGGCCGCGACCGCATCCGGCAGGCGGCCGAACCGGTCGAGTACCTGGGCGCGCGCCTCGTCCCCGATGACCCGCTGCAAGTCGCGGACCATCGTGGGAAACGGATGCGGCCCGGCAACGGTGCCGAAAACATAGTTCGTGGTCTCGACCCGGGTCACCCAGTCCCGGAAGGCCTCATTGATGGCGTCCTTCAGGGTCCGCGAACCGGCCGTGACCGGGATGACCTCGGCGCCGAGCAGGCGCATTCTGGCCACGTTCAGTGCCTGCCGGCGGGTGTCCTCCTCGCCCATGTACACCGTGCAGGTCAGGCCCATCAGTGCCGCTGCGGTTGCCGTGGCCACCCCGTGCTGACCCGCGCCGGTCTCGGCGATGACCCGGTTCTTGCCGATCCGCTGGGTGAGCAGCGCCTGGCCGAGGACATTGTTGATTTTGTGGGAGCCGGTGTGGTTCAGATCCTCTCGCTTGAGCAGGATCCGCGCTCCACCGGCGTGCTCGCTCAGGCGCTTGGCCTCGGTGATCGGCGTCGGACGGCCGGAGTAATCCCGCTGCAGGGCCGAGAGTGCCTCGGCGAACCCGGGGTCTGCCCTCGCGCTTTGATATGCCTCGGCGAGTTCATCCAGGGCCGCCACCAAGGCCTCGGGGACGTACCGGCCCCCGTAGGCACCGAATCGACCCGGGATCACTGCGGGCTCGCCGGCAGTGCGGGGTGCGGTCATCGTGATCGGCTCGGCGTGTTCGCCTCAGCGCGCCGGGCGCGGCGTCGCCGGATGCGCTCCCGCCGTGACGAGGTCGGCGACGGACTGGCGGGGATTACCGGATCGGACGAGTCCCTCACCGACGAGTACCGCATCCGCGCCGGCGCCCGCGTAGGCGATCAGGTCATGCGCACCGCGTACGCCGGACTCGGCCACTTTGATGACCGACGAGGGCAAGCCCGGCGCGATCCGGTCGAAGGTCCCGCGGTCGACCTCGAAGGTGCGCAGATTGCGGGCGTTGATGCCGATCACGCTGGCTCCGGCGGCCAGTGCGCGGTCGGCCTCCCGTTCGTCGTGGATCTCGACCAGCGCGGTCATGCCGAGGGACTCGATCCGCTCGAGGAGGCTGATCAGCGCCTCGTCCGCCAGGGCGGCGACGATCAGCAGGCACAGGTCCGCGCCCCACGCCCGCGCCTCGTGGACCTGATAGGGGCTGACGATGAAGTCCTTGCACAGCACTGGAATTGCGACCTGATCGCGGACCTCGCCGAGGTCCTCGAGCGATCCTCCGAAGTGCCGCCGTTCGGTCAGCACGCTCACTACGCGGGCGCCCCCGGCCTCGTACTCCCGGGCGAGCGCCGCTGGGTCCTCGATCTCGGCAAGCCTGCCCTTGGACGGGCTGCGACGCTTGACCTCTGCGATGACCCCGACGCCTGGTGCCTGTAGCGCTGCGCGCGCATCGAGCGGGCCCGCTCGGCGGGCAGCTGCCGCTTTGATCTCGGCTAACGGTCGGCGTGCTTCGCGGTCGGCGAGGTCGGCGCGGACGCCGCCCATGATGTCGTCGAGCACTGTCACCTTGAAGACAATCCCTTCGCCGCCCGGTCGGACAACTGTAACTAGCGACCCGGCACCGGCTGGTCAGGGGGCTCGGCTGCCTCGGGCGCTCGCGGATCCGGGGACGTCGCCGTCGGATCCTCGCCGCGTTCCAGGGCAGACCACATGGCTGCTTCGGTGACTACCGGCGCTGTATCGACCTGCGCTTCAGGGCCGTTGGTGCCTGGCGCGGGCAACGTGTCATCCGCCCTGGATCGAGCCCGACGTTCATACCGTGCCCCCATGACCGGCCAGCGACGACGGCGCACGATCGTGAAGATGCCGACGTTGACAGTGATGAGACCACCGAGAAGTGCGACGACGGCAGGCGCCGGCGACACCTGATGGTCTGGAAGGACCGATGAACCTGCCGTGGCGTAATCCTGCGCCCAGCTCCACGCCGTTTGCATACCGGCGTCGTAGAGGAAGAACCCGACCTGGGCCAGAGTCAGCAAGCCACCCACTATCAGCACGACGCCGACGGCGAGTCGTCCTGGCCACCGAGTGGCGATCAGCGCCAATCCGGCTGCCCCGACGAGGATTCCGATCGCAACGAGCGCATCGATGACCTCTCCACCGGTGAACGACTTTCGCGCATCGGGCAGCGGCGGCTCCATTGCAATGGATGCCTGCAACCAGTCGAGTCCGGACGCGGCGAGCAGGACGCCGGCGGCCAGCAGGCAACTCATGACGGCCACCAGCAGGCCCCCTGCATCCGAGCCGGATCGATTCGAATTCGGCCGTGCCGCAGGCCTATTCACGAGACCTGCTGCATGTTTTCGGCGGTCGCTATCGCCTGCAGCACGACCTGGGCCTTGTGCCGGGTCTCGGCCTCTTCCGAGGCCGGATCGCTGTCGGCGACGATCCCCGCTCCGGCCTGGACGTAGGCCACACCGTCGCGCAGCACCGCGGTTCGGATGGCGATCGCGACATCGATGTCATCCGCGAAGTCGAGGTAACCGACCGCGCCGCCATAGATGCCTCTGCGGGATGGCTCGAGTTCCTCGATGAGTTCCATCGCCCGAGGCTTGGGCGCACCGGACAGCGTCCCGGCCGGGAAGGCGGCCTGCAGCACGTCGAAGGGTTCGCAGTCGGCACGCAATGTGGCCGACACCGTGGACTCCAGGTGCATCACGTGGCTGTAGCGGGCCACGCTCATGAACTCCACGACCTCGACCGACCCCGGCTGACAGATTCGACCCAGGTCGTTGCGCGCGAGGTCGACCAGCATCAGATGCTCGGCGCGTTCCTTGGCGTCGTCGCGGAGCTCGGTGGACAACCGCTGGTCCTCGTCGGGATCCTCATGGCGCGGCCGGGTGCCCGCGATCGGCCGGATGACGGCGGTCCGATTCTTCACCGTCACCAAAGCCTCCGGTGACGAGCCGATGACATCCACGCCGTCCTGAAAACGGAGCAGGTACATGTACGGACTGGGGTTAGTCGTCCGCATCACCCGGTAGATGTCGAAGGCGCTGGCCGAGGTCGCCACCTGGAACCGCTGGGAGAGCACGACCTGGAAGATGTCACCGGCCCGGATGTGGTCCTTCGCGACTTCGACCGCCTTCGCGTAGTCGCCGTCAGCGGTGCGCGAGGTGTAGGCCGGGGCCCCGACCGACAGGGTGTTGACCGGATGCTGGGCCGGTCGGGTGAGTCGAGCGGTCATATCGTCCAGGCGGGCCACGGCCTCGTCGTATGCGGCGGCATGGTCGGTGCTGGAGGCAAAAAGGTTGGCCACCAGAAGGACCGACCCCTGAACGTGGTCCAGCACGGCGAGATCGGTGGCGAGCAGGAACGTCAGTTCCGGCAGTGCGAGTTCATCGGGATTGACGGCGGGCAGCCGCTCGAGGCGACGCACCGTGTCGTACCCCAGGTAGCCCACCAGGCCGCCGGTGAGCGGCGGCAGATCGGGATCACGTGGTGAGCGCAGCGCGGCAACGATCGCACCGAGGGCGGCCAGCGGATCGGCCGGTAGTTCGGCCATCACCTGCTCGCCGATCCAGTGCGTACGCCCGTCGCGTTCGGTCAGGGTCGCCGGGCAGCGGACTCCGACGAAGGAGTACCGGGACCACGACCGGCCCGGTTCGGCGGACTCGAGCAGGAAGCTGCCCGGCCCCCCGGCGAGCTTGCGGTAGAGCCCCACGGGAGTCTCACCGTCGGCGAGCAGCCGTCGGATCACCGGCACCACCGGCTCGGTGGCCAGCCGGAGGATGACAGACTCGCGCCCAGGCGTGGTGGAATCGGTCATCTCTGCTCGGCCGAGTGCGGTCCCGCCGGCTCGGCCTGCAGGGTCGTGACGAAGCACGTCGGTGAGCCGGTGTGACAGGCCGGACCGGTCTGCTCGACGCGCAGCAGGAGGGTGTCACCGTCACAGTCGAGCCGGACCTCGACCACCTTCTGCCGGTTCCCCGAGGTTGCGCCCTTCACCCAGTACTCGCCGCGGCTGCGGGACCAGTACGTGGCCTGTCCGCTGTCCAGCGTCCGGCTCAGCGCTTCGACGTCCATCCAGGCAAGCATGAGCACCTCGCCGGACTCGACGCTCTGGACGACCGCGGGAAGCAGCCCACGTTCGTCAGTTCGGAGCCGGTCGGCAATCGTCGGATCCCATGCGTGTGCCACGGGGCCATTCTCGACCCCGTGCCGACGCGGTCAGGAAGCGGTGCCGGAAGCACTCCGCTTGGCGGCCAGGTAGTCGGTGACCGGCCTGGCCAATGCCAACGGCAACGCCACCAGCGGAAGCACCGCGTACATGAGCGGCACCACGAAGAAGAACGCGCCGTCCTCGCCGAAGTCCGGGAGTGAGCCGATCCGGATCATCCAGTAGAGGACGAAGGCCAGTTGGACCCCGCAGGCCACGATGGTCAGGGTCCGGTTGCTGCCACCGAGTAGCTGGACGCCGGCGAAGATGAGCAATCCGACCGACACCAGTTGGAGGATGCCGACGATCGTGAACTCGGTCTCGTACGAATCTGCCTCCGACACCCCCGCGGAGCTGGCGCTGCTCGCCAGGCTGGCGAAGAAGAGGACATAGAACGTCGAGACGAGCACCACCGCTGCCTGGATGAACATCAGCACCGCAGATGCGGTGGCTCCTCCTGGACGGATCGGGCCGCGCTGCATCGGGTACCCGTACGGAGCCGGATAGCCCGGTGGCGGCTGGCCGTAGCCCACGGGTTGGCCGTAGCCGGGTGCGGGTTGGCCATAGCCGAGCTGGGGTTGGCCGTAGCCGGGTGACTGCTGGTCGCCAGGACCGTACCCGTAGGGCGTCTGGGCGCCAGGACCGTAGCCCGGTTGTGCCGGAGCACTGGTCTGCTCCCCGTAGCCATAGCTCGTGGTCTGCGGGTCCGGTGCGGGATAGGCCTGGCTCTGCGGCGGTCCGGAGTACGGCGACGTGGCGTGGTCGGTGGAGGGATTGTGCGGGATCGAGTCCGGCGCAGTCGAGTTCGGCGCGCTGCTGTCGTTCTCGTCGGGCTTGGTCACTACTCGTCCTCTCCAGGCCGCCGGGATGACAGCCATCCCTGTCCGGGCGCATCAGGTGTCCTGAATTCAGCTGATCTTCTGGCGAGCCTAGAGGTTGACCGTGTTGTGCTGCTGTGAGTGCGGTGCCAGCCCATCCACCCCTTGGCTGGCGTGAGACTCTGAGTTCTCAGGCGGCTCCGGTACGGCGTCCCTGCCGGCGGTGCGGCGCCAGGATGCGTGCAGGGCTGCATACGGTCCGGCGACGCCGACCAGGGCGCTGTGCTGGCCCCGCTGGGCGATCCGGCCCCGATCGACGACGATCACCTCGTCGGCGCGTTCAGCCGTGGACAGCCGGTGTGCGATGGTGACCGTGGTCCGGCCGCTGGTCAAAGTGTCCAGCGCAGTGGTCAGTCGCCGTTCGGTCGCCGGGTCCACCGCCGAGGTCGCCTCGTCGAGGACCAACACGTCCGGGTCGGCGACATACGCACGGGCGATGGCCACCAGTTGCCGCTCCCCGACCGACAGCGACTCGCCGCGCTGCCCCACCCGGGTCAAGACCCCGTGCGGCATCCCGGCCAACCAGTCCCCGAGGCGCAGATCGACGAAGGCGTCCTCGACCTGCCCGTCCGTGCAGTCGGGCCGGCCGTAGCGCACGTTGTCCGCGATCGTGGCATCGAAGAGGAATCCATCCTGCGGGACCATCACCACCCGGTCGCGCAGCGAGGCGAAACGGACCTCATCCAGCCGGAAGCCGCCGACGCGGACAGTGCCCGCTTTGGGATCCATCAGTCGGGTCACCAGTTTGGCGATCGTCGTCTTGCCGGAGCCGGTCTCCCCGACGACCGCGACCCGGGCCCCTGGCTCGATTCCGAGATGAACGTCGGTGAGAACCTCGGGGCCGTCACCATAGGCGAAGTGGACATGGTCGAAATTCACCGACAGGGACCCGGCTGGAAGGTCGAGGCCGCGCTCACCGGGATCGGCGACGTCGGGGGCGGTGTCGAGGATGTCCAGGACCCGGCGGAAGCTGGCCAGCGCGTTCTGGGCCTCGTTGAGAACCTCACTGGCCGTTGCGAGTGGGGTGAGGAACAGGGTCACGAGGAACAAGAACGCCACGACAGTGCCTGCGCTCAGGTCGCCCGCCACCCCCAGCACGACGCCGAGCACGACGACGCCGGCGGTGGCCACCGCCGCGGCCAACTCGACGGCGGAGAAGAACCCGGCGACCAACAACTGCGCCTTGACCGCTGAGCGGTAGTGCGAGTCGATGGCCTTGTCGACCCGGGTGGCCGTACGCTCGCTGACCCCGTAGGCGCGAACGGTGACCGCCCCGACGACGGACTCGCTGACCGCGCCCAGCACCTCCCCGACCCGCTGCCGGACCATGCCGTAGGCGGCCGAGAGTCGTCGTTGGAAGAACCGGACGGCCAGGGCGAGCGGGAAGAAGCAGACATAGACCAGCAGGGTCAGCTGCCACGAGTAGACGACCATCACGACGGTCGCGACGGCGATCTGGCCGAGGCTGACCACGCCGAGGATTCCGCCCCACTGCATGAATGTGGACATCTGGTCGACATCGCTGGTCACGCGGGAGACCAACGTCCCCTTGCGCTGAGTCTGCTGGTGCAGCATCGAGAGGTTGTGGACATGGCCGAAGGCCTGAACCCGCAGAGTCGCCAACGCCCCCTCGGTGGTTCGGAAGACCCGATAGTTGAGGAAGTAGGCCGCGATGCCGGTGACAATGACCACGCCGAGGCAGACGAGCACCGCCGCACGCAGGAAACCGGAGTCGGCGCCTCCGGGCGTGTTGATTCCGCGGTCGATGGTCTGCTGGAGCGCGATCGGCACCACGACCCGACCGCTGGTCGCGACCAGGGCAAGACCGACGGTGACGGGCAAGCCACGTCGAAGCTCCGGGAGCATCCGCGCACCCCGGACGAGGGTCCTGATGGCGCCGTCATCGCGGTGTTGCGCCGCGGTCGTCAACAGCCCGGCCTCGGCGAGCTCGTCGCCCTCCTCCAGGGACATGGCCCTAGGCATTACTCACGACTCCTCCGCGTCGCCAACGCTCATCGCTCCTCTGCGGAGACAAGTGCGTCGTCGGGCCTCACGGGGACCCCGTCGTAGGCCTGCACGAGCGCGGCGTAGCCCGGCACGGTGCGTTCGAGATGTTCGTGGCTGCCCCGAGCCTTGATCTGGCCGTCGGCCACGAAGACGACTTCGTCGGCCAGGGTGATCGTCGCCTTGCGGTAGGCGATCACCGCGACCGTGGGGGGCAAGCCGGCCCCACAAAGGCCGGAAAGGGCGGGTGCCTCGCCGGGTCGGTTGGCGCTGCTTGTCGCGTCATCCCTTACAAAGAGAAGAA
>JBPCPI010000165.1:0-5301 GCA_050999295.1 Geodermatophilaceae bacterium | reverse complement strand
TCATGACCAGCGGCAAACGTGTCGAGAGCCGTCAGGTCGAGGTCTCGGAGTTCTCCCGCTCGATGAAGCTGCTCGCGAAAGAGCTCGACCTGCCCGTGATCGCGGTCTGCCAGCTCAACCGAGGGGCGGAGCAACGAACGGATAAGCGACCGATGCTGAGCGATCTACGCGAAAGCGGCAGCCTCGAACAAGATGCGGACATGGTGATCTTGCTGCATCGCGAGGACATGTACGAGAAGGAGTCCCCCCGCGCGGGAGAGGCCGACCTCATCCTCGCCAAGCACCGCAACGGCCCGACCCACAGCGGCATCACTGTGGCCTTCCAGGGGCACTACTCCCGCTTCGTCGATATGGCCCACGGCTAGGCCGTGTTGCTCAAGCACCTTCTCCAGCGCCCGCGCCCACACGCCCTGCTCCGACCACCGGTTGAAGTTCTTGTAGGTCGACGACGGGCTCGGCGGAGGCGCGGACCGCCCGGCGACGATCGCGGCGAAACCGAAACCCTCGCCAAACCCCGCCGGGGGCGATGCCGGCTACGCACGAGGCCGCAGGAGGTGCTCGGTGGACGTTCCTCCGCCGAGACCTGACGTGCGGTTCTCGGGGATTTCAGCGCCTTCGCAGGCCGATCCCGCAGATGCGAAAGGCAAGGAGACTGAATCTCCCTGCCACTTTCAGAATATAGCTCGCCAGGGGGCTTGCCGCAAAGCCCAAACCGGCGAGCAGAATGGTCGGCCGCGGCCAAGACATTGCGGAGATCGGGACTGCTCCGGACGATCCTGCGATCCAGAGTTGCCGGAGTACAAGTCCCTGGAGTTGGGGGATTCACATGTTCGACGTGATCATCAGCGGCGGCGGACCGACGGGGATGATGCTGGCCAGCGAGTTGCGGCTGCACGACGTGGACGTGCTCGTGCTGGAGAAGGACGCGGAGCCGAGCAAGCCGGTCCGCTCGCTCGGCCTGCACCCCGCGCAGCATCGAGATCATGGACCAGCGCGGGCTGCTGGACCGGTTCCTCGCACACGGGCAGCAGTATCCCGGCGGCGCCGGCCGCTTTGCCGCGATCGACCCACCCCGGCAGGCGGCCAGCGAACGGGGAGAGATGTCCAGTCACGTCGAGGAAGCCGCCTTGGGCGACCTTGGGGACGGCGCGGAGGTAGCCGGTTGCTGTTCCCCTGGAGGTGTGCTTGCCACCGGTGAGGCGCGGTCGGAATGGCATCGGGTCCGTTCGCCGGCTGCCTTATGTCAACGTGACGCGCCCGATCGAGTCGCCGTACCCCTCGCAGAACCAGACGTTGCCGTCAGGACCGCTGGTGATGCCGAACGGGTAGTGGCGCGTCGGGCAGGTCTTGCCTAGTTAGCCTGCCACTCGTCGTCATCTTTCCAACCTGAGAGATGTCGTTCTGGGTGAACCAGAGCTTTCCGTCCGGCCCGGCGGTGATGCCTGCGATCCCTTACTCAGCCGGCACCGGGAACTCCTTGATCTTTCCCTTGGCGCCGATGCGGCTGATGTTGCGGCCGGCCAGCTCGGTGAACCACATCGCATCGTTCGGTCCGAGCGTGATGTCCCAGGGCAAGGTCTGCTCCGTCGGGATGCTGCACGGGTCCGACGAGCCGGTCCTGATCCTGCCGATGACGTTGCCGATCTCCTCGGTGAACCAGATGTTGCCCTTCTCGTCCGCCGCGATGCCGGTCGGGAACGTTCCAGGGGGTTCACCGAGCGCCTGGCGAATCGGATCGACGTCATGGACACGTCGGGCACGCTTCTCGCGGAGTATGACCTCCCCTCGCCGAAGGCCCAGCCGTGGGATATCGCCCTCGGTGGGGACGGCAGGTTGTGGTCCACCCCTTCAAGTCGAAATGCTCTACCTCCGCGGCTGCGCGGGCAGCGGGGCCGACTAACTGATGCGACTACCAGGACACCCGCAATGGCGGTCGCGATCGCGGCGGAATGACGGCGGCGATCCATCATAACCCCTCCCCATGGGGAACGGTCGGCGCTGACTAGTTGGCGCGTTTGCGACCCCCGCCGACATGGAGTTCGTCTTGACCTTCAGGAAGGGAATGCCAAACGTCGCGTGACCAGCGGGCGTAACGCGCCCCCGGGCAACGCTGATGCGGCTCCCTCGGGCACCACCTCGCAGCCTGCGGTGATGGTGGCCTCCCAGCGCTCGTGCTCCGGGTCCCAGGCGGGGTACCGGGACCGTGTCCTGCAGTCGACATCGTGCTGCTGCTCGTAGGCCGACATGGCGGCGCGAGCCGCAACGACCGCCTGTCGCTTCGACGGACCCTGGCCAGAGAAGTAGCGGAGCTCACGGTCGTCCGGCGGGCAGTCGGCAGTGATGGTGGCCTCCCAGATCTCCCGCTCCGGGTCCCAGGCCACGTAGGTCGAGCGCTCCACGCAGTCGACGCCTTGCTCGCGCTCGTATGTCTCCTTCGCGGCTTGAGCACCGGCAATGGCCTGCTCCGACGTCGGACCCTGACCGACGAAGTAGCGGGGATCATGTGTCGCCCAGGCGCCGGGAGCAGGCGCGAGTAGGACGAGAACCGCAGCGGCCAACATCACGGCGAGCGAACGCGGATGAGACATATCTTCTCCCTTATCAGCTTGGTTCCACCGGCGGACGCCGGTGGTAGCCACATCGTCACTCCTGTTTTCACCATCCAGGAGTTGCCATATTCATGTAGCCCGCGTCGGCCCTTCCGGATCCCTAGCCGTCAGCCTGACCTGCGTTGGTTCGTCGGATCATCGGCCATCCCAGAGCAACACCGGTACCCCGCCGGGCTGCGTGGCCCCCGGCTGGTCGAGCGTGATTCGGGCGTGTTCCGGCCTCGGGTCGTCACTCCGGGCGTCGTACACCAGTGAGCCGAAGCCGGCGGAGTTGGGCTCGATGATGCCGGCCCGTACGGTCTGGCCGTCACCGAACGTCAGCCACAGGTGGTACACCTTGTCGGCCGGCGCCTCCGGGAGACGACTGGCCATAGCCACCACATACGGCAGTTCTGGGCGGGTGAACACCTTGCCGTACGAAGTCGACCCTGGCACCGGCGGCCGCAGCGCCAGCTTCGTTCCGCTGGGTGCGTCGACCACCTCGAAGACGATCTCCTCCCGGCTGGTCAGTTGCTGCGCTCGAGCTCGCTCCTGGGCCAAGGCGTGATTGAGGCGCACGCCCCAGATGACCGACGCGATGAGAGCGACCATCACCGCCGCGGCTGTGAGGCGGAGGATGGGTAACCGGCGACGGCTTGGGCGCACTGCGGTCAGCAGCCAACTTCTCGCCGACGGCGAGACGGCGGACGGTGCGGCCAGCGCCAGCGCTTCGGGAAGGGCGTCGGCCACGTCGGCGTACTCGGCAAATTCCGTGCGGCACTTCTCGCACCCGACCAGATGCGCTGCCACATGGTACCGCTCGCCGGCCTCCAGCGCGCCGAGGGCATAGGACGCCAGGAGCTCGCGGATCTCTTCATGCGTCATGTCTCGCGCACCACCCGAAGGTCAGGAGGGTCGTGCACCTCGGCATCGAGGGCTTTCCTCAGCTTGTGCATGGCCAGCCGCACCCGTTTCTTGACAGTCCCCAACGGCAACTCCAGCTGCCGCGCGATCTCCGACTCGGTCATCCCCGCGAAGTACGCGAGCACGATGACTCGACGTTGCTCTTCCGGCAGCAGCTTCAACTCGCGCAGCACCGCGACGGCACGTACCCGCCGAAAGGTCTCCTGCTCGACATCGAAGCCACTCGCGCCCTCGGTCAGCAGCGACTCGATCTCCGCAGCCGCCATCACGCGTCCCGACCGTCCACGCCGATCGAGCTCGCGAGCCAAGTGGTGTCGCGTTATCGCCATCAACCACGTGACGAACCGGCCGCGTTCCACGTCGAACTGCCCCGCGTGCCGCCAGACCCGCAGGAACACCTCCTGAACAGCGTCCTCGCCGGCGTGGCGCCCCAACGCATGCGAAGCCCAGACATGAACCCGAGCCTCGTGCCGGTCGTACAGCAGCGTGAACGCGGCGAGGTCACCCGCTGCGGTCCTCGCCGCAAGCTCCTCGTCGGTTGGCGCCCAAGGCTGCACGCCTTCTTCTAGTCGCAACCGGAACGTGCGGATCCCTCACCGGGCCTTCCAAATCGGTCAGCCACCAGTCAGTCTGGGAGCCACGGGCCTCGAGGGCGACCGCTCACTTCCAAACTCGGAGGTGCTGGTCATCGGCGCCTCGGGCGGCGCCGGCAGCTTCGCCGTCCAGATCGCGAAGGTGGCCGGTGCCGAGGTAACCGGCGTCGCCAGCACCGCGAAGATCGACCTCGTACGGTCGCTGGGCGCCGACCACGTCGTGCATTACACCAAAGACGACTCATATCACCAGCAGCTTCAGCAACACGGCTAGCCGTCGACAAGGCAATTTCCCCGCCGGCGACGAGTCCCGCGCTCGAACCGGCTGGGGCTGCGGCCCAGCAGGGAGGTCGCGCGCGGTCGACCAGCTGTGGACAGCCGGTCGCAAGCGTCCCCGGTGCGCGGCACGATGGTCGGTATGCGCGCACCCGGTCCGCCGCCCGGCGAGCGAGCGATCGCCGATCAGCTGATCGACCGCGTGCTGATCGAGATCCTGGGCGGCCGGGAGGCAGCCCCGGTCTATGCCCGGTTGCTCAGCGGCTTCGACAGCCCGGTCGCCCCGCGGCTCGTGGCAGAGCTTCTGGGCGTTCGTCTCGCCGCCGCGATCGGGCGGGCGACGCAGGGCGGCTGGACGCCGGCCGACCTGGCCCAGCTCGTCCGCCGCCGGGCCGACGAACGGCACATTCCGATGTTGGTCTGCCTGGTCCGTGACGAGCTCGACCGGCACCCGCGCGACCGAATCCACCCCGGCTGGTTCGACGAGCTGGGCGACCTCGGACCGTCCTTCCCCGCCGACCTGCACAACGTCCGCGGCCTCGAGCACGGCCTCGTCCTCGGCGCCGCGCTCACGATGCTGCCGACGATCGCAACCGTGCTCCCACCGCCGGGCCGCGTTCTGCCCGCGGTCCCGCAGTCGGTCGACGCATCCGACGCCCAGCGGCTCGCGAAGGTCCGCGCGCTGCTGGCGAAAGCGGAGTCCACCGATTTCCCGGGCGAGGCGGAGGCGTTGTCGGGCAAGGCGCAGGAGCTGATCAGCCGGTACGCGCTCGAGCGGCTCGTGACCGGGACGGGCGACCCGGCGAGCGTGCCGGACATCCGTGCCCGGCGCCTGTGGATCGATGCGCCGTACGTGCTCGCGAAGGCGATGCTCGTCGACGCGGTGGGCAAGGCGAACCGGTGCCGTTCGGCGGTGTCGG
>JBPCPI010000136.1:0-14447 GCA_050999295.1 Geodermatophilaceae bacterium | reverse complement strand
GCCCCACGGTAAAGCCGTATCGCCTGGAGGGCCGAGATGAGGTTCGCCAACCGCACCGACGCCGGGCGACGCCTGGCGGCGGCCCTGCAGCACCTCAGCGGCGATGACGTGATCGTCTGTGGTCTGCCCCGTGGCGGCGTACCGGTGGCCTACGAGGTGGCCTCCGCAATCGCGGCGCCGTTGGACGTCATCGTCGTGCGCAAGTTGGGGTTCCCTGGTCAGCCGGAGCTGGCGATGGGCGCGGTAGGAGAAGGCGGGGCGCGTTTCATCCACGCCGCCACGGTCCGACTCGCCGGACTGACGACCGAGCAGCTGGCTGAGATCGAGGGCCGGGCAAGCGCCGAGGTGGCGCACCGGGCGAGGGCATTCCGGAACGGGCGGGATCGCATCGAACGCGAAGGCCGGACTGTGGTGATTGTGGACGACGGCCTGGCCACCGGGTCGACAGCGCGGGCAGCATGTCAGGTGGCGCGCTTCGAAGGAGCCGCCCGCGTTGTACTGGCGGTCCCGGTGGCTCCCAGCGGCTGGACGACATGGATGAAAGCGGCCGCAGACGAGTACGTCTGTGTCGAGTCGCCGCTGCGCATGCTGGCCGTGGGCAACTGGTACCAGGACTTCTCCGCGACCAAGGACGAGGAGGTCGTGAGCTGCCTGGCCAGAGGTCAGGTGTGGCGCCGCTAGCCCCTCGTACGGCACAATAGCCACACAACTAGACCCGTCCCGGGGTCGATGCGTTGGGGAAGACGCCATCGACAAGGGGGACACGGTGCTATCTCAGCTCAGCGAGCAGACCGGCCCTACGCGGGGCACGGTCTTCATGCACGCGTGCCCCCCCGCCCTGTGCCCCCATGTCGAATGGGCCATCAGCGGCGTCGTGGCCGCTCCGATCAGTCTCAAGTGGGACGCCCAACCCGCCGCGCCGGGTCAGTTCCGAGCCGAGTACACCTGGACCGGGCCGCGCGGGAGCGCAGCCCGGATCGCCAGCGCCCTGCGCGCGTGGACGATGTTGCGCTTCGAGGTCACCGAGGAACCCAGCGCCGGCTGCGACGGGGAGCGGATCTGCCACGTACCCGGACGCGGGATCTTCCGCGGCATCGTCGGGGCCAACGGGGATTTCCTGGTCGGTGAGCAGCAGTTGCGTCACCTGCTAGCGACCGCGTCGTCCCGGGAGGACCTCGACCACGGCATCCAGACCCTGCTGGGGGCGTTGTGGGACGCCGATCTCGAGCACTACCGGCATGCCGGTGAAGGGTCGCCGGGCACCTGGCTCCACCAGGTCGGCTGAGCATCCGGGGGACTTTCTCCGGATAACGTGCGGTCTGCCGCTGCGCAGTCGGCACTTTCTCCGGAGTAAGTCCATTCAGCCGGCGCTCACAGCGGGATGTTGCCGTGCGCCCCTCGACCTGCCGGCGCCGCGGCGAGGGCTTCCACCAAACGGCGGCGGGTATCGGCCGGCTCCACCACTGCGTCGACCACGCCAAGCTGCAGGGCCCGGTTGACTCCGCCCGCGATCCGCTCGTGCTCCTTGGCCAGGTGATCGTGCAGAGCCTGGCGATCCTCGAGTGCCGCAGCCGCGAGCTTCTTGCGGTGCAGGATGCCGACGGCGGCCTTGGCGCCCATCACCGCGACCTCGGCTCCGGGCCAGGCGAAGACAGCCGTGGCTCCCAGCGAGCGGGCATTCATGGCGATGTAGGCACCCCCATAGGACTTGCGGGTCACGAGTGTCACCCGGGGTACAACGGCTTCGGCGAAGGCGTGCAACAGTTTCGCGCCGCGGCGCACCACACCATCCCACTCCTGACCGACGCCAGGGAGATATCCCGGCACATCGACCAGGACGACCAGCGGTAGGCCGAAGGCATCACACATGCGTACGAACCGGGCAGCCTTCTCAGCCGACTCGGAGTTCAGGCAGCCCCCTAGGCGTAATGGGTTGTTGGCGATCACACCGATACTGCGTCCGGCCAGCCGACCGAGGGCCGTCACGATGTTCGGCGCCCAACGAGTGTGCAACTCCAACGGTGGCTCGTCGAGCAGAGCGGTGATGATCGGTTTAACGTCGTAGGCACGCTGCGGTGAGTCGGGCATCAGGGTCGCCGGATCCAGCTCGTCCTCGCGTACGGCGGCACCGAGATCGAAGGAGCCCTGGATGGCCAGCAGGGCGGTCGCCGTACGAGCAGCCTGCAGGGCGCCAGCCTCGGAATCCACCGTCACGTGTACGACGCCACTGCGCCGGCCGTGGGTGTCCGGCCCGCCGAGCCGCTCCATGTCGACGTCCTCGCCGGTCACGCTGCGCACGACATCGGGTCCGGTCACGAACACCCGGCCGGCCGGTCCCATGATGACCAGGTCGGTCAGTGCCGGACCGTACGCCGCGCCTCCGGCGGCCGGGCCGAGGACGACCGAGATCTGCGGAACCCGCCCGGAGGCGCGCACCATGGCGGCGAAGACGAGACCGACGGCATCGAGGGCTTCCACACCCTCGGCCAGCCGCGCACCGCCGGAGTGCCAGATCGCGATCACCGGGACGCGCTGGCGGACTGCGCTGTCGATGGCGTCGACGATGTGCCGACATCCCTCCGAGCCCATGGCGCCACCCATCTTCGTGGCGTCGGTGCAGTACGCGACCACGGCCGCGCCGTCGATCGTGCCGCGCGCAGCGAACACACCGCTGTCGTCCCGACGAGTCAGCTCGCGCAGTGAGCCAGGGTCGAACAGGTTCTCCAAGCGCACCGACGGGTCACGGGGGTCACGGGACTCGAGATCGGCTACCTGAGCCAGTGCAGTCACGCCTGTCTCCTAGGGGCTCTATGTGGGCCGCTCATGCGGCAGTGAAGACGAGGGCCACGTTGTGCCCGCCGAAGCCGAACGCGTCGTTCACGGCGGCGCGCAACGTGGTCTTGCGCGCCCCTCCGCGCACGATGTCCAGGGCCTGTACGCGCGGGTCGTCGTCGAGGTCGTCGAGGTTTTGCGTGCCGGGCACGATCTGATCGCGTAGGGCAAGGATGGTGAAGATGGACTCGACCGCCCCGGCGCCCCCCAACATGTGACCGGTCATGGACTTGGTTCCCGACACGGCCGCGCCATCTCCAAGAGCGGTCAGTATTGCGCCCGCTTCGGCGATGTCACCCGTTGGCGTCGCTGTCGCATGTGCGTTGACGTGGCCGATCTCGGCTGCGTCGATGCCTGCGTCGCGCAGGGCCAGCCGGATCGCTGCGGCCGCGAGCTTGCCCTCTGGCTGCGGCAGGACCATGTCGAAGGAGTCGTTGGTGACCCCCGCGCCGGCCAGAACCGCATAGCTGCGGGCACCCCGAGCCTTGGCGTTCTCGGCTCGCTCCAGGACGATGAGGCCAGCGCCCTCACCGAGGACGAAGCCGTCTCGTTGCTTGTCCCACGGGCGTGAGGCGGCCTGCGGATCGTCGTTTCGCGTGGACATGGCCCGCATCCGGGCGAAACCGGCCATCGGCAGGGGATGGATGCACGCCTCGGCCCCGCCGGCCACGACGACGTCGGCCCTTCCGGCACGCAACAAGTCCAGAGCCAGTGAGATCCCCTCGGATCCCGACGCGCAGGCGCTCACCGGCGTATGCACTCCGGCCCGGGCGTGCAGTTCCAGGCCTACCGTCGCCGCAGGTCCGTTCGGCATCAGCATCGGAACCGTGAGCGGCGAGACTCGACCTGGACCGCGCTCCTCGAGGACGTCGTCCTGCCCGAGCATGGTCCTCGCGCCGCCCACTCCGGTACCGACAACCACGGCGAGCCGTTCCGGATCGACTTCCGGGCTGCCCGCGTCCGCCCACGCCTCCCGCGCGGCGAGCAGCGCCATCTGTTGGCAGCGATCCAGACGCCTGGCCAGGACGCGATCGAGGTGGTCGGTCGGCTCGACGGCCAGGCGGGCCACAATCCGCACCGCCATCTGGGCTGCCCAGTCGTCTTCGAGCGGCACCACACCGGAGCGGCCGTCCAGCAGCGCCGCCCAGGTCGACGCGACGTCTCCCCCGAGGGAAGTCGCCGCGCCGAGCCCGGTGACGACGATGTCCGACACGTCAGCTCAGCTCTGGTTCTTGTCGATGAACGAGACGGCGTCACCCACGGTGCGGATATTGGCCAGTTCGTCATCAGGAATGGCGACCCCGAACTTGTCCTCGACTGCTGTCGCGATCTCGACCATCGAGAGCGAGTCCACGTCGAGGTCCTCGGTGAACGACTTCTCCGGTGTGGCATCGGCGGGCAGCACACCGGCCACCTCCTCGAGGATTTCGGCAAGGCCTGATTGGATTTCCTCGGTTGTCGCCATGCGTGGTGATCCCTTCGTTTGAGTACATCCGTACCGAGTCTTTCCCGGTGCGGCACTGACTGTTCAGCTGTGGGTCACGGGTTCACGGGCAGATGACGACCTGTCCTGCATAGGTCAGTCCCGCTCCGAAGCCGAGCAAGAGCGCGACGTCTCCGGTCTTGACCTCGCCGCGTTCGATCATGGCCGTCAGCGCGAGCGGGATGGATGCCGACGACGTATTGCCCGAGACGACGATGTCGCGGGCCACAGCTACGTGGTCCCCGAGCTTCAGGGTCCGCACCATCGAGTCCACGATGCGCAGGTTCGCCTGGTGCGGGACGAAGACATCGATGTCGCTGACGTCCACACCCGCAAGTTGACACGCGCGATGGGTCGAGTCGGCCAGCTTGGTGGTCGCCCAGCGGTAGACCGCACGGCCGTCCATTTCCATGAAGGAGTACCGGTCCGCGACCGAGATTGCTCGCGACTTGTCACCGTCACTACCCCAGACCACGGGCCCGATGCCGGGCTTGTCGCTCGCCGCGACGACGGCCGCCCCCGCGCCGTCCCCGAAGATGATGCAGGTGCCACGGTCATCCTGATCGGTCCAGTCGGTCAGCCGCTCGGCACCGATGACCAGCGCGTACTGCGCGGATCCACTCCGGATCGCATCGGCAGCGCTGGCCAACCCGTAACAGAATCCCGCACAGGCCGCATTCAGGTCGAAGGCACCCGCAGTCCTGATGCCCAGGCGGTGCGAGACTTCCGGCGCCAGCCCGGGGATCGGTGACGGTGGTGTGCAGGTGGCGACGATGACCGTGTCGATGTCCGCGGCCAGGACGCCACTGTTCGCAAGCGCTTTTCCGGCCGCTGCAACCGACATGTCCACCACAGACTCGTCGTCGCCGGCGAATCGGCGCTCGGCGATCCCCACCCGGGTACGGATCCACTCGTCGGTCGTGTCGACCCGCTGGGAGATCTCGTCGTTGGTGACGATGCGCCGCGGGCGGTAATCGCCGAAGCCGAGAATTCTGGCTCCGGGCGCCCCCGTCCGCAGGCTAAGGCTCCGGCTCATGTCGGCACTCCTGAATAGCCGATCGCATGGCTCATCGCATGCTCGTCGGATAGAGCCGTGCTACCGGGTCGCCAGCATCGACGAGATCCCCGTCCACAACAAGCCATTCGGCGAGTACGCCGTCGTAGCCCGCAGACAGGTGTACCTCGTCCCGACGACCAGTGACAACTCCAAGCGGAGTGCCGGCGTCTACGTTCGCACCTTCGGAGACCTCGGCCAGGCTGACCGTCCCACGGACCGGAGCCACGACCATGCGCCAGTCCGGGCGGTGTTCATCCTCGATCTTACCGGCCTGCAGATGCAGCATCTCCCGGGCGGCGTGGAGGTCATCGGGGGTTTTCACCGCTACGACGGGGACCCCCTTGAGTTCACGTTTGACCAATCCGGCCAGGACTCCGCCGGGCGGCAGTTCGATGACCCCACGTACCCCGATGTCCCGCATTGCGGCCAGGCACGAGTCGAAGCGCACCGGGGAGGTCAGCTGGGCAACGAGTCGACGAACCGTGCCCCGGCCGGTCTCGACCGCAGTGCCGTCGGAGTTCGACAACAGCAACCGACTCGGGTTGCTGGCGGTGATTCCCTCGGCGAAGGCACCCAGCGCATCCTGGGCAGGCTGCATGTATGAGGTGTGGAAGGCGCCGGCGACGGAGAGGGGAATGACCCTCGTCTTTTCCGGGGGAGCCGCGGCGAGGTCGGCCAAGGCCGGCATCGCCCCCGCAGCCACGATCTGCCCGGCACCGTTGCGATTCGCGGCGGTGAGCCCGAGCTCCTCGATGCAGGCCAGGACCTGCTCCTGGTCCCCACCGAGCAGGGCGGACATGCCGGTCGGCGTGAGCTTGCACGCCGCGGCCATCTCTGCCCCACGGACGGCGGCGAAGGCGATCGCCGCCTCTGGACTGAGCGCACCGGCCACGGTGGCCGCGGTGATCTCTCCGACGCTATGCCCCGCCGTCAGCGTGGCATCGGCCGGTGCACCGCCGTCGAAGCGCAGCAGCCCCAGCTCGTCAGCGGCCAGCAGCCCGAGTGCCACCACCAACGGCTGGGTGACCGCGGTGTTCTTGATCTGTTCGGCATCAGCAGTCGTGCCGAGGGCAATGAGGTCAATGCCGCACACTGCGGAGAACCAGCTGAGCCGCTCGCGGGCACCAGCGAGGTCGAGCCATGGACCGAGCATCCCCGGGCTCTGGGCTCCCTGGCCCGGAGCGAGGATGACGAGCATCGTTACACGATATGCACTATCCGACACCAGGAGTGCCCACGGTGCGTACGAATCGTTGCGCCTGTGCTTTGTAGCTTTTCTACAACAACAAGGATCTGCCGTGGTGCTCCCTGCCGCGGCCGTCGTTCAGCGCGGAAAGGGTCAGGGCGATCTGCAGGGTCCAGGCCCCGCGGGGTGTGGTAGCCAGGACACCTGTCTCCTGCGCCGCCCGACGAAGGCGGTATCGCACGGTGTTCGGATGGACGAAGACTTCACGCGCAGTGGCCTCGAGACTCCCGCCGGTACCCAGATAGGCCCGGACGGTCTCCACTACGACCTCGCCGGATTCGGCCAGCCGTTCGGTCACGGCGGCAAGCTCGGCCAGTGCGAGCCGATCCCCAGCCAGCGCTCGTTCGGGTAGCAGTTCCGCAGCCGCCACGGGTCGGGGTGCCTGCGGCCAGGCGGCCGCGACGGCCAAGGCGCTCTGTGCCGCCGCCGCCGAGCCGCCCAGGTCCCCGAAGGAGGACACCACGGGGCCGAACACGACCGCCCCCGGCCCGAACTGCTCGGCAAGAGCAGCGGCATGCCGGGTGGGGTCCTCCGAGGAGGCGAGGACGACGACTAGATCTTCCTCGTGCACACCGGCGAGCACCTTCAGGCCACGGCGATGTCCTGCCCTGGTGATTGAACCGTGCACCTGCTCGCGGTCCTGCGCGGGGGCGGCCCCGATCATCACCAGCACTTGTCCGGCGCCGGACCAGCCGAGCGCTGCGGCTTGGCTGGCCAGAGTCTGGGCGGGTTCGCCCCGGAGCAGGCTGTCGATCGCGAGAGCTTCCAGGCGGGCATCCCACGCGCCCCGACTCTCGGCGTAGCTGGCATAGATCTGGGCGGCAGCAAAGGCCACCTCCCGGCTGTAGCGCAGGATCCCTTCGCGCAGCTCGGTCTCGGTGCCGGGCTCGGCCAGCGACTCGATCCGCGACTCGACCACGCCGACCACCACTCGGATGAGATCGACGGTCTGTTTGAGACTCACCACGCGTGCGAGTTCTCGGGGGGCGGTGCCGAAGACCTCTCCGGTCAACCTGGGTGGCACGTCCTGATCGCGCATCCACTCGACCAGCGAAGCCACGCCGGCCTGCGCGACCAGGCTCACCCACGACCGGCGGTCTGCCGGCATGGAGCGGAACCACGGCAGGAGTTCGTCCATCCGCGAGACGCTCTGCGTCGCCAGCGCACCGGCTGAGTGCTCGACCCGGCGCAGGGTCGTGATCATCGCTGCGTCATCCGGCCGTCGAACGTTCACGGCGTGCAGCCTGCCACCGCACCCAGCGCAAGCCACCAGCACCGACCTCCGGAGCAGGATGCGGCCTCCGGAGGAGGATGCTGCCATGCGGCCTGTGCTGATCGCGGCCACGGTGCTGGCCGCCGTTCTCGGCATTCTCGCGGTCCTGGTGGGCCAAGACGTCCGCGCGGTGCTCGACATCGATCTCCGGGTCAACTCAGCGCTGCGCTACCGGGAAGGCGGCAGCGGCTGGGTCGAGGTTCTGCAGGTCTTGACGGCCCCAGGTTTGTCGGTCTTCCGCTTGGTGGTGCTGGCGCCCGTAGCGACCCTGCTCGTCGTGCGGGGCCGGCCTCGAGTCGCCGGCTTCGTCGTGCTTGCCGCACTCGCGGTGGGTCCGCTGACCACCCTCTTCAAGGAAGTGGTCGGGCGGGTAAGGCCGACCGCCGATGATCCGCTGGTGGCAGCCGCTGGTCTGTCCTTTCCGAGTGGGCACTCCTCGGGCGCCGCGGCGCTGGCCGGCATCCTGCTGGTGGTCCTGTGGCCGGTCCTGGCTCGCCGCTGGAGGGCTTGGCTGGGCGGCGGTCTGGTCCTGTTGACGCTGTGCGTGGCCTGGACCCGGATCGCCCTGGGTGTGCACTACCTGTCCGATGTGGTAGCTGGGATGCTCCTCGGCGCGGTGGTGGTGCTCATCTCGATGGCGGTCTTTGGGCTCTATCCGGGCGGGCCCGCTGACGTGTCCGGGGGGGATCGGCCAGACGTGGCGTGTAGACCTAGCTGATCTGGGCCGCCCGGCATACTCCATTCCCATGGACGGCCAATCGAATCTGTTGACCGAGGCCGAGCACCTGCAGGACCGGACGGTCCACTTGCGACGCCGGCTGCACCGCCGGCCCGAACTCGGGCTCCAGCTGCCCGAGACGCAGGCGGCGATCCTCGCCGAGTTGGCGGACCTGGATCTGGACGTGCGGACCGGGACGTCGGTGAGTTCCGTGGTCGCCGTACTCGAGGGCGCGCACCAGGGGCCAACGTACCTGTTGCGCGGCGACATGGACGCGCTCCCGCTGACCGAGGACACCGGGCTCGACTTCAGTTCAGAGATCCCGGGCGCGATGCACGCGTGTGGTCACGACACCCATGTCGCGATGCTCGCGAGCGCGGCCCGGATACTGGTGTCCCGGCGGGACGAGATCGCGGGTCGGGTGATCTTCATGTTCCAGCCGGGGGAGGAGGGCTTTCACGGCGCCCGGTACATGCTGGAGGAGGGCCTGCTCAGCACCGTCGCCGACGCACCGGTCAGCACTGCCTTCGCGCTCCATATCTCCTCGACCTTCGCGAGCGGCACGGTGTACACCCGTGGCGGTCCTTTCCTGGCCTCGGAGGATCGGATCGAGATCACGGTGTCGGGCCGCGGCGGGCATGCATCAGCTCCGCACCACGCGAACGACCCGATCCCGGCCGCCTGCGAGATCGCGTTGGCACTGCAGACCATGGTCACGCGACGGGTGGATGTCTTCGATCCAGCGGTGGTCACCATCGGCACGTTCGCCGCGGGGACGACGCACAACATCATTCCCCCGACCGCCACCTTGCGCGGCACGATGCGGACCCTGTCGGCCAGCACCCGGGCAGCGGTACGCGATCACGTCCGCCGCATCTGTGCGGGGATCGCCGCAGCGCACGACCTGGGCGTGACGGTCGAGCTCACCCCCGGCTACCCAGTCACGGTCAACGATGCGACCGTTGCCACCACAGTTCGTGATGTCGCGCAGGGGTTCTTGGACCCAGATCTGGTACCGCCCATGGATTTTCCGATCATGGGAGCTGAGGACTGGTCATACGTCCTCGAGCAGGTTCCGGGCGCGATGGCCTTCCTCGGTGCTTGTCCACCCGATCTCGAGCCGGATGTCGCCCCGCCCAACCACTCGAACCTGGTCGTGTTCGACGAGGCGGCGCTCCCGACTGGGGTAGCCACCTACGCCGCGGTCGCCCTGGACGCCCTCCGCCCGCAGAGCTGAATTACTCGCCGCCGCCTTCCTCGGAGAAGACGTTCTTCGCCGCCCGGGGGTCCTCGAGGTGGTACTTCTCGATCGCCTGACCCACCACTTCGGATGGGACCTCCCCTCGAGCCGCCAGGGACGCGAGGACCCGGACGGTGAT
Organism: Geodermatophilaceae bacterium; assembly: GCA_050999295.1. Classification (GTDB taxonomy): domain Bacteria; phylum Actinomycetota; class Actinomycetes; order Mycobacteriales; family Geodermatophilaceae; genus JACCQS01. Next base: position 4,459 of record JBPCPI010000136.1, on the reverse strand, counting down.
GGATTCGGCATCCACCCTGAAGTGCCGGCGCAGTGCCGGCCGGGTGTCGGAGAGTCCGAATCCATCGGTGCCCAGCGAGGCATAGCGACCCGGCTCACCGGCGAGGTAGGGCGCGAGCAGATCGGGTACGGCGCGCATCCAGTCCGACACCGCGACGATCGGACCGGGTGCCTCGTCCAGACGCTGCACCACGTACGGCGTGCGCGGGCTCGCATCGGCGTGCATCAGGTTCCAGTCCTCGGTCTGCTGCGCCTCACGACGCAACTCCGTCCACGAGGTGACCGACCAGACGTCGGCCGAGACATTCCAGTGCTCGGCCAGCAGCGCCTGAGCGCGCAGACCCCACGGCACACCCACACCGGAGGCGAGGATCTGGGCCCGCGCACCAGAACCCTCGCCGGGTGCAGGGGCGTAGCGGTGCATCCCGGCCAGGATGCCGTCGACGTCGACGTCGTCGGGCTCGGCGGGCTGGACGTAGGGCTCGTTGTACAGGGTCAGGTAGTAGAAGACGTCCGGCGATCGATCAGCTGGATCGTCGCCGGTCATCCGGAGCAGACCGTCCCGGACGATGTGCCCGAGCTCGAAGCCGAAGGCCGGGTCGTAGGAGACCACCGCCGGGTTCGTGGCCGCGATCAGCATGGAGTGCCCGTCCTCGTGCTGCAGGCCCTCACCGTTGAGCGTCGTACGGCCGGCGGTGGCGCCCAGGACGAAGCCGCGCGACATCTGGTCGGCGGCGGCCCAGAAGCCGTCGCCGGTCCGCTGGAACCCGAACATCGAGTAGAAGATGTAGATCGGGATCATCGGCTCGCCGTGGGTGGCATACGCCGACCCGGCAGCGGTGAACGACGCCGCCGACCCTGCCTCGTTGATGCCCTCGTGCAGGATCTGCCCGGTCACGGACTCCTGGTAGGACAAGATCAGGTCCTGGTCGACCGAGGTGTAGGTCTGGCCGTGCGGTGAGTAGATCTTCTGGACCGGGAACAGCGAGTCCATCCCGAACGTGCGTGCTTCGTCGGGAATGATCGGAACGAACCGGGGACCCATCTCCTTGTCCTTGAGCAGGTCGCGCAGGAGCCGGACGAAAGCCATGGTGGTGGCGACCTCCTGCTTGCCAGAACCCCGCCTGACCGCGTCGTAGGCCCGCTCCCCGGGCTGGGCCAACGGCTTTGCGGTCAGCATCCGACGCGGCATCGAGCCACCGAGGCGGCGACGACGCTCGGCCATGTAGCGCAGCTCGTCGGAGTCGGCGGCCGGCTTGTGGTACGGCGGCAGTTTCTCGTCGAGCGCGCTGTCAGGGATGTCGAGGTAGAGCCGGTCGCGGAGCCCCTTGAGATCGTCGAGGGTCAGCTTCTTCATCTGGTGGGTGGAGTTGCGGCCCTCGAAATGACTGCCCAGGGTCCAACCCTTGATCGTCTTGGCAAGGATCACGGTGGGCTGGCCGGTATGGCGAGCGGCTGCCTGGAAGGCGGCGTAGACCTTGCGGTAGTCGTGACCGCCACGCTTGAGCGCCCAGATCTCGTCGTCTGTCATGCCCGCGACCATCGCCGCCGTTCGGGGATCACGGCCGAAGAAGTGGTCCCGTACGAACTTGCCGTTGTTGGCCTTGTACGTCTGGTAGTCCCCGTCCGGTGTCGCGTTCATGACATTGACCAGCGCGCCGTCGAGATCCTTGGCCAGCAAGGCATCCCACTCCCGGCCCCAGATGACCTTGATGACGTTCCAGCCGGCACCGCGGAAGTACGACTCCAGCTCCTGGATGATCTTCCCGTTGCCGCGCACGGGTCCGTCCAGACGTTGCAGGTTGCAGTTGATCACGAAGGTCAGGTTGTCGAGTTCCTCACGTGCTGCTATTCCGATGGCACCCAAGGACTCCGGTTCGTCCATCTCGCCGTCACCGAGAAATGCCCAGACGTGCTGGTCGGTGGTGTCCTTGATCCCGCGGTGGTGCAGGTAGCGGTCGAACCGGGCCTGGTAGATGGCATTCAGCGGCCCAAGCCCCATCGACACCGTCGGGAACTCCCAGAACTCCGGCATCAATCGTGGGTGCGGATAGGAGGACAGACCTCCACCGGGGTGCGACAGCTCCTGGCGGAACCCGTCGAGCTGGCTGTCGGTCAGCCGGCCTTCGAGGTAGGCCCGGGCATAGATCCCGGGCGAGGCGTGTCCTTGGAAGTAGATGTGGTCTCCACCGCCGGGATGGTCACGGCCGCGGAAGAAGTGGTTGAAGCCCACCTCGTACAGGGCAGCGCTCGAGGCGTACGTCGAGATGTGCCCGCCGACGCCGATGCCGGGGCGCTGGGCCCGATGCACCATGATCGCAGCGTTCCAGCGAAGGTAGGCACGGATTCGCCGCTCGATGTGTTCATCGCCGGGGAAGTCGGGTTCCCGCTCCGGCGGAATCGTGTTGATGTAGTCGGTGCTGCGCAGGGCAGGAACCCCGACCTGGCGCTCCCGTGCCCGCTCCAGCAGCCGCAGCAGGAGGTAGCGAGCCCGCTCCCGCCCAGCACTGCCGACGACTGCATCCAGGGACTCCAGCCACTCTCCGGTCTCCTCCGGGTCGATGTCGGGCACCTGGCTGGGCAGGCCATCGGTGATGACCGGAACCCCGGCGGTGGCTGTGCGGTGTACGCCGGTATCTGCGCCGTCTGTTCGCGTCATGACTCCATCGTGGTGGGTACCGCGCTCTCGTGCCACATCGGGCCGGGTTTGGCACAGCTCGATCGGTGCCCTCGCGGAGGCATTCAGGATCATGTCGGGCATGCCTTAGGCTGCTCCTTGATTACGTCATAAGGGTCGGTCATGGGCTCGGCCCACGGAAGGGGACTGGTGCGGCCGCGGATACTCCTGGGTGCCGTCGTGTGGAGCACTGCTCTGCTCGGCCTCGCTGCCTGCACCACCAGCATCGCTGGCACGCCAACCTTCGCGGGCCCAACGCAGACCAGCGAAGCCAGCACCGAGGAGACCTCCGAGAGCAGTACCGAGAGCACCGAGGAAACCACCGACGATGTGCCAAGCGGGGATCCCGATGAGCTCCTGGCGTGCATCACCGTGCTCGTCGCCTACGACACAGCCAACGCCAACTTCATCGCGCTCGCTGACGCGACCACCAACGGCACGCCGACAAGCCTGACGCCGGAGAGCGTAGCCGCCGACTTCGATGCCGCGATCGCATCGGTTCAACCTTCGCTCGACCCGCTACCGCCGGGTCCGATCCGCGATGCGATCCAGGCCGCCCAGAACGCCTCGGGGGCACTCCGCGATGGCCTGCGCGCGGGCACGGACGTCAGCAACACCGACCTGAACGCGGCGCTGAACTCCATTGATGCGGCATGCGAGTTCTGATGTTGTCTGTTCCTGACCGGCTCACGCGGATTGGTTGACCATGGCTGGCGAACAGAGCACCGACGCACTGGCGGCACGGTTCGGGATCAAGCCCGGCATGGTCGTGCAGGAGTGGGGCTACGACGACGACGTGGACGACGATCTCCGGGTGGCGGTCGAAGACGCCTGCGGCAGCGAACTGGTCGACGAGGACTCCGACGAGGTGGTCGATGTCGCCATCCTCTGGTTCCGCGACTCCGATGGGGATCTGATCGATGCCCTGGTTGACGCGAGTACGTCGCTGGCCGACAACGGGGTCATCTGGTTGCTCAGTCCCAAGGCAGGTCGGCCCGGCCATCTCGCGCCCAGCGATGTGACCGAGGCCGCACCGACTGCGGGCCTGTCCCAAACCAGCAGCATCAGCGCGGCACCGGAGTGGTCGGGCACCCGGCTGGTCGCGCCCAAGGCCGCCCGCTCTCGGCGCTAGGTCGGCACCGGAAACGGAGTCTCATGGCTGTCGATCTCGGTTCGGTTGCGCCCGATTTCACCCTCAAGGACCAGGACAACTCCGAAGTCGCGCTGTCCTCGTACCGCGGCAAGTCGCCGGTGCTGCTCGTTTTCTACCCGTTCGCCTTCAGCCGGATCTGCACCGGAGAGCTCTGCCAACTGCGCGATGACCTGGCCATCTATTCAGACGCCGGCGTCGAAGTGCTCGCCATCAGCACTGATCCGACGTACGCGCTCAAGGCCTACGCGACCAAGGAGGGTTATCGGTTCACCCTGCTGTCGGACTTCTGGCCGCACGGTACGGTCGCTCGCGCCTACGACGTCTTCAACGAGCGCGCCGGGATGCCCGTCCGCGGCACCTTCCTCGTCGATACCGGCGGCAAGGTTGCCTTCGCCGAGGTGAACGGTCGTGGCGAACCGCGCGATCAGTCGGCGTGGCAGCGCGCGGTCGAGGCGATCGCCGAAGCCGTGTGATGGCCTGGAGTTGTCGACCCCATAGTCTGGGCCGGCCGTTGTCGGGCGCGTAGCTCAGCGGTCAGAGCACTCGGCTTACAACCGAGCGGTCGCTGGTTCGATCCCAGCCGCGCCCACATGTCGAGCCTTGCCGCGGTCGTAGCCGCACTCGAGGCGC
>JBPCPI010000122.1:0-4491 GCA_050999295.1 Geodermatophilaceae bacterium | reverse complement strand
TGATCGGACAGCGAGCCGGGGTTGTATTGCTGGATCACCCAGACGTCGGCGATCCCTGCCCGCTGGCAGTTGGACAGCGGAAAGTCGATCAACCGGTACATGCCGCCGTACGCGACGGCCGGCTTGGCCCGGTTCTCGGTCAGCAACTCCAGCCTTCCGCCGGCACCACCGGCCAGGACGACGACCAGAATCCGGGTCAATGACATAGCGCCCTCCAGGCTCTCGGCCCGGGCGGGCCATGGCTCAGCCACGACCCTAACCAGGTGCTGGGTTCAGGCGGCCAGCGCCGGATGAGTCGGGGTGTCCTTGGCCAACGAATCAGTCGTCGTCATCCCGGTCTTCATCGTCGCGGTCATCGCCGTCGTCGTCATCGCCGGCAGGCGGTACCGGTACCGGAGCCGGAAGGGGCGGCGGAGCCACGGTTGTCGTGGGCGTCGTGGGATCGGCATTCTGGGTCGAGGTACCACTGGCCTCGTCCGAAATGCTGGACTGCTCTGGAGCGCTCGGCGTTGCCTGGCCGGGGTCATCTCCGGTCATCGCAGCGCGATCGGCAGTCCAGCGATCAGCGCTGCAGCCCCGATAACGAGGACGTTCTTATTCATACGGCTATTTCTGCCTGATCGGTGAAGCAGGTTTCCATCCGACGTTGGTAGTACGTCCATCGTGCCGTTGAGACGTGTCCCGAAGGCCGACCACCCTCGGACACGTGACCGTGGCCCTCGTACGTCCTGAAACCCGTTCGCTGACCGAACGAGCTCCGCGCGTTCAGGCGCCACCCAGTAGGGCGCATCCTGGCGTGGTACTGGCGATCGTTCTTCTCGGTGCGGCCGTGGCGCTGTGGTGGTTGAACTCCGACACCAAGCCGACCATGGTCGACTGGCTCACCGAGGTCGGTCGGATCACCGGCTTGCTGGCTGGCTACGCCGTCGTGGTGCTGCTGGCCCTGATGGCCCGGGCCCCGGCGCTGGAACGTGGGATCGGGTCTGATCGGCTGGCCCGCTGGCACGCCTTGGAGGTGGCCGGTACTCCGTGACCCTTGTCGTCGCGCACGGCCTGTTCATCACGTGGGGTACGCCGTCGCGGCACAGACCAATGTCGTGGAGCAGGGGAAGACCTTGTCCTGACCTATCCCGACGTTCTGATGGCGACGGTCGCGGGACTGCTGTCCGCCGGTAATCCCGTACCCAGGTACCAGATGCAAGCTCTCAGCCGGGTGTCGTCAAGCGGCCTGGTTCAGTAGCCGCCGGTTCCGCCACCCGAACCACTGCCGTCCCCGCCATAGAGGACGAAGTACAGGATGACCGCAACCGCAACGGCGACAATTGCGACACCTATCCAGATTCGCTTTGCAGTCATGATCACACCTCTCCGGAGGCCTCAGAATAGGGCAGGTGAGCTCGGCTCGCAGCGAATACGGCCAGCTCTGTGGCAATCGAAACTTGGAGGCGCGCATGGAACCAACCGATGAGGGGCGCAAGTTGCTGCACCAGGTGGCCGAAACCCACCACACGGTCTATCGGATCACCGACGGAACGGACGACGACTGGGCAACCTCGTACGCCGACTGGCTGGTCAGATTGTCCGAGCTACCGGATGTGCTCGGGCAGCGACCGATCCGCAGCGACCTCACCCACCACCTCGTGGTCCTTGATCGGGACTACACATCGGCCCCGCAGCAACAGCCGTGGGAACAGTTCTACGCCGAAAGCCTCGTGCGGCGCTACGGCTGAGGCGCGGGCTCAGCGAGGTCCAACCCCCGCCTGAGAAGATGCACCCTGGTGTCGGACTTCCAGTGGCCAAGCAATCTTGTCCAAGCCGTAGAGCAGTACCAAGCCGACCTCGAAGGCGCGCCGCCGGAGATCTCCTCCGGCAGACCGACGCGCGCCTGGGTGGCCCTGTTGCCAGACCTGGTGGACGAGTTCGCGCGTCGCTGGCGGCTCGACGTCGACCCACCGTTCCAGCCCGGCGGCGTCACGTCCTGGGTGGCTCCGGCTCGTACCCCAGCCGGCGAGTGCGTAGTACTGAAGGTCGCCTGGCCGCATGACGAGGCATTGCACGAGGCGGGAGGCCTGCGGGCGTGGGCAGGCAACGGGGCGGTGTCGCTGATTGCTGTCGACGAGGTCGCCGAGGCAAGGGGCCTGTTGCTCGAGGCCTGCGAGCCCGGGACCACCCTGTCGCTGGGCCCGCCGCCGGAGGAGCAGGACGCGGTAGTGGCCGGCCTCCTGCGCCGGCTCTGGATCAGCCCACCGTCCGGTCACCCCTTCCGAAGCCTGCACAGCATGTGTGCCTGGTGGGCGGACGAGTACGACCTGAAGTACGCCGCGGCCCAGGGCCCGCAATGGACCCGAGACTGTCCAGAGCGGGCATCGAACTGTTCCGCGCGTTACCTGGCACGGCCGAGAGCCGCGTCTTGCTCTGCACCGACCTGCACCCGGAGAATGTGCTGGCGGCCAAACGCGAACCGTGGCTGGTCATCGATCCGAAGCCCTACGTCGGCGACCCGGTCTACGACGCGCTGCAGCACATTCTCAACTTCCCGGACCGCCTCGTCGCGGAGCCGGTCGCCTTCGCGCGACGAATGGCCGAGCTGCTCGAAATCGATGCCGAACGGCTGCTGCTGTGGCTGTTCGCCCGTTGCGTACAGGAATCGGTCGATCAGCCGTACCTGTACGGCGTGGTACGAGCGCTCGCGCCCTGATCAGCGTGAGCGGTCGCTGACCTCGACCTGCAGCGCGGCGACCAGCGCCAATCCGAGCGGGATGAGCTGCTCGGCATCGATGCGGGCGCCGGTGAGCGACTGGGCGCCCCGGAGCGCATCGAGTGTCGAACCGTGCAGCTCCAGCCCTGGCGCGCGCGCCTCGGTGAAGTTCGCCGCCGACAAGTCGCAGTCGAGTAGCGCGGGGTTGCTCAGCGCAGCCGTATAGAAGTCCGCCTCGCGCAGCGACGTGGCCTCGATCGACAGGTACGTCGCATGAGCGGCACGAAAGTTGACCAAGTCGGCAACCGAGTCCTCGATGGTCAAGTCGGAGAGGTTTGTCCCGCTCAGCATGGCTCCGGTCAACCTGCATCCGACGAAGCGCACGCGCTTGAGTCCGGCTCCATCCAGGCGCGCGACGCGTGCTGTGGCCGATCGGCCTGGCTCGGCCGGTTCTGCATGCCTTTCGGAATATCACCGCGGCAGCGCCGGACGAGTTGACGCTCTGGGCTCATCTGCTCCGGTTCCCGCCAATTCCGGAGGTACCGGAGCTGCTGCGGGGCGGTGCCTTCGTGTCGGTCGAGGTGGCCTACCTCGGCTCGGCCGAGGACTGTGAACGGCTGCTCACCCCGCTGCGGGCGATCCCGGGGAGCTGGGCCGACGCGTTGGCCACCGTGCCGTTGCCCGAGCTGGGCGGCATAGCCGCCGAGCCGGTCGACCCGATGCCGGCAATGGAGTTCGCTGGCCTGTTGAGCGACTTTGACGAGGCCGTCATCGACACCTGGTGAATGTCGCCGGTGCCGCGAGTGCTTCGCCATTGACCCTCGTGCAGATCCGTCACCTCGGAGGCGCGCTGGCGCGAGCGAGCGAGGAAGACGGCCCTGCTGGTGCGATTGCCGAGCCGTACCAACTCTTCTGCCTCGGCGTTCCGATGACAGCGGAGCTCGGCACCGCGATCGAGTGGTCCTTCGACGAGATGCGGATCGCGCTTGGCAGCCACTTGTCCGGGCGCACGTTCTTCAACTTCCTCGGCGACTCCGACGACCCACGACGGGCGTTCTCCGAGGACGCGTTGCGGAGGCTGCAGCAGGCGAAGCAGGGCAACGACCCGCAAGGGGTCATCCGCAGCAATCGGCCAGTGCTCCGCGACCTCACGGACGACTCGCTGGGGTGAGTGCGTAGCTAGACCGTCGGATGAGTGCAGCAACGGCAGGCACGAGGCCCCTTCCAGCGACCCGTGCCTGCCGTTTCACTGGGTACGCCGCCGGGGACTCGAACCCCGAACCCGCTGATTAAGAGACATTTCCAACGGCTTTCGCGTAGTCCAGTTCCGGCAGCGCGATATCGCTGGCACGCCGGGCAATTCGGTGCCTGACCTGCGGAAAGACTGCTGATTCTGGGGCGGTTGGGCGTTGATTGGAGTTGGTCAAGGATGGTTGGTGACGGGCATTCTGCGGACTTCTTGCGGACTGGCCGCGGACCTGAAACGCTCAGATCTACCACCAGTGCTCTGTGATCCACGCTATTCGGCCAAGTCCTCTTGTCGACTCTCGGAGCACCTCGCAGAGCGCACCTAGCAGGTCGGGGGACGTCTGGCGGAACGCGCCCGAGAGCGAGCAAAGGGGTGAATGTGTCCAGCATCGCCAAAAGGCCCGACGGTCAGTGGCGAGCGCGGTACCGCGACGTCGCCAACCACGAGCACTCGCGGCACTTTCACCGCAAGATCGATGCGCAACGCTGGCTCGATTCCGTGACGACGGCTGTGAACATCGGAATGTATGTAGATCCCCGCCGGA
>JBPCPI010000046.1:0-3712 GCA_050999295.1 Geodermatophilaceae bacterium | reverse complement strand
CACGTCGGCCTTGGATCTGAAGTGGCGGAAGAAGGTCATCTCCGTGACGCCGGCCGCAGCGGCGATCTGTGCCACGGTCGTGGCGTCGTAGCCGTGCACACCGAACAGATCCAGGGCAGCGTCGCTGAGTCGCTCCCGAGTACGAGTCCGTCGATCCTTCATGATCTGAATGTTAGTCACTAACATTTGTCTTGCCTAGAGGGCGAGCGTCACGTTTCCAGGTGGCTGCCTCGTCATGGCGACATGGACCGATTGTGCAGAGGAGACGGGCTGACCATCGTCCATGTGTCACCGGTTAGCCAGTGCAGCAGGTCGCACATCGCCTCGCGGCTGTCTGCGCTCCAGCGACAGGGATCGGCGACTGGGAAGTTGGCAGAGAGGTGATGCCGAGTGCATTGGATCAGCGGAGCCGCGTCCGGCACGCTGTCGGGCGTGCCGATCGATGATGCCGTCTTGACTGCGGCACTGGCGGAAACGGGCGTGGATCACGGTCCGGGGCTGTTCGGGTTGGTCACCGAGCACGGCGAGGTGGTGTTCGAGGGATCGGTCGGGGTAGCGGACCTTGCTCGTCCGCGCCCGATCGCGGCGCAGGACCGGTTCCGCATCGCCAGCGTGACCAAGACCTACGTCGCCGCACTGGTCATGCAGCTGATCGCCGAGGGCAGGCTTTCCCTCGACGACTCGGTGCAGCAGCGGTTGCCCGGTCTGGTGCCCGACAGTTCCGAGATCACCGTCGAGTTGCTGCTGCGGATGCGGTCCGGGTTGCCCGACTGGGTCGGGCCGGTCTTCGGCGATCCCCCGGATATTCGGGTGCTGGATCGGTACTGGGCGCCTACCGAACTTGTCGAGATAGCCCTGACCGCGGACAGCCGGGTCGCGCCGGGTACGGGCTACCGGTACTGCAACACCGACTACGCCTTGCTAGGCCTCATGATCGAGAGAGTGACCGGGCAGAGCGTCGAGGCTCAACTGTGGCAACGGATCTTCCAGCCGCTGCACCTGGATGACACGTCGTTCCCCACTGTCGAGCCGCAAATCCGCGGGCCGCACGCCAGCGGTCACCTGCGCGACCGTCCCGGTGCACGTTGGTCGTCGGCCTGCTGGAGGATCTGGAGCCAGCCGAAGCCTTGCGACGCGCATGTGTCGCTGGTGCCCTTACCGCCACGCGGCCCGGTGCTCAACCATCGCTGCCGAACCGAGCGGAAGTCTTCTCGTGAGCGGTCCCGATCGCCGGGCACGTCGCGGTTCGCTGGAAGGTCCGGAGTGAGACGGCTGGTCATCGACACCGATCCGGGCGTTGACGACGCGATCGCGCTCCTGGTGGCACTGGCCAGTCCGGAGGTCGAACTCTGCGCGGTGACAACGGTCTTCGGCAACGTGAACCTCGAGCAGACCACAGACAACGCGCTGCGGGTCCTGGCCCTGGTCGGCGCCGACGAGATCCCTGTCGCGGCGGGAGCGGACCGCCCGCTCGTCCACCCTCAACCGCACCGCGCATCCCACGTACACGGCGCCAACGGCCTCGGCGGCGCGGAGTTGCCCGGTCCGAAACGACGCGTCGAACGGGCTCCGGCCGTACGGTTCCTCGCCGACCTGTTGCATGCCTCACCCAGCCCGCTGACCGTCTGCGCCATCGGACCGCTCACCAACATCGCACTGCTGGTCGCTTCCGACCCGGCGGCGGCCAACCGGATCGAGCGACTGGTGATCATGGGCGGTGCCTATGGCCCGGGCAACGTGACCCCGACCGCGGAGTTCAACGTCTGGTCCGATCCCGAAGCCGCGCACCGGGTTCTCGGCTCCGGGTTGCCGATCACCGTCGTCGGCCTGGACGTGACCCGGCCGACCGCGATGGACGCAGCTGCCGTGGCCCGGATCGGGGCCAGCGGGCCGGTCGGGTCAGCTGCCGCGGCGATGCTGGCGCACTACCTCGACTACTACTACGTGTACAGGGCGGCCCGGGCGTTGTCATCCACGATGCGTTGGCCGTCCTCGAGGCGATCACGCCGGGGATCCTGGGGACCGTCGACCGCCGGGTGTCGGTCGACTGTGGGCATGGTCCCGGCCGGGGGACGACGCACGTGGATCGGCGGGCTGGCCCGGGCTCGGGGATCGGGACCAGCCCGGGCGACGTCTCTGCGCTCGTACGGGTTGCCGAGACCGTCGACGTACCCAGGGCGATGGCCGAGATCGAGCGCCGACTGAGCGCTTACGGTCGCTGAACTGAGTTACTCCGGCCTCTAGGACATCTCCCGGAAGACGGCGTTCAGGCAGTCGTCAGCAGGTGGGCCGTGAGTGTGTCGGTGAGCCAGGCGCGGTACTCATCGTGGCTCCAGCCGCGAGCCCGTACGAGGCTGTCGTAGTTGGCCTGGGCGCACACGGTCCAGATGATGTCTGTGGCGCGGTCGACCGTCAGGCCAGGTCGCAGGCCACCGCGCTCGGCCAGGAGAGCGGCGAATCGGCGCAGACCGGTCAACCGGAACTCGGCGTGCTGGTCGCGCAGCGCCTGCAGAGCCTCGTCACTTGCCGCCGCGGCGTCCAGGACACGCAATAACGGCCCGACCCGGCTCCACACGCCCGGCTGGCTTGCCGCATAGGCCGCCAACTGCCGACGCGGGTCTGTTTCAACAATGACTGCTCGGATGGCCGGGCGCTCGTCGACGTCGACGTCCGCCCGCGCGACCCCTCCCGCCAGAGCCGCCTGAACCGCTGCCTCGAGCAGCCCCGCCTTGCCGGCGGCGGATCGGTACACGGTCTCCACCGCCACCCCCGCGGCCGCAGCGATCCGCGGGATGGTTGCCCCCGCGTATCCGTGCGCCAGGAACGCGCGAGTCGCCGCCTCGATCACCCGGGTACGGGTGTGCGCCGCCTCCCTGCGCCGGCCGGTCCCGTCGTACCGGCGTCTAGGACTTGCGCTGTTAATCATTTGATGAGAACAATACTGGCATCAATATGGGACCCGACGATGACACGCCAACGCCGGGGTGGAATCAGGAGGAAAAATGAGCAGCACTGACATCGCGTCGCCCGCCCGGCGCGTGCTGGAAGAGGTCTTTCCGGCAGATGACGAAGCGGCACTTGCTGAGGTGATCAGCGAGGACTTCATCAACCATGAAGCTCCGCCCGGGACCCCGCCGGGTCTGGGCAGCATCACCTACTTCATGCACATGCTCGCGGGGGCCTTCGCTGACCAGCGATGGACGATTCACCGAGTTCTCACCGAGTCCGACACCGTCGCGATCCATTGCACGCACAGTGGGCGCCATGTCGGCGAATACTTCGGAGTGCCGCCAACCGGACGCAGGTTCGCGTACAAGCAGATGCACATGATCCGGGTCGTCAACGGCAAAGGTGTCGAGCACTGGGCCGTACGCGATGACGCGACCCACATGCGTCAGCTCACCGGCGAGATCCAGGCTCCCGAGCCAGCTATGGCCTGACCCGGCGCGAGCTCGGCAGGAGGTTGTCCGAGCTGCCGGGCGGCCTCGCTTTGGTCGAGAAGCGGCCCGCCAGGCGGCACCCATGGAGGAGTCACACCAGCTATTACCGGGTGGCTGACTAGTTGTCCGCGCATGCCCGTAGTTGTCGGTCGGAGCCCAGCCGAACGGCGTTTACGCCCACTGCCTCGGGCTAGTAACCCGCTCCGTGCCAGATCCGTGCCAGATCCGTGCCAGATCGGGCGGTATTCAGCGGTATCGAGCGGTATCGACCG
>JBPCPI010000035.1:0-52343 GCA_050999295.1 Geodermatophilaceae bacterium | reverse complement strand
GGATCGGATCGGGCACCGGCGTCCGTACGGCTTCCACGTTGGCCGCATACCCGCCGGCGCTGCGGACGAAGGTGTCCTCGCCGACCTCGTTGGGGTGCAGGAACTCCTCGCTCAGGGAGCCGCCCATCGCACCGGACATCGCCGAGACGATGACGTAGTCCAGGCCGAGCCGATCGAAGATGGCGATATATGCCGCGCGGTGGGCGGCGTAGGAGGCATCGAGCCCGGCGTCGCTGCTGTCGAAGGAATAGGAGTCCTTCATGACGAACTCGCGAAGCCGCAACAGCCCGGCCCGGGGCCGCGCCTCGTCCCGGAACTTCGTCTGGATCTGATAGAGCCACAGCGGAAGGTCCTTGTACGAGGAGTAGAGGTCCTTCACCAGGAGCGTGAACATCTCCTCGTGCGTCGGCGCCAGCAGATGGTCCGCCCCGCGGCGGTCCTTGAGCCGGAACAGGTTGTCCCCGTAGTCGGTCCACCGGCCGGACGCCTCGTACGGCTCGCGTGGAAGCAGCGCCGGAAAATGCACCTCCTGCGCGCCCATCCGATCCATTTCCTCGCGGATGATCCGCTCGACGTTGCGATAGACGCGGTAGCCCAACGGCAACCACGTGTATCCACCCGAGGCGGCACGCCGGATATAACCGGCACGAACCAGCAGCCGATGGCTCGGGATCTCTGCATCGGCCGGATCCTCCCGCAGGGTCCGGACGAACAGGGTCGCCATCCGCAGCAGCCCGCCGCGCAGTCTCTCAGGCGTCGGGATGTGCCTCCCGGTGAGGTCAGACGCGCTCCACCTCGGATTGTGGCGGCATTTCCGGGGTCGGACGCGCCCTGCCTCGGGTGACGCACGCGCCGATCAGGCGATGACGACGCCGCGCAAGATGATCCGGGCAGGCCGGCTGAGCACGGCCAGATCGGCCCGGGGGTCGGTGTCGTAGGCGACCAGATCAGCCGGCGCGCCCTCCTCGATGCCGGGCAGACCCAGCCAGGAGCGCGCCGCCCACGAGCCGGCCGCCAGCGCATCGGCGGATGTCATTCCGGCCCTGGCCAGCGCCGCGATCTCCGCGGCGATCAACCCGTGCTGCAGTGACCCTCCGGCGTCGGTACCGGCATAGATCGGTACTCCCGCCTCGTAGGCCGACGCCAGCATGTCCGTTACGCCGGCATGCAGGCGTCGGATGTGCGCGGCGTAGGCCGGGAACTTGTTCTCTCCCGCGTCCGCGATGGCAGGGAAATTGGCGATGTTGATCAAGGTCGGCACCAACGCCGTGCGACGGGAAGCCAGTTCGTCGATGAGGTCCTCGGTCAGACCGGTGCCGTGCTCGATGCAATCGATGCCGGCCGAGATCAGGTCGGGCAGCGCCGCGGCACTGAACACGTGTGCCGTCACCCGAGCGCCGACATCGTGCGCGGCCGCGATCGCAGCTTCGATTGCCTGCGTCGGCCAACACGGTTTCAGGTCACCGGCATCCCGCTCGATCCAGTCGCCGACCAACTTGACCCAGCCATCACTGCGGCCAGCCTGCGCGAGAACTGCCGCCGGGAGTTCTGCCGGGTCGTCCAGCTCGACCGCGACGCCCGGCAGGTAACGCCGGCGGGGAGCCAGGTGCCGTCCGGCACGGATGATGCGCGGCAGATCGAGGTGCTCGTCCAGGTGCCGGGTGTCCACGGGCACCCCGCAATCGCGGATGACCAGCGCACCGGCATCGCGGTCGGCCAGGGCCTGGGCCCGCTGGCCCTCGACTTCGATGACCGGACCCGACGGGGACAGCCCGAGGTGGTTGTGTGCATCCACCAGGCCCGGCACGAGCCAACAACCCTTGGCGACTGTCTGTGCTCCCCGTACGGACTCGAAGGTGATCCGCCCGTCCCGTACCCAGATGTCTCGGAACTCCTCCTCGGGCAGCACCACTCCATGTACGTGGAGCGCGGAGTTCACGCGCAGGAGGTTACTTCTTCTTGCCGAAGCGCAGCGCGGACAGGTCAGGCATCTGCATACCCGGCGGAAGCCCACTTGCCCCCAACAGTTGTTGGAGGTCCTGGGTGCCGGCCACCTGCCCGCCGGCATCAACGCCCGCGCGAGAACCACCGGGCTGACGGATCTGGCCGCCCTTATGGCCCTTCTTGCCCTTGGCGTTCTTGCGGGCCTGGAGTTGCTGCTGGCGTCCCTTGGCCTTCTTCGACATCCCCCGCGCACTGGGCAAGCCCATCCCCCCGGCCATCTGGGACATCATCTTGCGAGCTTCGAAGAACCGCTCCACGAGACCGTTGACCTCGGTGACCGTCACGCCGGAGCCGTTGGCGATCCGAACCCGTCGTGAACCCTTGATGATCTTGGGGTCGGCACGCTCGAGAGGTGTCATCGAGCGGATGATCGCTGCCGTCCGGTCGAGATCCTTGTCGTCGACCTGGGCTATGGCCTCCTTCATCTGGCCGGCGCCGGGCAGCATGCCGAGCAGGTTCCCGATCGGACCCATCTTCCGGATGGCCATCATCTGGTCGAGGAAGTCCTCGAGGGTGAAGCCGTCGCCGGAGACCAGTTTTCCGGCCATCTCCTCAGCCTGGTCGGCGTCGAAGGTCTTCTCAGCTTGTTCGATCAGGCTCAGGACGTCGCCCATCCCGAGGATTCGGGAGGCCATCCGCTCTGGATGGAACACGTCGAAATCGCTGAGTTTCTCACCGGTCGAGGCGAACATGATCGGACGGCCGGTGATCTCCCTGACCGACAGCGCCGCCCCTCCGCGCGCGTCGCCGTCGAGCTTGGTCAATACCACGCCGGTGAAGCCGACGCCGTCCCGGAATGCCTCAGCCGTCGTGACCGCGTCCTGACCGATCATCGCGTCGACGACGAAGAGGATCTCATCGGGCGTGACCGCGTTGCGGATCGCCGCAGCCTGCCCCATCAATTCGTCGTCGATGCCAAGTCGGCCGGCGGTGTCCACAACCACGATGTCGTGCATGGTCCGCGCGGCATGGTCCAGCGAGTCCCGGGCGACCACGACCGGGTCGCCGACCCCATTGCCCGGCTCGGGTGCGAACACATCGACCCCGGCCTGCTGCCCCACGATCTGCAGTTGAGTGACGGCGTTGGGGCGCTGCAGGTCTGCGGCCACCAGAAGCGGCGTGTGACCCTGCTCGCGCAACCAGAGTCCGAGCTTGCCGGCCAGGGTCGTCTTACCCGAGCCCTGCAGCCCGGCCAGCATGATCGTGGTGGGCGGGTGCTTCGCGAACTGCAGCCGACGCGTCTCACCACCCAGGATCGTGACGAGTTCCTCGCTGACGATCTTGATGACCTGCTGTGCTGGATTGAGGGCGCGCGAGACCTCGCTTCCGCGGGCCCGCTCCTTTACGGCCCCGACGAAGCTCTTGACGACCGGCAACGCCACATCGGCTTCCAGCAGCGCGATGCGGATCTCCCGGCAGGTGGCGTCGATGTCGGCTTCGGTGAGCCGGCCTTTGCTGCGCAGCCCGGAAAAGGCGTTCTCGAGTCGATCGGACAGGGTCGCGAACACGCTGGTGAATCCTCCGGGACGGCTGGCGCGCGCTTGTCGGCCGGTGCGTTACGCGCGATGCCAGTCTAGCCAAAGCGCGCAAACCGGCCGCCCTACTCGGCAAGGGCGGGGAGCGTGCCGGTCAGCTCGCCTTCGCGATGCCCCGGGCCCGGGCGGAGGAAGCCGTCCTCGCCCTACGAGTGCGACGGCGGCTGCTCGGTCGGCCGACGATGGTCGCCGCACCGCACTCGGTGCAGTACCACTCCGGGCAGTCCGAGTCGTGACCGTCGGGGCACGGTGGCTGCTCGAACTCCGTACGCCGCGCGCAGTTGGGGCAGGCGAAGGTGGCAGTCCCCGCTACGCCGGGGAATGTGTCCGCGCTGGTGAGTACGTCGAAGCTCGATTCCATCTCGAGCCTCCTTCCGGTGGAGCTGTATGACCTGCTCGGAGTTCACCGTCGCACAGCGTGCTGACAACGTCGGTCACCTCCGTCGGCGTGTCATCGACCGGTGGGACAGACTTGGCCGATGACCACCGACGCGGGTTCCGTAGCCGTCCCATCGGCCGCCGAGCCGGCGCGAGGCAGGGATCGGCTGTGGCTGATCATCCTCGCCGCCGCGCTCTGGGGCACCGACGGATTGTTGCGAGTCCCCCTGGTCAGCGATCTGGAACCCGCCACGATCGTGTTCGCCGAGCACACCATCATCTGCGTCCTGATCCTGCCGTGGCTCGGCGGGGCGCTGCGGGCTTTTGCGGCGGCTCCGGGAAAGGTCCGGTTAGCCATTCTCGGCATCGGCATCGGGGCCTCCGCGGTCGCGACCATCCTGTTCACGGAAGCCTTCGCACTGGGGGATCCGGTCACCCCGCTGGTTCTGCAGAAACTTCAGCCGGTCATCGCGATCCTCGGCGCAGCACTACTGCTCGGTGAGCGGATCACGGCCCGTTTCCCGCTCTTCCTGGTCCCTACCCTGGTCGGCGCCTGGCTGCTGAGCTTCCCCGATCCGTTGGGGATCGCGCTGAGTCAGGCCCAGGCCGCCCTGCTCGCGGTCGGAGCAGCCACCCTCTGGGCGGCCGGTACCGTGCTCGGCCGCTACGCCGCCACGGCGATGGCCACCCAGCACGTGACCATGCTGCGGTTCTTCTTCGGCCTGTTCGCCTCGTTCGTGATCGTGCTCATGCTGGGCGCTCCCCTGCTGCCGACGGCAGCCGACGTTCCCGGTCTCGTCCTGCTCGCCCTGATCCCAGGCCTGCTGGCCCTGCTGCTGTACTACCGCGGCCTGGCCGGGACGGCCGCCTCGCGAGCCACCCTCGGCGAACTCGCCTTCCCGCTGACCGCTGCCTTCATCGGTGTCACGCTGCTCGACGGAGCGCTCGACGGGTCTCAGTGGGTGGGCTTCGCGCTGCTGCTGGCCTCGGTCACCTTGTTGGCCCTGCATGAGCGGCGGGCGCGTACCCCGGCGATCATCGCCCCTCCGTTGCAGCCTGCAGCATCCCGCTGAGTCGCCGCCGGACCCCTTCGGTACGGGTTGCTTCCGTCGGTAGGTAGAACACGTCGACCGCATCGGCACCGAAGGTCTCCACCCGAGCGGATAGCACGTCGATGCCGGCTTCGTCGAAGACCGATGTGAGCCAGTAGAGGAGCCCGGCTCGGTCATCGGCACGTACCTCGACCACGGTTGCCTCGGCGGCGGCGTCGTCGTACCAGATCACCTCGGTCGGCTGGGCGGCCCGCGACGTACGGCGGTATGCGCGCTCGCGGGCAGTCAAGCGCTCGGCGAGGGAGAGCGTCCCGGCGATGCTGGAGCGCAGATCCGCGGCGAGCAGGCTCGGCTCGGGGGGTTTTCCGAACACCGGTCGTACGGCGAAGACGTCGTGGACGTAACCGGCCGTGCTGGACACTGCGGCATGCCGGATCTCCAGTTGATGCAGGGCGAGGACTCCGGCGATCTGGGAGAGCAGCCCGGCCTGGTCGACGGCGTCCACAGCAACCTCGAAGCCATCAAGCTCAGGGCGCATCACCACGCGAAGTGCGTCTCCGTCGAGGTGCGGACCCGAGTCGGTGGCCCCTTTCGTCGGCCCAGCCGGGCGACCTGGCGCCGGCCCGGGACCCGACGTGGCTGAGGGCAGGATCACCCCGTTCGGGACGTCGGGTGCCAGCGCGGCGGCGACGTGACTCACGAGGTCTGAGATGACATGTGCCCGCCAGGGGCTCCAGACCCCCGGGCCCGTCGCCCGGGCGTCGGCCTCGGACAGCGCATGGAGCAGCGCGAGATGGTCGAGCCGACCGCCGATCCGGTCCGAGACGAGGCCGATCGTCGCCGGGTCGGCCGGGTCACGTCGCAGAGCAGTATGTGTCAGGAGTAGGTGCTGCCCGACTAGCAATGTGACGGTCGCGACCTCGGCAGGGCTCAGACCCAGCCGTACTGCCATCCGCTCGGCGATCTCGGCTCCTGCGGCGCAGTGCTCACCGTTCCCGCCCTTGCCGATGTCGTGCAGCAGCGCGCCGAGCAAGAGCAGGTCCGGCCGGCGCACGCGACGGGTCAATTCCGATGCCACCGACGCTGTCTCGACCAGATGTCTGTCCACTGTATACAAATGCGCTGGATGCCGTTGTGGGAGAGCACGTATGCGTTCCCACTCGGGGAGATACTCGAGCAGCAGCCCGGATTGGTCGAACGCCTCGAAAACGTCGACCGTGCCGCGGCCGGCAGCCAGGAGCCGGACGAACCAGGAACGCGCCGGGCCGGGCCAGGGATCCGACAGCGGCTGATGCCGCTCGACCAGCACGTCCATCGTCGCCGGCGAGATCGGCAGCCCTGACTCTGCCGCTGCGGCAGCCAGCCGTAGCGGGAGCACCGGGTCGGCCGCCGGGTCGGCACCCCGCGCGAGGCAGACCTCGCCCGCATGCGCGACGACACCCTCCAGCAGGGGGAGCCGAATAGGCGCGCGTCGGTGCCGAAACCCGCTGCCTCGACCGGTCCCCGGCGCAGCTGCGACCCTTCGCCACCCTGCGGCCGAAGCGAAACTGATCGCCCGCGCCGCCCCGGCGACCTGTCGCAGCAGGTCATCCTCGCTGTCCAACCCGAGCATCTGCATGACCGGGATCTGTTCCTGTCGGACCAGGACGTCAGTACAGCGCCGGGAGCTGCGTTGCAGCGCGTCTCGCACGTCGAGGAGCAGCCGGTAGGCGGCCTCGACGTGCGCACTCGGCTGGTCACTTAGCTGCGCGACTGCCATGGCACGCAGGACGAGGACATCCCGCATGCCGCCACGACCCTGCTTGAGATCGGGCTCGACTAGGTACGCGGTGTCTCCGGCCAGCTCACCGCGAAGGGCACGCTCAGCTCGGAGCAACGGCAACAACGTTCGCGACCTGGACCGCCAGGACGCGGCGGCGGCGCTGCGCAACCGGTTAGCCAGCCCCTCGTCACCCGCGATCAGACGTACGTCGAGCAGTCCCAGGCCGGCAACAGGATCGGCACCGGCCACCCGCACTGATTG
Organism: Geodermatophilaceae bacterium; assembly: GCA_050999295.1. Taxonomy (GTDB): domain Bacteria; phylum Actinomycetota; class Actinomycetes; order Mycobacteriales; family Geodermatophilaceae; genus JACCQS01. Next base: position 45,351 of record JBPCPI010000035.1, on the reverse strand, counting down.
CTCGACCGTCCGTACCGAGTGGTCGAGTCGCAAGCCCGCATCCCAGATCGGGTACCACACGGCGTCAGCAACAGAGGCGATGTCGACGTCGGGTGTGCCGTCGTGGACCAGGATCAGATCGAGATCGCCGTACGGGGCCGGCTCGCGGCGGCCCAGGCCGCCCACGGCGACGAGAGCCAGCCCAGGGGTGGCCGGCAGCAGCGATTCCAGCCACCCGTCGAGCAGGTCGGCACGCGCGCGCCTTTCCGGCACGATCGGGGCGGTGCTCACCCTCAACGGTGCGGATGCCGCAGGACGGCGGGATCAGAGCGCGTCGGGACCTCGCTCGCCGGTTCGTACGCGCGCCAGTTCCTCGACCGCGGTGACCCAGACCTTGCCGTCCCCGATCTGCCCGGTCCGTGCAGCCTCGATCAGGGCATCGACGACTGCTGGGCAGCGTTCGGCAGACACCAGTACCTCTATCTTCACCTTGGGTACGAAATCCACCTGGTACTCCGCACCCCGGTACACCTCGGTGTGTCCGCGTTGCCGTCCGAAGCCCTGCACCTCGCTGACGGTGAGACCTTCGACGCCGTGCAGTTCCAGAGCGGTCTTCACGTCCTCGAGCTTGAACGGCTTGATGACGGCGGTGACGAGCTTCATGCCGAGGTTCCTTCCGTGGTCCGGGCTGGCACCGTGAAACTTGATCCCTCCGAGTTCATCTGCGCCACCTGCCGCGAGGAGTCTCCATTGGCCCAGCCGCCAACGCCGCCAGCACTGCCGCCGCCGAGTGCACTGAAGTCGTAGCCGGTTTCGGCGTGCGCGACATTGTCGATGCCGTCCAGTTCGTCGTCCTCACTGATCCGGAAGCCTATGGTCTTCTGGATCAGGAATCCGATGATGAGGGTCCCGACGAAGCTCGCGACCAGCACGGCAAGCGCACCGACCACCTGCCGCCAGAGCTGGTCCGCCCCTCCTCCGTAGACCAACCCGTTGACACCTGCCGGCGCCGCGGAGGTCGCCAGGAAGCCGATCCCGATCGTGCCGACCAGACCACCGACGAGGTGAACGCCGACGACATCGAGTGAGTCGTCGAACCCGAACCGGTACTTCAACCCCACCGCCAACGCGCACAGCACACCGGAAACGACGCCGAGTCCGATCGCCCCGATCGGTGCGACCGACGAGCAGGCCGGCGTGATTGCAACGAGACCGGCGACGACGCCCGAGGCTCCACCGAGAGAGGTGGAGTGCCCGTCGCGGAATTTCTCGACCAGCAGCCAACCCAGACATGCGGCACCCGTGGCTACGAAGGTGTTCACCCAGGCGACGGCGGCGGTGTTGTTGGCCGCCACGGCCGAGCCGGCATTGAACCCGAACCAGCCGAACCACAGCAGACCGGCACCGATCATGACCAGGGGCAGGTTGTGCGGGCGCATGGCCTCAGCGCCGAAGCCGGCGCGCTTGCCCAGGACCAGGGCCAGCGCCAGGCCCGCAGCACCGGCGTTGATGTGCACCGCGGTGCCACCGGCGAAGTCGATGGCGGCGAGGTTGTTGGCGATCCAGCCGCCGACGTGGGTCACCACGCCGTCCTCGTCGGTCAGGGTGAAGTCGAAGACCCAGTGCGCGATCGGGAAGTACACCGCCGTCACCCAGATCGCGACGAAGACCATCCAGGAGCCGAACTTGGCGCGTTCGGCGATGGCACCGGAGATCAAGGCGGTTGTGATGATGGCAAAGACCGCCTGGAAGCCCACGAAGGCCATCACCGGAAGGCCGCCGCCTTCGCTGGTGGTGTCCTCCATCAGGCCCTGCAGGCCCAGGAACTCGGTGGGGTCGCCCACCAGACCAGCCCCCACGTCGTTCCCGAACGCCATGGAGTAGCCGTAGAGCACCCAGATGACACTGATCAGCGCCAGGGCACCGAAACTCATCATCATCATGTTCAGGACGCTCTTCGCGCGGACCATGCCGCCGTAGAAGAGCGCCAAGCCTGGGGTCATCAGCAGCACGAGCGCGGCGCTGGTGAGGATCCAGGCAGTGTCCCCGGTGTTGATGTCAGCCATGACACCCTCCTGACGGTCGGCAGCCATGCGGCCACGGTTGAACAGGCCCACGCGGGCCACCTGCGTACGGTCGCGGTCCCGTGTTACGTCGCATGGCCAGAAAATGTTTCAGTGAAGTGAACACCCGCAGATTGTGTCAAGCCCTCCTTAATGCAATATTCTGGCTACTGCAAGCCCTTGGCATGAAGCCGGATGTCAGGTAACAATGCCTGCATGACCGACCTTGCTGCTTCCGCGCCTGCCCGGAGGGCCCAACGTTGGGAACGGGCCGAGAAGTTTTCGCTGGCCGGGATGGCAGGTTTCATCCTGCTGCTCAACGTCATTGGCTGGGGCGTGCTGGTGTTGTTGATCGCCCCACGGAACTACGACCTCGGCGAAACCGGCCTGTTCGGCGTCGGCGTGGGGCTCACCGCCTTCCTACTGGGGGTGCGGCACGCCTTCGACGCCGACCACATAGCCGCGATCGACAACACCACCCGCAAACTCGTCGGCGAGAACAAGCCAGCGCTCGGCGTGGGATTCTGGTTCTCCCTAGGACACTCGAGCATCGTGTTCGGGCTGGCGGCACTATTGGCCATCGGCATCCGAGCACTGGTTGACCCGGTTCAGGACGAGAACTCGGCGCTGCAGACCACTCTGGGGTTGATCGGCACCACCGTGGCTGGAGTGTTCCTCGTACTCATCGGGCTGCTCAACCTGGTCGCGGTTGTCGGGATCGCCAAGGTGTTCCGCAAGATGCAAAACGGGGAGCTGGACGAGACCGAGCTAGAGCGCCAACTCAACAATCGGGGGTTCTTGGCACGGCTGCTCAACCGCCTCATGCGGCGGGTCAACAAGCCTTGGCACATGTATCCAATCGGCCTGCTTTTCGGCCTCGGTTTCGACACCGCAACGCAGATCGCCCTCCTGGTGCTGGCCGGTGGCACGGCGGCGTTCACCCTTCCCTGGTACGGGATCCTGGTTCTGCCGGTGCTCTTCGCCGCCGGAATGTGCCTGTTCGATACCGCCGACGGAGTGTTCATGTCTCGGGCCTACGGCTGGGCCTTTCTCAAGCCGATCCGCAAAGTGTTCTACAACCTCACCGTCACCGTGCTCTCGGTGGTGGTGGCACTTGTCATCGGGGTCATCGTCCTGGTTGGGCTGCTCGTGGAGAAGCTCGGCATCGAATCCGGCCCGCTGGCCCTCCTCGGCAGCCTTGATCTCGAGTTCGTTGGATTCGTCATCGTGGGACTTTTCATCCTCACCTGGCTCATCGCCCTGGCCATCTGGCACTTCGGTAAGATCGAGGAACGCTGGGGGGATATCCCGACCCGCTCGGCGCAGTCGATGCCTTGAGCCGTGCTCGCTCCCCTGTCGGAATTGCATGCTTGCCTCGGAGGACCTACCTGAGCGTTGCCGATGAGCACCGAGCGGGCCCACTCGATGGCGTCCCGGCTGGCGATGCGCTAAGCATGTCGAGATGCCTGCTCTAGTTCTGGGACCGTTGCTGCGCCATGTGGACAAGGTCTCAGCCACCATTTGGGTAGCGGCCGATGCTCCGTGTCGGGTCAGGGTGAGTCGCCCCGGCGAAAGCGGTGCGTCGCCGCTTGGCCAGACCGACACCTTCCATATCCGTGGTCACCACTACGCGCTGGTCCTCGTCGAGGGCCTCGAGCCCGGCAGCGTCACTCCGTACGAGGTGTGCTTGGACGACGAAGTGGTGTGGCCGCCGGCCGACACCCCTCGGCCGCCGAGCCGGATACGTACGCCCGGCGGACCGGGTGCGTTCTCGGTCGTCTTCGGGTCATGCCGTTACGCCACTCCCCTGGTGATCAGCAGCGAGGACGACCAGGAGTTCCCGCCGGACGCGCTGGACACCTATTCGGTGATGATCGCCGGCCTCCCCCAGGAGAAGTGGCCCGACGCGTTGGTGCTACTCGGGGATCAGGTGTACGCCGACGAAACGGCTGCGGAGACGAAGAAGTACCTCGCCTCGCGCCGCGACCTCGACCAACCGCCGTACGACCAACTGGCGAACTTCGAGGAGTTCACCTACATCTACCGCCAGTCCTGGACCGATCCGGACATCCGCTGGCTGCTGTCCACCATCCCGTCCTCGATGATCTTCGACGATCACGACGTCATCGACGACTGGAATACCTCTGCGGCCTGGCGCGCCGACATCGAGGCGACCGACTGGTGGTCCGACCGGATCGCCGGGGCGCTGGGTAGCTACTGGATCTACCAGCACATCGGCAATCTCTCCCCCGTCGAGTTGCGCTCGGACCCGAACTTCGCCCGCATCACCGGGGCGCAGGACGGGTACGACGCCCTACGGGAGATGGCCCTGGAGGCTGACCGGAACCCGGGCTCGATCCGCTGGAGCTACCTCCGCAAGTGGCACGCCGTTCGGCTGCTGATGATCGATTCCCGCGCAGCCCGGTCCCTGGAGGAGGGCAGTCGGGCGATGCTCGACGACGAGGAGTTCGGCTGGGTCGAGGAGAAGTTGATCGAGGCAGGTAGCGACGAGATCGAGCACGTGCTCATCGGCAGCTCCCTACCGTGGTTGATGCCCCCGGCGATCCATGACCTTGAGGCCTGGAACGCTGAGCTGGTCCGGCGCTTCGACGGCCGTCGGATCGGGCGCGTGTCGGAGAAAATCCGGCAGGGCGGTGATCTCGAGCATTGGGCAGCCTTCCGCGACTCCTTCGACCGGCTGGGCGCAGCGCTGGAGTCCCTGGGTCGGGGCGAGCATGGCAGACCACCCAGCAGCCTGCTGGTCCTGTCCGGCGACGTCCACCACGCCTACGTCGCCGAGGTGGTGGAGCCGGCCGGCATCACGAGCCGGATCTATCAGCTGACCTGCTCGCCGGTCCACAACGAAGTGCCACATCCGATGGTGCAGGCATTCAAAATCGGCTGGACCAAGCCGGCCATCGCCATCACCGCAGCCCTGCGCCGGCTGGCCAGAGTGCCAAGGACCCGGCTGCGCTGGCGAAAGCGGTCCGGACCGTTCTTCGGGAACGAACTCGCGATTCTCTCCCTCGATGGCGCCGAGGCGCGATTGACGTTCGAGAAGGCCGAGACCGGCGAGGACGGTAAACCGTTGCTGCGTAGGGTCTTCGCCGGTCGTCTGGCCTGAGCACCGCTTACGCGGTGAAGATCGGCACCTCTTGGACCACCGTGCCATCTCCTGAGTGGATGACGACGCTCTGCGCCCCTTCCGGGAATGCGATCATGCCGACCCCATCGTTAGGCAGGTCCAGCCGGATGGTCTCGGACGTACCCTGCGCCGACGCGTAGCCCCCGGCGAGGTCCGGAGGTGCGATGACGACCAAGGTAGATACCGGCTCCGGCACCTCGCTGATGCCGGGCGGCAGTCGGGCGGGACCCTCCAGGGCCACCGTCGCGATGACGTCGCAGCGCATCACCATGATCCGTTGAGCCGCAGGCGCTCCCGCGGCAGAAAGCTCATCGGCGCACTCGTCAGCTCCGAAGTATTCCCCTATGGGTTGCTCGGGCAGGACCAACCGTTGGATCCATTCGGCGCGGGTCAGGACCGCCCCGGACGGGAAGGTGGCGGTGAGGACGGCCAACCCAGCCTCTCCTCCGGCGATGGCCGGCAGCGGCCCGACGTAGTGCACTTGCAGCCCCAGCTCATCCGGGGCCAGCCCGTACTCCGCGGAGATCTCCCGCGCCATCTCCTGCTCCCGGATCAGGTATCCCCAGGACAGTGCTGGATCGCCTCCGGGAAGCAGGTCCCCTGGGGTGCGCACATAGTCCAGCTCGATCTGCGGGAGCCCCTCGCTCGGCTCGTCTCTCGAATCACCCGGGGAGGTCGGGAGGTCGGAGTTTTCAAAGTCCTGGTCTCCTCCGTGGAGCGCTTGGTCGACGATGATCACGCCGGCTCGGCTGACCCGGTACTGGGCGGGGGTCACCTCGATAGAGCGGTTCGGCTCGAGGGCGGTCACGGCCACGCCGTCGGCGGCGCCGATGTTCTCGAACCTCCTGGTCACGGTCCCGTCGGCGCTGACCTCCGGCCGGGGGGAAACCTCGATGACATCTCCGGGGGCTGCCACGACGACGAGGTCCCCGCTGGCGGCGTTGTAGAACGAGGCGGGCTGGTCCGCTGCGATCCCGCGCGGCAGGTTCACCAACTGCATCTGCTCGGGGGTGGCCCCGGGCGGCCCCGCGTACCAGGCCACAGCGGTATCGCTGAGCGCACCTGGGTTGATCTGCAAGTCAGGGATCGGGTCTTCGCCCGACGGCTTGGTCGTGTTCTGACCGACGACCACAGCCCATCGTCCTTGGGGCACGTCCCCGGCAAAGACCACGCGGCGGGTTTCGACCGGCGCGTTCGGTGCCTCCACGGTGCCGTCAAGTCCTGGGCCGGGCTCGACACCTGGCACAACCCAGGGCAGCTGGCGGACCGCCTCCACGAAGGCCGCGTCGCCCGCGAGCGAACCCCGGGTGGGTACCCCGAAGATGCCCCCCTCGAGGAGCGGCGCCGCGATTCGATCATCGCCAGTTCGCAGCAGTGATAGCCCGAACGGCACAGCGACCGCGGCCAACAGCACGGCCAGCCCGGCAGAGAGCATCGCAGCACGCCGCCGACTCCTGCGACGTGCCAGGCTGTGCATTCCGCTGACCCGCACCGCTTGGGGAGGCTCCGCCGCACCTAGCTCGTCCGCAGCCCGATGGAGCGTGTCACGCAGTTGGGTCTCGATGTTCATGATTTCTCCACGGCCAATAGCGGGTCGTTGGTCATCTGGGAGTTCCCGCGCCGACGAGGTCTCAGTCGAGACGGCGCGGCTTGCACCCTCTGGAGGTCGGTTTCCATCAGCACGCGCCGCAGCCGGGCAAGTCCTCGATGGGTTTGGCTCTTGACGGTGCCTACCGAGCAGCCGAGAACGCGCGCGGTTTCGATCTCGGAAAGGTCTTCGTAGTAGCGCAGGACGAGAACGGCGCGCATCCGCGGCGGCAGAGTGCCCAGCTGCCGCCACATGTGGACTCGGTCGAGGTCGCCGCCGTCGACTGCGACCCCTTCTGGGGGGTCGGCGAAGAGCTGTTCCCGTGATGAATGCAAGCGTGTCCAGCTGATATGGGCGTTGACCATCGCCCTGCGCACATACGCCAAGGGGTCGGACTGATCCTCGAGTCGTTCCCACCGCCGGTAGGTTCGGAACAGGGCAGTCTGGACCAGGTCCTCGGCACTGGCCCGGTTGCCGGTCAGCACATAGCCGAATCGAGCCAGAGCCGCATATCGCCGGAGAACGAAAGCGTCGAAGGCCGTGGCCACGTCGCCGCCCGGACCGCTGCTGCCGGTCACCGGGGGCTCGTCATGTCAGCGCCGTGCATCACGAGTCTCCACTCCCCTCACACGACTAGGGGTCGTCGAAAGGTTGTCAGTCTCGAGCAGGCGAGTATCTGCGCCTACCCGCAGACCCGGCGGGTCACCATTCTGACGTCTAAGCCAACAGGGCGTCGGTAAAGGTCCGGGGATCGAAGGGCGCCAGATCGTCAGGCCCTTCACCGAGGCCGATCAGCTTCACGGGTATGCCGAGTTCGCGTTGGACAGCGAGAACGATCCCGCCCTTCGCCGTTCCGTCCAGCTTGGTGAGCACGATCCCGGTGACGTCCACGACCTCGGTGAAAACCCGCGCCTGTACGACGCCGTTCTGACCCGTCGTCGCATCCAGGACCAGGAGCGTCTCGGCTACCGGGCCGCGCTTTTCCAGCACTCGCTTGACCTTGCCCAGTTCGTCCATGAGCCCGGTCTTGGTGTGCAATCGGCCGGCGGTGTCCACGACGACAATCTCCACCCCCGCCTCGGCGCCTTGCTTGACCGCCTCGAATGCGACTGAGGCTGGGTCGCTCCCCTCGGGGCCGCGCACCGTCTGGACGCCGACGCGCTCCCCCCAGGTGGTCAGTTGTTCGGCGGCAGCGGCCCGGAAAGTGTCTGCGGCGCCGAGCAGCACGCTTCGACCGTCTCCCACCAGGACCCGAGCGATCTTCCCGCAGGTCGTGGTCTTTCCGGACCCGTTCACACCGACCACCAATACGACGGCCGGGTGACCGTCGCGTCCTGACAACCGCAGGTCCCGCTCGGCATCGGGGTCCAGCGCGTTGATCAGTTCGAGAGCGAGTAACTCGCGCAGTTCGTCGGGTGACGCGGCGCCGATGACGCGCGTCTGGGTACGTAGTCGGTCAACGATCTCGGTGCTCGCCTGCACCCCCACATCCGCCCCCAGCAGAGTCGCCTCGATCTCCTCCCAGTCATCCTCGGTGAGCCGCTGGCGGGACAGGACCGAGAGCAGTCCTCTGCCCAGTGCGGACTGCGAACGGGCGAGTCTGGACCGGAGCCGGACCATCCGCCCGGCCGATGGTTCGGGCATCTCGACCGGAACCGTGACCGTTCCGGGGATGACATCGGGCGCCGTGGTCGGATCCACCCGGTCGGTGTCAGGTTTGGTCGGCGGGCGGTCCAAGGTTGCCGTGCCGGTCCCTGCCGACGCGTGTCGTACGGGGCCTGGACCGGCGTCCAGACGGGCGGTACGCCGACCGCGGCTGACCAGCAGGCCAGCCATCGCGGCGACGAGAAGCACGAGGACGACGATCCCGATGACGACGAATTCCACCTCCGGAGTCTGTCAAAGCAACCAAACGGCGCGCAGGCCCCTGCGACCTGCCAGGGTGGCGATGGGTAGCGTGGCCGCGCGTGGACTGGCTCGAGGCGCTGGCGATCTTCGCCGCCGGGACCGCCGCCGGGACCATCAACACCCTGGTGGGCTCGGGAACGCTGATCACCTTCCCCACCCTGTTGGCCTTCGGGTATCCGCCGGTGACCGCGAACATCTCCAACAACATCGGACTGGTACCCGGCGGGGTCTCGGGCAGTGTCGGCTACCGCGCGGAGCTCAGCGGGCAGCGCGGCCGGATCCTGCGCGTGGGTCCGATGTCACTGCTGGGTTCGATCACCGGAGCGGTACTCCTCCTGGTGCTACCCGCCAAGGCGTTCACCACGATCGTTCCTGTGCTGCTGGGCATTTCGCTGATTCTGGTGGTCATCCAGCCGCGGATGCAGCGCAGCCTGCAGGAGCGACGCGATCGGAAGGGGACCGGTGATCCCGGCCGTGGGCACGGCGTGCTGGTGGCGGCAGGAACGTACGCGGCGGGCGTATATGGCGGATATTTCGGTGCGGCGCAGGGGATCCTGCTGATCGGGCTGCTCGGGATCCTGCTGCCCGAGCCGCTGCAACGACTGAATGCGCTCAAGAATGTGCTGTCCCTTATCGTGAACTCCGTCGCCGCAGTGACGTTCGCCCTGCTCGCTTTCGACCGGATCGATTGGGCGGTGGTCGGGTTGATCGCCGTCGGATCACTGCTCGGCGGTTTCCTCGGCGCCGGTGTCGGCCGCCGATTACCCGCGGTGGTGCTGCGCGCCCTGATCGTGGTGGTCGGAGTCACCGCGATCTGGCGGATCCTGGTGTCCTGATCCGAGCGCGAGTGAGCATCACATTACCGTGGGCCGGTGACCATCGGACTGCGGTTGGCGGCGTTCAACATCGCCCACGGCCGGGGCCTGGACCGCAAGGTCAGCCTGGACCGCACCGCCTCGGTGATCCGGCGGATGGCCGCGCATGTGGTCTGCCTGCAAGAGGTCGACCGGCACTTCGGTGACCGCAGCGCCAATCTGGATCAGGCCCTGGAACTGTCCCGAGCGCTGGACATGCAGGTCGTCTACGGCGCGAGCGTCACCCGGTCATCGCGCTCTGGTCCACCACGGGAGTACGGGAACGCGATCCTGTCCCACCTGCCGATCCTCAACCACGAATTGCACCCACTACCTGGCACCCCGGAGTACGAGCCACGCAGTGCCCAACGCGTGCTCATCGAGCTCGACGGTGGCGCGCTGTGGGTCGTCAACACCCATCTCAGCCATGAGAGCGCTGATGATCGAGCCGCCCAAGGCCGAGCCGTTCGCGCATTGGTGGATGACGCGATGGGTACGGCGGTGATCGCCGGTGATTTCAATGCCGACAACGACGCCCCGGAGTTGGCCGCGCTCAGCGACCTGCGAGATGCCTGGACCGAATGCGGCCAGGGCGACGGTTGCACGCATCCGGCGCATCGGCCGAACAAGCGCCTGGACCACGTGCTGTGCTCAGCGGGAGTGATCCCATCCTCCGCCCAGGTGATGAGCAGCGATGCCTCCGATCACCTGCCGTTGCTGGTGGACCTGCTCATCTGAGCGACCTGAATCGGACTTTCTCCGGAGAATGTCGCTTCTGCCGTGCCGCAGACCGCACATTCTCCGGAGAAAGTCCTCCAAGCGGTCGTTCAGGCGGAGGTCAGCTCACGGATGCGCTGGCTGATCACGTTGGTGATCCCGTCGCCGCGCATGCTCATGCCGTACAGCACGTCCGCGATCTCCATCGTCCGCTTCTGGTGGGTGATGACGATCAACTGGCTGGAATCGCGCAGGGCCTCGATCAGCCCGAGCAGGCGGCCGAGGTTCACGTCGTCCAGCGCTGCCTCGACCTCGTCGAGGATGTAGAACGGCGAGGGCCGAGCCCGGAAGATCGCCACGAGCATCGCCACTGCCGTCAACGAACGCTCTCCACCGGAGAGCAGGGACAGCCGCTTCACCTTCTTGCCGGGTGGCCGGGCCTCAACGTCGACGCCGGTGGTGAGCAGATCATCGGGATCGGTCAGGATCAACCGGCCCTTCCCCCCGGGGAACAGGGTCGCGAAGACTTTCTCGAACTCTGTGGCCACATCGGCGAACGCCTCGGCGAAGACGGCCAGGATCCGGCTGTCCACCTCACGGATGACCGCTAGGAGATCGCGCTTGGTGTGCTTGAGGTCTTCGACCTGCGTGGCGAGGAATGCGTGCCGCTCCTCCAGGGCCGCGAACTCCTCCAGGGCCAACGGGTTGACCTTGCCCAGCATTGCCAGATCGCGCTCGGCTCGGGAGGCCCGTCGCTCCTGGGTCAGCCGGTCGTACGGCTTGGGCGACGGTTCCTCTACGCCGTCGGCCTTCGCGGCTGCCAGCTCGGCCAGCGACGGCGGCACTAGCTGGCTCGGGGCGTACTCACCGATCAGGATGTCGACGTCGGCGCCGTACTCCTGGGCGGCTCGATCCTCGAGCGCCTCGATCCGCAGCCGCTGCTCGGCCCGGGCCACCTCGTCCCGGTGCACTTCATCGGTGAGCCGGTCCAGGTCGGCCGCGAGTTCACGGATCCGGGTCCGCAGCCCCAGTAGCTCGCCCTCCCGGCTGACTTTTTCTCGCGACAACTCGTCGCGGTAGGCGGCTGCTCTCTGCAGCGAGGCGGTCACATGCGCGATGGTTTGTTCCGCGGCGATGCGGACTGCCTCGGCGATTCCGGCCCCGCGCTGTCGCGCCGCGACAGCAGCCTCCTGACGTACCCGGCTGGCACGTTCCTGCTCCGCGGCTCGGTGCAGCGCATCCGCGCGACTGCCCAGAGCGCGGGAGCGTTCCTCGGTGGTGCGGACGGCCAGGCGCAGTTCCATCTCCTCTTGCCGGGAGGCGGCGACGGCACGCTGCAACTCGTCGCGCGCCGCGGTGAACGGCTCGTCGGCCGAGGGATTCAGTTCGGCGGCCTGCCAGCGTTCCTCCAATTCGGCCAGCCCGTCCAGTTCCGCGTCACGGACACTCTCGGCGGCCGAGCGAGCGTCCTCTAGCCGGGATACCTCGGCGGCCGCCGACCGGGCAGCGGCCCCGAGTTCGCTGAGCTGCTCGGCCACGGCGGAATGCGCCGCATCCGACTCGTGCAGGGCCGCCAGGGCAGTCTCCACAGCGGCCGACTGTCGCGCAGCGAGCTTCCGGGCGACTTCGAGTTCGGCCTGCAACTGGCTGCTGCGCGCCTGCGCCGCCGCGTGCTCGCGCTGGGCCTCCTCGAGCGCGGCCCGGACCTCGATGGCACTGGGCGCGCTCACCGAACCGCCGAAGGACCAATGGGCTCCGAGCAGGTCGCCGCCTGCGGTGACGACCCGAAGCCTGGGGTGCGTCTCGACCAGCCGTACCGCCTCCTCGAGGGCCGAGACGACTGCGACCCGATCCAGCGCGCGGCCTAGGGCGGACTCCAGCTCGGCCGGGCCGGTCACCACGTCGCGCACCCAGCGGGCACCCCCGGGCAACGTGGGCCAGGAGTCGACCGGATCGGCCACCGGACCCGCGACGGGACCGCCCCCGCCCGCCAGCACGCCGGCGCGACCCGCGTCGTGGTCGCGCAGATAGGTCAGCGCAGCGGCGGCATCGCGGGGCGTACGTACGGCCACCGCGTCGGCGATCGGCCCGAGCGAGGCGGCCACCGCGACCTCGTAACCCGGCTCGACCCGCAGCAGCGCCGATAGCGACCCGAGCAGGCCCGGTACGGCCGCCTCGGCGGAGAGCAGCGCCCCCGCCCCGTCCCTGCGGTGCAGACCCTCCGCGAGAGCGTCGGCACGGGCCCGCCACGCGTCGCGCTGACGTTCTGCCTCTCGCTCGGCGTCAATCAGCGCAGCGACCTTGGTCGCGGCTGCTTCGTAGGCCGCCACGGCGCTCTGATGGCGGGCGTCGAGGCTCTGCTCAGAATCGCCGAGTTCCCCGATCTCGCTCTCCACGGCCTCGAACTGCGCTGCGGCACGCTCTGCCCGTGTACGAGCCGCACCGACTGCTGCGGTCAGGCGGCTGATCTCGTCCTCGGCGGCACCAGCCCGGCTGCGGACTGCCTGCAGGTCTCCAGCCAGTCGTGCCAGGCCCTCCCGGCGATCGGCCTGAGCGCGGGCGACCCGCACCAGTTCGTCCTCTGCCTGGCGGAGTTCCTCCTCCAGCTTCGCCCGGATGGACAGCGCCGTATTCAGGCGTTCGCGCTCGCCGGTGAGATGTCCGTCGAGGTCGGCACGTTCGGTCTCGACGGCGACCGCCTCGGCGGTGAGTGCCCGCGGCTCGCGTCCGGGCGGCGGCTCCGGCAGTGGTGCTGACAGGTGTCGTAACCGCTCGGCGGCGAGCTGGGAGGTGCTGCGCAGCCGCTCCCCCACTGCCGAGAGCTGATACCAGATCTCTTGGGAGCGGGCCAATGCCGGCGAGGTCTGCGCGAGACCGCTCTCCAGTTCCGCCTCGCGGGCGTACGCAGCACTCAACTCGGCCTCGGCCTCGGACCGCCGGCCGCGGATGAGGCTTTCCTCGGCGAGTTCGGTGTCCAGCGACTCGCGCAAGGTGACCAGGTCGTCGGCAAGCAACCGCAATCGGGCATCCCGCAGGTCGGCCTGGACCGACTGCGCCCGCCGAGCCACCTCAGCCTGGCGGCCGAGCGGTTTGAGCTGGCGGCGCAGTTCCTCGGTGAGATCCCCAAGCCGGTCGAGATTGATCTGCATCGCGTCGAGCTTGCGGATCGCCTTCTCTTTGCGCTTGCGGTGTTTCAGAACTCCCGCAGCTTCCTCGATAAAGCCGCGGCGCTCCTCGGGACGAGCCGCGAGCACCGCATCGAGGTGACCCTGCCCGACGATGATGTGCATCTCGCGGCCGATCCCGGAATCGGACAGAAGTTCCTGGATGTCGAGCAGCCGGCAGGACGATCCGTTGATCTCGTACTCGCTCTCGCCGGAGCGGTACATCCGGCGGGTGATCGAGACCTCGGCGTAGTCGATCGGCAGTGCACCGTCGCTGTTGTCGATGGTGAGCGTCACTTCGGCCCGGCCCAGGGGTGCCCGGCCGGCCGTGCCGGCGAAGATGACGTCTTCCATCTTCCCGCCGCGCAGGCTCTTGGCCCCCTGCTCGCCGAGTACCCACGAGATGGCGTCGACGACATTGGACTTGCCGGACCCGTTCGGACCGACGACGGCGTTCATGCCCGGTTCGAATCGAAGGGTCGTCGAGGACGCGAAGGACTTGAAGCCCTTCAACGTGAGGCTGGACAGATGCACGCGGCTCCAGAGTGGGTCGGGAAAGAACTCCTCTGGCCGGCACGGCGGGTTACCGCAGTGAGGGAAGGGCCGGGTTGAGGCTATCCGAGCGCCGCCCGGGCGTCGGCGACCGGCACGCCGAAATGGCCGACGCAGGCTCGACCGTCAGGCTGCGGGTTCAGGCGGGAACGCGTTCGGCTGGCGTCGATGCCTCGTCGGCCAGCTGGCGCAACCCGTCCCCGAGCAGCAGTTCACGCTCCTGACGAAGGCTGGCTATCTCGGCTTCGAGGGCGCGGATCCGGCTACGCAGGATCACCGTCTCCTCGAGAAGCAGTGACGACGGGGTGGCAACGTGACCCAGCAGGGCCTTGGCCATGGGTGGAATCCTCCGCTTGCAGGTGGAAAGTCCCGCGGGTAGCTCGCGCGGGCGGACGGAATCTATGAGAGAACTCTAGGGTGACAGCCCGACACCGTTCGGTCAACGGCTTGCGCCCCCTTGCGACTAACTCAGGGTAAAGCTGGTCATGCCGGTGTGCGGTCCCCACCGCGAGGTCGCCGAGCGAACCCGTCCCGGCGTGCCGCTCCCCTGAATCTGCGCCAGGAGAGCCGCACAATCGGCCCGGGATCCCTCGAGAATGATCTCGACGGATCCGTCGGGAAGATTGCTCGCTGAGCCGCACAGGCCCGACATCGAGGCCCGCTCACGCACCCACCAACGGAAGCCGACTCCCTGGACGTGCCCACTCACCCAGATCGTGAGCCGGGACGCGTCACCGCCAGCGGCGTCCGCGGTCATCGGGGCGGGCTCGGAACAACGTTCCGCCTGCGAGGTCGGGGCTGACAGACCGGGCAGGAGAAGCTCGAGCGGTTCATGAACGCCTCCCGGCGCATCGGCGTGCCGCACCGCAGACAAGGCAGGTCCGTACGTCCGTAGGCATTCAGCGACCGGGAAAAGTAGCCGCTGTCCCCGTTCACGTCGACGTACAGGGAATCGAAGCTGGTGCCGCCCTGGGCCAGCGCCTCGAACATCACCTCGCGAATGGCACCGACCAACTCGCTTGCCTTGGCCACCGGAAGACGCGAGGTCGCCCGGGCACCGTGCAGCCCCACCCGCCACAGTGCTTCGTCGGCATAGATGTTGCCGACCCCGCTGATCAGGGTCTGGTCAAGCAGGGCTCGCTTGATCTCGGTACGGCGGCGCCTGAGCCGGCTGATGAAGATCCGCTCGTCGAAGAGCGGATCGAGCGGGTCCCGGGCGATGTGCGCCAGGCTGGCGGGTAGCTGTTCGGGGCCCGGACCTGCCGGCTCCACCCATAGCCCGCCGAAGGTTCGCTGGTCGACGAAGTGCAGGGCTCGGCCCGGGTCAGCAAACCCGATCAGCACTCGCAGGTGCGGACTCTCCGGATCCGACGGTGCCTCGACGAGCAGTTGACCGCTCATGCCGAGGTGGCCCAGCAGGACCTGGCCATCGGACAGGGGCAGCCAGAGGAACTTCCCCCGCCGATGGGCGGCTCGGACCGTACGGCCGATCAGTGCGCGCTCGAACTGCTCTGCGCCACCCAGGAATCGACGGATGGACCTTGGATGCCGGACCGAGACCGCACCGATCTCGCGGCCCACCACCTCTCGATCCAGGCCAGCCCGGACGACTTCGACCTCGGGCAGTTCGGGCATGCTCAGCTGCTAGTCCGCTGCCGTGCGAAGCGCGGAGAGCTCCTGCCAGGCCTGCTCGGCGGCGTGTTGCTCGGCGTCCTTCTTGCTGCGCCCGACGCCGCTCCCGTAGCGAGTCCCGCCGAGGTCGACGTAGGCGGTGAAGGTCTTCTCGTGATCGGGACCGTCGTCGACAACCCAGTAGGCGACGGTGCCCAGGCCCAGTCGGGCGGTGAGTTCCTGCAGGCTCGTCTTCCAGTCCAGAGCCGCGCCTTTGGTCGCCGCCTCGTCCAGCACGTCGGCGAACAACCGGCCCACCAGGGCACTGACCGCGGGCAACCCCTGGTCGATGTAGATCGCACCCAGTAACGCCTCGAAGGCGTCGGCAAGGATGCTGTCCTTGTTAGCACCGCCGGTGGACTTCTCCCCGGCACCGAGCCGGAGTGCGGCTCCGAGTCCCTGCGGGCCCAGTCCGCGCGCAAGTTCGGCCAGTGCACGCATGTTGACCACCGAAGCGCGCAGCTTGGCCAGCTGTCCTTCGGCGAGATCGGGATTGGATCGGTAGAGGGTGTCGGTGATGATCAGTCCGAGCACGGAGTCCCCGAGGAATTCCAACCGCTCGTTGGTGGGAAGTCCACCGTGCTCGTAGGCGTACGAGCGGTGGGTCAGTGCCAGAGTGAGGATGTCCTCATCGATCGGGATGCCGAGCGATTCCACGAGGGCGATCCGCCCGGGGTCGGCTATCACGACCGGGTCATTCACGGTGGTTTCCGGCGTTCAGAACCTCAAGGCCTAGACCGACAGGACTTCGGTGCCCTTGTACTGGCCGCAGTGCGGGCAGGCCTCGTGCGGAGGCTTGACCTGACCACAGGCGCGATTCGGGCACGGCGTCAGTGTGGGGGCGGTCGCCTTCCAGTTCGCCCTTCGTGAGTGGGTGTTGCTGCGTGACTGGCGGCGCTTGGGTACGGCCACGATTCAACTCTCCTTGAGTCTGGTTGCGTTGACATCGCTGTCGGCGCTGGTTGCGTACTGTGCCAGCGCCGCCCACCGCGGGTCGATGGCGGAGTGCTGATGGTCCGGTGGCAGATCATCCCACCGTTGCCCGCAATCCACGCACAGTCCTGCGCAGTCCTGGCGACACAGTGGGGCCACCGGCAGGGCCAGGACCACACCGTCGCGAACCAGCGGTTCGAGATCAATCGTGTCCCCGGTCAGCCGGCTGACCTCGTCCTCATCGGTGGTCTCGGAGGTGGCGCTGTCCGGGTAGGCGAACAGTTCCACGACCTCGACCTCGACGATGTCCCGAATCGGGTCGAGGCAGCGGGAGCACTCCCCGACGACCGGACCGGACACCGTCCCGGATACGAGCACTCCCTCGACCACGGATTCCATCCGTAGGTCCAGGACGAGTTCGTCCCCGGCTTGAACACCGATCACATCCAGGCCGACACCCTGCGGTGCGGTGACCGTGCGGTGCACCGGAAGCAACGAACCAGGACGGCGGCCCAGTTCGCGGATGTCCACGACAAGTGGGCTGCGCGGCTGGTTGCGCGCGTGGGGGACCATGGTCTTTGTCATAACAGGGGTTGGCCGAGATCGGATCGGACCATCGACGAGGATACCTGACCGGCCCGCAGGACGCGGGCGCAGCTACGAACAGGTCACTTCTGCCGGTTCGCGATCAGCGCGCGGTAGGCAAGCCTCCGGATCGACTCCGGCACGAGCCGGTAACCGCCGCGGACGACGAGATTGCGGACGTACTGCAGCGGCGTGGTGAAGCCGAGCCTGCGCAATCGGCGCTGCAGCGTCAGTTCCGATCTCAGCAGCCGTAGGCCGCCGCGGCGCGCGTAGGCACCGGCTCCCACGCGGTAGTTGACCAGCGGCTGGGCGAGGTTCGCCGGTCGGGCGCCGGCGGCGATCATCCGGGCGAAGAGCAGGTAATCCTCCATGAGGGGGAGATCCTGATAGCCGCCCGCGGCCTGCACCGCCCGGCGCCGATAGACCACCGTGGGGTGATTGAACGGATCGTGAAAACGCGCCGCCCGCGCGATCTGGCGCGGGTCGGTCGGCGGCGTTCGGGTGCCCAGCACGTCGGCCGGGTCGCCGGGATCCCGGACGAATTCCCGCAGCCCCGTACCCACTATGTCGGCCCCGGCCTCCAGCAGCGGCAACTGCTCGGCGAAACGAGTCGGGTCGCTCACGTCGTCGGCATCCATCCGGGCGACGATGTCGTAGGAGCATCGGACCAACCCGGCGACGAGTGCGGGTCCGAGACCTCTGTTATCGGGCAGGACGACGTGGACCACCGGGACCGGTGCGGCCGCGGTCAACGAGGTCAGGCATTGCGCGAGTGCTGCCGGGATCGGTCCGTCCTGGACGACGACCACCTCGTCCGGGCGGCGGGTCTGGTCGTTCACCGTGCTGGTGAAGGCCTGGGCGAAGAAGTCAGGACGATCCTGCGCGTAGATGGCCATCAGCAGGGAGAACGGTTCACCCGATGACTGGCCAGCGGTCGAGCCGCGTCGGGCGGCCGTGGGCCGTGGGGGGAGCACTTCGGTCAGCAGTTCTCCGGATGATCGAGGCCCGGACCGCAGGCCGGCTAGCAGTCCCCGGCCGGCGGCACGCAGCAGCCTGGGCCGGTCCGGCGACCGGGCAACGGTACGCACCCAACGCCGCAGGGTCGACCCGCCGTAGAGGACGCGCTCGGCCGGGTTGAGGCCGGTGCCGCGGGTGAACATCCAGATCTTGTTGCGGACCTCGAAGAAGAACCGGTCACCGGGATCGGCGTCCGTGCTGCCGAAGGACTTCGTGTGGTGGATCGCCACGCTGTCCGGACACAGCAGCCCGCGCCGACCGCGCAACAGCCGAGTGGTGAACTCGAAGTCGTCGTTCCAGAGGAAGTAATCGACCTCCGGAAGCCCGCGTTCGCGCAGTACGTCGGCCGAACACAGGATCGAGACGAAGGACGCCGAGCGGATCGGAGTACTGCCGACCGCACCCGCGGCCAGCCGCTCGGCCCGGCCGGCGCCTGGCTTGGGGCGGGGGGTGTTCATCGGGTGGTCGCGCCCGTCGGTCCACACGACCCGGCTGGCCACGATCGTCGGAGTCGGGCCCGCGTACTGCCTTCGGGTGCGCAGCAGTTCCGCCAGGGCATTCGGCTCGGGTACCGTGTCATCGTCCATGAGCCAGACCGCGTCGGGATCGTGTTCGAGAGCACGGACGATCCCCGCCGCGAATCCGCCGGCGCCGCCGATGTTCCTGCCGAGGGTGAGTACGTCCACCCGGCCGGCGAATCGCTGCGCGAGCACCTCGCCGGTGCGATCGGTGGAGGCATTGTCGACCACGAGCACGTGATCAGGGGGCGTGCTCTGGCCGAGGATCGCGCTCAACGACCGTACGAGCAGGTTGGCGCGATTCCAGGTCACGACGACCGCGACGACGCCGGAGGTGTCGGATGCAGTCACTCGCGCGCAGTGTGGCCGTGCGGGCGGGACCCGACTTTCGCCCGGCCGTGCTCCACCGAGCGCAGGAGGTGGGACAGCGTTGCCTCGAACTCGGCCAGCTTGGCGTCGACGTACCCATCGACCTCTCGGCGCATGGCGTCGGCCTCGGCCGCCGTGGCCGCACCTAACTCGTCGGCTCTGGCGACGGCACTGCGGTAGATCTCGCTCTCGCTGATCAGCCGCTCCCGCTCGTTGCGACCCTGCGCGACGAGCTCGTCATGTTCCTGTTGGGCCTGGGCGATGAGCTCGGCGCGCACCCGGGTTCCCTCGCTGACCAGCCGGTCGTAATCGCGCTGCCCAGCGGCCAGCAACTCCTCCTGGCGTTGCAGAGCCTGAGCTTGCACCTGTTCGGCCTCGATTCGGACCCGCTTGGCGCTCGCCTCGGCCTCCTGGCTGGCACGCAACGCGATCCGATCCGATTCCTGCTGAGCGGCATCGAGCAGGTCGCTGCGTTGGTCGAGGACCGCCTTTGCCTGGGTGACCTCCTCGGGCAGTCGGTCGCGCAACTCGTCGAGCAGATCCAGGACGTGGTCGCGCGGCACCATGGCCGAAGCGGACATCGGGACGCCGCGGGCTTGCTCGATCATCGCGACGATCTCGTCGAGCGTGTCGTAGATGCGATACATCGGCTAATCCTCCTCTCGCATGCGCAGCCGTTGCAGCACTGGTTCCGGTACGAGGTGCGCGACGTCCCCACCGAAGTGCGCCACCGACTTGATCAGGCTGGAGGAGAGATGGCCGTGTTCGGGCCCGGTGGGCATGAAGACGGTTTCGATCCCACTCAGGCCCCGATTCATCTGCGCCATCTGGACCTCGTACTCGAAGTCGCTGATCGCGCGGAGGCCCTTCACGATCACCTCTACGCCATGGTCTCGGCAGTACTGCACGAGCAGGCCGTGGAAGGAGTCGACGGTGATGCCGGACAGTTGCGAGGTTGACTCCCTGATCATCGCCATCCGCGTGTCGACGTCGAACTTCCCAGCCTTCTCCGGATTGACGAGCACGGCGACGACCAACTCGTCGTAGAGCTCGCTGGCTCGTTCGATGATGTCCAGATGGCCGTTGGTGATGGGGTCGAACGAACCCGGGCAGACGGCTTTTCTCAGCACTCCTTACCCCAGCCACGGCACGTCCCTGCTTTCGCCCGGCCGCTCAACTGCAGGCTGCTCTCACGGGGCGCGACCGTACCAAAGCCACACCTGTCCATAGCGCCGATCGCGGATCGGCCGCAGAGGTGTCGGCCACACCCAGGGGTCGTCTCGAGCCGAGCGTTCGATCACCAGAACCGCCTGCTCGGCAAACCAGCCCGAGCGGTGCAGGCCGGTCAGCACCGCACGCAGCTCCGCAGCCGGAAGAAGGTAGGGCGGGTCAGCGAAGACGATGTCGTACGGCGATTGGGTGCCCAAGATGTGGGCGGGCTGCGCGAGCGCCAACCGCTGGACCGTGCTGACGAGAGCTGTGGCACCGGCCAGGTCGACGGAGTCGATGTTGTCGCGCAGGGTGCGTGCCACCCGATTGTCGGCTTCCACGAGCAGGGCATGGCTCGCACCGCGGGACAGTGCCTCCAGGCCCAATGCCCCCGAGCCGGCATAGAGATCCAGGACATGCGCGTCCTGCAGCACTACCAATCCGTCCACTGTGGAGAACAACGCTTCCCGGGCGCGGTCCGAGGTCGGCCGGGTCACCCGCCCACGCGGTACGGCGAGCCGGCGACCACGGGCCAGGCCGGCGATGATGCGGGTCATGCTCAGGCCTTGTCGAGGTAGTCGGCTCGTTCGTCCTCGGCGAGCCGGGCGACCTGGACGGCAAGTGCCCGATGCTCGAGCAGATCCGGGTCGAGCGCGACCAGGTACGTAGCCTCTTCCCGCGATTGGGTGATGATCGCCTCGTCGTCGAGCAGTGACAGCAGCCGCAGCCCGGATCGGCGGCCGGACTGCGCGGCACCGAGGATGTTGCCCTCCCGGCGTGCGGCAAGGTCGACCCTGGCCAACTCGAACCCGTCCCGAGTCGCGGCCACCGCCTCGAGTCGCTCTCGCGCCGGAGTGTCCGGCGGGGCTTCGGTGATCAGCAGACAGACTCCCGGCCGCGAGCCGCGTCCGATCCGGCCGCGTAGCTGGTGCAGCTGACTGACCCCGAATCGGTCTGCATCAAGGATTGCCATGACCGAGGCCTCCGGAACGTCGACCCCGACCTCGATGACCGTCGTGGTCACCATGGCGTCGAGGTCCCCGCGCGCGAAGGCTTGCATCGTGGCGTCCTTCTCCTCGGCTGGGAGTCGGCCGTGCAGGATGGCCAGCCGCAAGCCGGCCAGCGGCCCCTCGCGGAGCATCTCGGCCACATTCAGGACTGCCATCGGTGCCCGCTTCACCGCAGTCGACCCCTCGTCTCCCGGTGGGACGTCGTCATCGGGGGGAGGCAGCAGGGAGTCGTCACCGTCCTCGACCATGTCGGCGGCATCTTTGCTGCCATCACCGCCGTCGCCGATCCGCGGGCAGACGACGAAGGCCCGCCCACCGGTGCGGGCGTCCTCGACGATCCGTGCCCAGACCCGATCCAGCCATGCCGGTTTCTCCCGCGTCGGCACCACACTCGTGCTCACCTCGGCCCGGCCCGCCGGGACCTCGGTCAGGGTGGTCGTCTCGAGATCGCCGTACACGGTCATCGCGACGGTCCGCGGAATCGGGGTCGCCGTGAGGACGAGCACGTGCGGGGGCGCAGCGGATTTGGCCCGCAGCACGTCACGCTGCTCGACACCGAAGCGGTGCTGCTCGTCGATGACCACGAGTCCCAGATCCGCGAACTGCACCACGTCCTCCAACAGGGCATGGGTGCCGACCACGATTCCCGCTTCCCCACCCGCAGCTTCGGACAGTGCCGCACGACGAGCC
This sequence comes from Geodermatophilaceae bacterium, assembly GCA_050999295.1. Lineage (GTDB taxonomy): Bacteria > Actinomycetota > Actinomycetes > Mycobacteriales > Geodermatophilaceae > JACCQS01. Next base: position 23,379 of record JBPCPI010000035.1, on the reverse strand, counting down.
CTCGCCGACAGCGACCCGGTCATGAGCGTGACCCGGGTCGCGTGCTCCTCGGCTCCGAACTCGCCGGCGATGCCCAACGGCCCCAGCAGGCTCCGCAGCGTCCGAAGGTGCTGGGTGGCGAGCACTTCGGTGGGCGCGAGGAAGGCGGCCTGAGCACCGGCGTCGATGACCTGCAGCATGGCCCGCAGGGCCACCACCGTCTTTCCGGACCCGACCTCGCCCTGCAGCAGCCGGTTCATCGGCCGGTGACCGCCCAACTCGTGGCTGATCTCGGCCCCGACTATGCGCTGTCCCGCGGTCAACACGAACGGCAACCGGGCATCGAAGGCGTCCAGCAGGCCACCTGCTCGGACCGCGCGCGGGTAGGCCGGGTTGACCGCCTGGGCGACCCGACGCTGGGCGAGGGTGACCTGAACCGTGAGCGCCTCGTCCCACTTCAGTCGCAGCCGGGCGAGTTCGACGTCGGCCATCGACTCCGGCTGATGGATCTTGCGCCAGGCGGCCACGAGCCCGATCAGTCCGCGGCGCTCCCGCATCGCCTCGGGTATCGGGTCCTGCACGGCGTCGATCGCTTCGGCGGCTACTGCTTCGGCGTCTATTGCTTCGAGGACCAGTCGAAGGCAGCGGGCAATGGTCCACGACTGGATGCCGCTGCTCGCGGGGTAGACCGGGATGAGCTGCGCGGCGTACGTCATGGCGCGCTCGAAGTCGTCGACCGATCCGGCCGGCTCCGAGTCCTGGTCCAGGCCTTGACCGGTTACGCCGAAGATCTCGCATTCCGGGTGGGTCAGCTGCACCTGATTACCGCGGATCCCGATCTTGCCGGCAAACAATCCCCTGACGCCGACCGTCAGTTGCTTGGCCCGCCACGGCTGGTTGAAGAAGACCAGGGACAGCGATCGGTGTCCGTCCCCGACAACGACATCGGTGAGCGTCCCGCGCTTGTTGCGCATCCGGCGCTGGTTCACCGAACGCACCTGGGCAACGATCGTGACCTCGTCGCCGACTCGAAGGGCCGCCAGGTCGGTCAGCTGCCCGCGTTCGGCATACCGGCGGGGGTAGTGACCGAGCAGGTCGTCCACGGTATGAATGCCGAGCTGCTCGGCGAGCACTGTCGCGGTCTTTCCGCCCAACAGGGCACGCAGCGAACTGTCCCGGGTGACCGTCACGGTCACTCCACACCGATGAGGACCGGAAGGTGTGGTTGATCACCGCGGTAGTCCATGACCTCCACACCGGGACGAGTGCGCCGCAGGTGCGCCCGAACCTCGTCGATGAAGCCGTCGACTGCATCGGTCCCAAGGATCAGGGTGACGAGCTCGCCGCCTGCCGAGAGCAGTCGGTCGAGGAGGTCACAGGTGACCTTGACCTGATCATCGCCGATGAGCACGACGTCACCTTCGGCCAGCCCGAGGACGTCTCCGGCCGCACATCGCCCGGCTGACGTCATGGCTTCCCGCACGGCAATCGTGATCTCCGCCCACCGGGTGGCCGCCGCAGCCTCGGCCAGGGCGATCACGACATCGGCGAAGCGGCGCGTGGGATCGGCTACGGCAATGGCGGCCAGTCCCTGCACAGGGGACTTGGTAGGAACCACGGCGACATCCTGACCTCCCTCCCGCGCCTGGGCCGCCGCCGCGTCGGCGACCGCTGTCACGCTGGTGTGGTTGGGCAGCACGACGACCTCGGCTGCGCCGGTACGACGGATCGCGGCCAGCACATCGGCGGTGGACGGGTGCCGGGTCGGTCCGCCCTCGACGACCTCGACCCCCTCGCCGGCGAACAGACCAGCCAGTCCCGCGCCGGGTGCCACAGCGACCAGGCCCCGTCCAGACCACGATCCGCTCGACTGCCCGGCAGGTGGCTCCACGTGACAGGACTTGGATGCAACGCCAAGCTGGTCGGCGAACCGGACGACGGTGATCGAGTGCGGGCGACCGGCGCGAACCCCCGCCTCGATCGCGGCACCGACATCATCGACATGAACGTGGACGTTCCACATCGCGGCCGCCTCCGAGCTGGCCTCGGTCCCCACGACGACCAGCGAGTCGCCGAGTGCGGCCAGCTCGCCGCGCAGGACGTTGACCGATACTTCGTCGGCCTCCTCCAGGAGGAACTGCACCTCGTACCCGTAACCCGCGGGGCCGCCGTCGCGGGCGGCCTCCAGCGGGCTGAGATCGGACGGCCTGGCCTGCGTGGGAGATGGCGCGAGAGGTGTCTCGTTCCCGGTGACAGCTGCTACAAGGGCGTCCAGAAGCACGCACAGGCCACGGCCGCCCGCGTCCACGACTCCGGCCCGGGTCAGCGCAGCCAGCTGTGCGGTGGTCCGCGCCAACGCACTGGCCGCGCCCTGCGCCGCGGCCCGAGCAACATCCTGCGGCCGCGCCGCGCCGGATCCATCGGCTACCGCTGATGCCGCCGCCGCGGCGTCCCGGGCAACGGTCAGGATCGTCCCCTCGACGGGTTCGGCTACGGCCGCGTAGGCCAGCTCAGCGGCGTGAGTCAGTGCAGCTGCCAGTGCCGGACCGTCGGCCGGCCCATCCTTGCCGAGCCGGTCTGCTATCCCGCGGAGCAGCTGCGAGACGATCACCCCGGAATTCCCGCGGGCCCCCCGCAGCGCGCCGCGGGCCAGCCGGTCGAGCGTCGGGACCAGCTCGGCCTGCTCAGCACCCCAGTCGAGTGCCTCCACCGCGGATCGCATCGTCAGATGCAAATTCGTACCCGTGTCACCATCTGGCACCGGGAAGACGTTGAGCGCATCGATCTCGGCGGCGGCGGCACCCAGCGCCTCGCACGCCGTCAGCGCCCACCGTCGCACGGTGGACGCATCGATGACCTGCAAGGCTTCCACCTCCTGGACCCTCCCGACCGCGACGGCACGGGCGGATGCCCCCAACCGGTGGCCAGCGAGCCTAATCACCGCCGACCACGACCGGCGAGAATCGGCGAGGGCGGGAGGCCGCCTGGCCCCGTGTGGCCGGACCGAGCGGGAGTCGGTTACCCTTGGACCCGCTGCCGTGTCCGAACCCGGCGTGCGTGCCTTTTATCTCGAGGAGTGATCATCCGTGGCTGCCGTTTGCGACGTCTGTGGCAAAGGCCCTGGCTTCGGTAAGTCGGTCTCCCACTCGCATCGGCGTACCTCCCGTCGCTGGAACCCGAACATCCAGACGGTCCGCGCCAAGGTGGGGCCGAGTGCACGCAAGCGGCTCAACGTGTGCACGTCCTGCATCAAGGCAGGTAAGGTCGTCCGCGGCTAGTTCGCATGATCGTCCGGACGGCTGCTCGATCAGTTGTCGGGCACCTTCGACCTCTCGCGCCCGCCGAGGGCTCGTGCCGCCTGCGCTATCACCTCCACCACCGTCGCGGTCGGGAGCCGAACCGAGTCGATGATCAGGTGATAGTGCCGCGCCTCGGCCATCTTGCATCGGTAGAAGTGCCGGACGTAGGCCTCACGTGCGGCGTCATTGTCGCGCAGCAACCGCTCGGCTTTCGCGTGGCTCAACCCGTGGTCTCGGCGGATGCGCTCGAGCCGAGCCGCAGCCGGCGCATCCAGTCGGACGTGTAACGCACCGGGCACTCCGGCCAGCACGAGAGCGCCGGCCCGTCCCAGAATGACGCCGCCTGGACCGGCCGCGATCTCGTGCAGGACCTTCTCGGTCTGCTCCCGAAAGATCCGTTCGTCCGGCACCGGGTTGTACGCAATCGGTCCTGCGCCAGCGGCCAGATCCGGGACCAGCGCCATCGTGGAGATCAGCCGGGTGAACCCGGTGCTGATGGTCTCGTCCTTGGCCTGCGCGTCGGCAACCGAGACCCCCAGTTTCTCCGCCACCCGCATCGGGATCGCCCGATCGACGAAGGGCAGCCCGAGCTCAACGGCTACCGCAGGCCCGATTTCACTTCCGCCTGCCCCGAACGTCGCGGACAGCGTCACGACGGTCATCTGGCTCGCCTCCTCGTCTGCCAGTGCATGGCGCGGTCAGCCCCAGTGTGCGAAGCCTGAGCCTGCCAGTTCGCGGCCCTCGTCGGGCAGTCCAGCCACGGATACGCCGCTGCCGTGGTCGACCCAGCCCACCCCACGCCAGGGAGCCGGAAGTTCGATCTGGGACGGGAAACAGGCCAGCAGGGCGTGATCGTCACCACCGGTGAGGATCCAGCCCAGCGGGTTGATGTGCATCGCCCTTCCGACATCGCGCAGGGCATCAGGCACCGGGAATGCCGCGACGTCCAGGATGATGCGCGCCCCACTGGCCTCGGCGAGGGCGCCGGCGTCGCCGATTAGGCCGTCGCTGACGTCACACATGGCACTTGCTCCGAGCACCGCCGCGTGCCGTCCAGCGGCGTAGGGCACCTCGGGGCGTCGGTAGGCGGTCACCACGGACGCCGGGGACCGAAACCCGTTGCCCAGCACCGCAAGCCCGGCAGCCGCATAACCCAGTCTCCCGGCCACAGCTACCCGATGTCCCGGCCGCGCCCCGGCCCGCGTCACCGGCGCGATCCCCCTCATGTCCCCCAGTGCGGTCACGGCGATGACCAACGTCGGGCTCTCGACCACGTCTCCGCCGACGACCGCTGCTCCGAAGGGCATGCATTCGGTCCGCAGGCCCTCGTAGAGATCGTCCACCCAGGTGACCGGAAGGTTGCCGGGCATGGCCAGTCCCACCAGCAGGCCCGTGGGATGTCCACCCATCGCGGCGATGTCGGCGAGATTCGCGGCGGCGGCCCGATGCCCGATGTCCTTGGGTCCTGCCCAGTCCCGGCGGAAGTGGCGGCCTTCCACGAGCAGGTCGGTGCTGGCCACCAGCAACCCGCCGCCCAGGGCCAGCACCGCGGCGTCGTCGCCGGGTCCGACGACCGCGCTCGCAGCCAGCCCGGAACGGGCGATCACTCGATCGACGACGCGGGACTCGCCGATTTCGCTGACGGTGATGACTGCCTCCTCGCGGGCGGTCTACGGCGGTGCGACTGTACGGGCCGCGACGTTCATCCTGTCAGCGAGGCGTGGCCGTCGGGATGGAGCATCGATGCACTTGCCCGACGGCGCGGCGACACGGAGGCTGGGGCGACGGGTGACCTCCCGACCGGGTAGGTTCCTCCCGAACCAGACGAGCGCCGAACGCCCTTGCGAGGGCAGCCGTCGTGACTCCTATCCAGCCCTCGACGAGGAGGTCTACCCGTGGTCCACGCCTACATCCTGATCCAGACCGAGGTCGGAAAGGCGGCTGCGGTAGCCCGCGCCATCACCGAACTCGATGGTGTGACGAGCGCGGAAGACGTGACCGGTCCCTATGACGTGATTGTCCGGGCACAGGCGCACAACGTCGATGAACTCGGCAAACTCGTTGTCGCCAAGGTGCAGGGCGTGGACGGGATCACCCGCACCCTCACCTGCCCCGTCGTCAACCTCTAGGCAGTCCGCTGGCCGGCAACGATTCCTCGCAACAGCAGGCCGAGTCGGCCCCGCCCGATCACCCTGACCCACCCCAGCCAGCAGGTGGGCCGGCTTCGCCCGACCACGCTGACCCACCCCAGCCAGCAGGTGGGCCGGCTTCGCCCGACCGCCCGGTGTTTCGGCGAGCGGCACTGATCGCCACCGCGGTCACCGTGCCGGTTGTGCTCGTGCTGCTGGTCATCATCCAGCTCTCGCTACGCGGTGGGCAGGCGCTGGCCCCGTTGCCGCCCTTGCCCGAGCGTCCGCTTTCGGTCATCGACGTGGACACACCGGCGGTCAGTCCCGAGGTAGAGGCGGCCTGTACCGCACTCATCACGACCCTTCCACCAAGCCTGGACGGTCAAGCCTCCCGCCCGGTGCGCTCCAGTCTGCCCACCGCCGCTGCCTGGGGACCAAATCCGACCGTTCTGCGTTGCGGAGTTCCCCAGCCGCCGGCCTACCTGGTCGGGGTGAGCACGGTGGCCATCAGCGAGGTCGAATGGTTCTTCGAGACCGCATCGGCTGGCACCACCTACACCGCGGTCGACCGGGGCGTCTATCTCGAGGTCTTCGTGCCATCCTCCGCCGATGGTGGCGCGACGCTGGCCGTCCTGGGCCCGCTGATCGTCAACGCGCTCCCCTACGTGACGCCCGCCCCTGGTTGAGCACAGCAAGCCGGCGGCTGTCGGTGCTTGACGCTTAGTCAACTGATCCAAGAACTTGTCGCCCGGTCGATCCAGTAAAACGGTCCACAGGGTGCCGAGATCGGGGTTGTCGGGCTCATCCGACGCCGGGATGACCCCGAGATCCCCGAAGTGGCGGCCCGAGTCGACCCATCCGGCAATGCCGTGTTGATCCTGGGAGAGGGCGCAACACCCGCCGGATGGCTGACGAGAGGCCGAGAGTCAATCGGCAAGCGCTGAGCGGATCAGCCGGTCGATCAGTTCCGGATAGCGGACGCCGCTAGCCTCCCACATCCGCGGGTACATCGAGATCGGGGTAAAGCCCGGCATCGTGTTGACCTCGTTGACGATGACCGAACCTGTGTCCGTCACGAAGAAGTCCACCCGGGCCAGGCCTCGTCCGTCGAGTGCGCGAAAGGCACGTACGGCGAGATCCTGGATCTGCGTGGTGATGTCCTCGGGTAGATCGGCGGGGATGTCGAACTCGCAGGCGTCATCGAGGTACTTGGCCTCGAAGTCGTACCAGTCGTGTCCGTGCAGGACCCTGATCTCGGCTGGCACACTGGCCCGAACCTCGACCGGCTGCCCCGAGGCCGAGGCGTCGGCGAGGATCCCGCACTCGATCTCCCGGCCGGCGACGCCGGCTTCGATGAGCACCTTCGGGTCGATCTTTCGCGCCGTCGCAACCGCATCGGGGAGCTGCGACCAGTCGGTGACCTTCGTGATCCCGATGCTGGATCCGGCCCGGGCGGGCTTGACGAAGGCCGGCAACGTGATCCGGGCACGCTGCCCCCCGTCGAGGACGGCGCTCTCCCCTGGCCGGAGCACGACGTACTCCCCCACCGGCAGACCGACTGCCGCCAGCAGCTTCTTGGTGAACTCCTTGTCCATGGCAGCCGCGCTGGCGAAGACTCCGGCACCGACGTAGGGCAATCCGACGATCTCGAGTAGGCCCTGGATGGTTCCGTCCTCTCCCTGCTCCCCATGCAGGACGGGAAACACGACATCCACCTCGGCGAGTTCCCCGAGTCCGCCCACGGCACCGTCGAAGACCCGGAGCCCACGGTGCGCCGGGTCGTTGCTCAGCGCGACCACCTGGCCGGTGGTGACCTCAGGCAGTTCGCGCCCATGAATCTGCAGGGTCTCGGCCCCAGCCGGCAGCAGCAGCCAACGCCCGTCCCTGGCGATGCCGACCGCGATGACCTCGTAGGCGTCCCGATCGATGGCACCCAGGATGCTTCCCGCGGACACGCAGGAGATGGCATGTTCCGGACTGCGTCCTCCGAAAACGACAGCTACCCGGGTCTTCCTGGGCTTCCCCGTCATGCGCGCGACCCTATCCGGGCCGGTCGTCACCCCGAGGTAGAGCGCGTCCAACCCCGTCCTGGCGCGCCGTTGCCAAGGTGAGACGCGTCCTACCTCGCGATTGGTGACAGTTCAGCCGGACCCGATGGACCGAAGAGCAGACGCCAGGTCCTGGACCAGATCGACGGTGTCCTCGCACCCGCAGGAGATGCGGACGAAGCCTTCGGCCACCGCATCGCCGCCGAACTGCGCCCGACGATCCACCGTCGTATGCAGACCGCCGAAACTCGTGGCGGCGGTCAACAACTGCGAGGCTTTCATCAGCCGCGCGACCGCCTCCGCGGAAGGGAAGGTGGCCGAGACGACACCCATCGGCCGCAGCATCTGCCGGCAGGCGATCTTGTACGAGGGGTCGCCCGGTCGCCACGGCCACCGAACGTCTCCTACGTTCGGATCTGCAGCAAGCAGCTCGGACAGGGCAGCCGCGTTCTGGCCCTGCCGAGCCAGGCGTAGGTCCAGGGTGCCCATGCTGCGGTGGGCGAGCCATGTCTCGAACGGACCGGGGATCGCGCCGGTCTGGTCCCGCCAGTTCTTGAAGCTCGCGAACAGGTCATCGTCGGTGACCGAAACGTGCCCCATCAACAGATCGCTGTGTCCGGCCAATGCCTTCGTGTCAGCCGCGACCACGATGTCGGCACCCAAGGCCAACGGTCGTTGACCCAACGGCGTGGCAGTCGTGTTGTCCACCGCCAGCAAGGCGCCTTGGGCATGAGCAAGGTCGGCGATGACCGCAATGTCGCAGACATCCAGACTGGGATTGCTCGGTGTCTCGACCAGGATCAGCCGCGCCCGGGGGAAGTCGCCGGCCCGCAGTCGCTGCTCGACGGCCGCGGTGGGAACCGTCGCGACCTCGATGCCGAACCGGCGCAGCTGCGCCTCGGCCATCAGCCGCCCGGTGAAGTAGCCATCAGAGGGAATCAGCAGCCGCTGGCCAGCGGACAAGCAGGAGTAGAAGACCGCAGACAGCGCCGCCATGCCGGAGGCGAAAACCAAGCAGCGCCCCTCGTCCAGGCCGCCGAGTGAGCCCTCGAAGTCCCGCAGGGTCGGATTGTCGTACCGGGCATAGACATCCGCCCCGTCGGCACCGGGTTCGGCCCCGGCGAGGTGGAAGGGCGCGGCAAAGACCGGACCGTTGTTCAGCGGGCGCCCGGGGGCGGGATCGGTGCTCCCTGCGTGGATCACTCGGGTGCCGTCGCCGCGAGTACTTGCGTTCATGTCACCTCTCACTCCGCTTTGGCCTGTCGGGCCATCATCGCTCGCACGATCGAGGCCGCCGAGGCGCCTTCGTGACAGATCTGCACGACCGCCTCGGTGATCGGCATGTCCACTCCGGCTCGTTGCCCCAGATCGAGCACCGAACGGCACGACTTGACGCCCTCGGCGATCTGTCTGGTCTCGGCGAGGACCTGCGCGAAGGTCTGACCCCGGCCCAGCCGCTCACCGAAGCTGCGATTGCGCGACAGCGGTGAGGAACAGGTCGCGACGAGATCCCCCAGGCCGGCAAGGCCGGCAAAGGTCCCCGGTTCTGCGCCCAGGCTGACGCCCAACCGCGCCATCTCGGCGAGTCCGCGGGTGATCAGGCTGGCCCGGGTGTTGTCGCCGAACCCCATCCCCCCGGCGATACCGACGGCCAGGGCGATGACGTTCTTGATGGCGCCGCCGAGCTCACAACCCACCACGTCGGTATTGGTGTAGGGCCGCAGGTAGGCAGTCCGGCAGGCCTGCTGTACCAGGACGGCGCGGTCGTGGTCCGAACACGCGACGACGGTCGCGGAGGGCTGCTCCTCGGCGATCTCGCGGGCGAGATTAGGGCCCGTGACCACTGCGACCTGATCTGCGGACACGCCAGCCACCTCGATGATGACCTCACTCATCCGCTTCGCCGTACCGAGTTCGATGCCCTTCATCAGGCTCACGTACGTGGCATCGGGAGGCAGGTCGGTCCGCCAGCGTCCGAGATTCTCCCGCAACGTCTGCGATGGGACGGCGAGCACGACGAACTGTGCATCCGTCAGCGCATCGCGCGCATCGGCGGTGGCCCGAATGCTGTCGGGCAGGCGAAGCCCCGCTAGGTAGTCCGGGTTCTCGCGCGAAGTCTGGATCGTCTCGGCGAGTTCTGCTCGCCTGGCCCAGAGCACCACGTCGGCCCCGGCGTCGGCAACGACCTTGCTGAACGGCGTCCCCCAACTGCCAGCCCCCAGCACGGCCACCCGGCGAACCGAACTCATTCGTCGGTCCCGGTCATGGCATCCCGGTAGAACGTTGGCGGCGGCGGCTCCTGACGGATCTCGGCAAGCTGATCGCGCACCCGGAACATCACCTCGTCGGTGATCTCACGCAACAACGCAGGTGTGACCGGCCGGCCCCGGAAGGCCGAGAGGTCCACCGGTTCCCCCACGTTGCAGATGGTCTTCTTACGGGGGAACACCGACCACCGCTTGGTGTGGTAGTCGTGGGTCAATTGCGGACCCCATTGACCGACCGGGATGACCGGCGCATCGGCGGCCAGCGCCAATCTCGCCACGCCGTTCTTGGCCACCATGGGCCACCAGTTCGGATCACGCGTGACCGTGCCCTCGGGGTAGATGCAGACCACCTCTCCACGCTGCAGGGCCGAGACGGCCGCACGGAGGGAGTCCTGCGCCGTACTGGTCGCACGATAGACCGGGATCTGCCCGGCACTGCGCAGGATGACGCCGACAACGCCACGGTAGAGAGAGCTCTTGGCCAGGAACTGTGGAATCCGACCGGCATCCCAGACCGCCCGAGCGAAGGAGACCGGGTCGGCGATGGACACATGATTGGCCACGATGATCGCGGGTCCGGAGCGCGGAATTCGCTCTCTGTGCCAAACCTCGCGCCGGAAGATCAGGTCGGCCATCGGATGGAAGATGATGATCATCAGCCACAGTCCCCAGCTGATGTGCCCGCGACCGTGGGTAATGGTGCTCATCGAGGCTTCCGGCTCACTCATCGAGGAGGTGCCATGCTGAGAGACGTGATGTCGAGCGGCCGGGCGAAGCCGGGAACCACCCCGGCCGGGATGAGGTGGTCGATCGTTCTCCCGGTCAAGCGGCTGGCCCTGGCAAAGACCCGGCTGTCCGCGGCACTGGCTGGCAGCACACCCGACAACCTCCTTCTGGCCGATCAAGCAGCGGCCGATCAGCCGGCCGCTGAGGATCGGCTTCCGGCCAACGGCCGGATCGCTCTCGCCATGGCCAGCGACACCGTCTGCGCGGCACTGGCCTCGACGAGCGTGGCTGACGTCGTCGTAGTGACCGACGACCGGCTGGCCGCGGTGACCCTGTCCGCGCTCGGGGCGCGGGTCGTACCCGATGCTCCTGACGATGGACTCAACGCAGCCTTACGGTACGGCGCCGGACTCGCCGTCGTACACCGGCCGGACGCTGCGGTAGCCGCGCTGTCTGCCGACCTGGCAGCACTTCGACCGGGAGAACTGACCGAGGCGCTGGAGCAGGCCACTGGATACCGCCGGGCCTTCGTTGCCGACGTGCAGGGCACCGGGACGACCCTGCTCAGCGCGCTGCCCGGACACGACCTCGAACCGCGATTCGGGATCGGGTCGGCGCGAGCCCACCGCCGGCACGGCGCGCATCTCCTGGCCGGAGACTGGCCGACCCTTCGCCGCGATGTCGACACACCGGCCGACGTCGCGGTGGCTGCCCGGCTCGGCCTCGGACCGGCAACCGCCGCGCAACTGGCCGTACTGGCGCCTGGCCTGGTCGCCTGTGCCTGCTGACCCCTCGCGTGCGGCACCGGACCCCGTCCTGGGCCAGCCGAATTCGCGACAGGCGACCGTCTCGGCATTCGACCCGGACGTCGGCGCCGGGGCGGTTCTGCATGACAACGGACGCCGTGAGGCCTTCCCGGGTGCGGCCTTTCGAGCAGGCGGCTTGCGGCTGCTCCGAGTGGGCCAGCGGGTGCGGCTGGACTACGACGACGGCGGGGTGGTCCGGAAGGTAACCTTGATCACGCTGCCCTGAACCGGCCAGCGAGCCGGGTGTCCAGTTGGGTCGGAGCGCCTGGTCTGAGTTTGTTGACCGACGTTCACCTTCGTGGGCCATCATGGAGTCATGCCCGATCCCGCAGCGATCGCCTCGGACAGCCGGGCGACCGCGGACCCAGGACACTCCGCTGCCGGTCACGATGTGCCCGCGGAGAGCCGGGGCAACGGGGCCGCACCGGCCACAGCCGACACCGCCACCCCGCAGCCCCATCGATACCTCAACCGTGAACTGTCCTGGCTGGACTTCAACGCCCGCGTTCTGGCGCTGGCCGAAGACCCGAAACTGCCGCTGCTCGAGCGGATGAAATTCCTGGCGATCTTCGCCTCGAACCTCGACGAGTTCTACATGGTCCGGGTCGCCGGTCTCAAGCGGCGCCAGAGCACCGGTCTTTCGTTGCGCTCGCCCGACGGGCTATCGCCGCGGGAGCAGTTGGAGCAGATCAACGTCCGTACCCAGGACCTGTCCACCCAGCACGCGGCGTGCTTCGGCAGGGACATCGCGCCGGCGTTGGAGGCCGAGGGCATCCGCATCGTCCATTGGGAGGAGTTGGAGCGGGCCGAGGCCGCCCGCTTGCGGGAGTACTTCCGCGACCACGTGTTCCCGGTCCTCACGCCCCTGGCCGTCGATCCCGCGCACCCGTTCCCCTACATCTCAGGCCTGTCCCTGAACCTCGCAGTGCTGATCCGTGACCACGTCGGAGGTCCGTCGCGATTCGCCCGGGTCAAGGTACCCAACAACGTGCCCCGGTTCGTGATTCTGGCCGATGGACAGAGCTTCCTGCCGCTCGAAGACCTCATCTCGGCGCACATGCCTCAGCTGTTCCCCGGCAACGAGGTCATCGCCCAGCACGTCTTCCGGGTGACCCGCAACGCCGACTTCGATGTCGAGGACGATCGCGACGAGGACTTGCTGCAGGCCCTGGAACGTGAGCTCGCGCGGCGCCGGTTCGGACCGGCGGTACGGCTGGAGGTCACCGACAGCATGGATCCCGAGGTACTCGGGTTCCTGCTCTCCGAACTCGGGATCACCGAGTCGGACGTTGTCCGGGTCTCGGGGTTGTTGGATCTCTCGGCGCTGATGGCCGTCTACGACCTGGACCGCCCTGAGCTCAAGGACGAAACCTTCGTCCCCGCCACGCACCCTCGATTGTCCGAGGGTGAGTCCCCCAAGAGCGTGTTTGCCACCCTGCGTGAGGGCGACGTGCTGGTCCACCATCCCTACGACTCCTTCGCCACCAGCGTCCAGCGGTTCATCGAGCAGGCGGCCGAGGACCCGCACGTGCTGGCGATCAAGCAGACTCTTTACCGGACCTCCGGTGACTCCCCCATCGTGGAAGCGCTGAGCGACGCCGCCCGGGCCGGCAAGCAGGTCGTGGTCCTGGTGGAGATCAAGGCCCGCTTCGACGAGGCAGCCAACATCAGTTGGGCACGGCAACTCGAGCAGGCCGGCTGCCACGTCGTGTACGGGCTGGTGGGGCTGAAGACGCATTGCAAGACGTCGCTGGTCGTACGCAGCGAGAACGGCGTCATCCGGCGTTACTGCCACCTCGGGACCGGCAACTACAACCCGAAGACTGCGCGCCTCTACGAGGACTTCGGCGTCCTTACTGCAGACTCCCGGGTGGGGGCGGATCTCACTGATCTGTTCAATGCCCTGACCGGATACTCGCGCCAGACGAACTACCGCACCCTGCTCGTGTCGCCGCGCGGCATCCGGCAGGGTTTGCTGGATCGGATCGCCCGGGAGATCTCCCATGCCGGGGAGGGCCGCCCGAGCGGCATCATGTTCAAGATCAACTCGATCGTCGACGAGGGCATCATCGATGGTCTGTATGGCGCCTCCCAGGCCGGCGTACCGGTCCGGCTGCTGGTTCGCGGAATCTGTGCGTTGCGTCCCGGAGTGCCCGGCTTGTCCGAGAACATCGAGGTTCGCTCGATCGTCGGGCGCTTCCTCGAGCACTCCCGGGTCGTGAACTTCTGCAACGACAACGAGGAGGAGTGGTGGCTCGGAAGCGCTGACATGATGCACCGCAACCTCGATCGGCGGATCGAAGTCATGCTGCAGGTCACCGACCCGCTGGCCCGTGCCCAATTGGCCGAGGTGACGGCATCGGCATGGGGACCGGCCGTGCGTTGCTGGAAACTCAGTTCCGACGGAGCCTGGACGCAGTCCGGCGATGAGGACTATCAGGCAGCGCTCATCGCCGGACTTGCCGACCGGGTGAGCTAGCGCGGTGTCGACACGCGGGGATCGTTTCTCGAGGCGGCCCTAGATGCCGATCCGCGCCGCAGGCGGGATCCTCTGGCGGCAAAATTGCGAGTCGGAGACCCTCGAGGTCCTGCTCGTCCATCGTCCCCGTTACCGCGACTGGACCTTCCCGAAAGGCAAGCTGCATAAGCACGAGGCACTGCTCACCGCGGCGGTACGAGAGGTCGCGGAGGAAACGGGCGTGTCGGTTGTGGTCGGACACCGGATGCCCACGATCCGTTACCGGACTCTCGACGGCCCCAAGGAGGTCACCTACTGGTCGATGCGGCCGACTGGTGGAGACTTCGTGCCCAGCCGGGAGGTCGACAAGGTCCGCTGGGTTCCGTTGACCCGCGCTACCCGGAAACTCACCTACGCCCACGACCGGCGATTGGCCGATGAACTGGCCGACCAGCCACCCGGCGTCGTGCGGGTGGTACTGGTCCGCCACGCAGATGCGGGGCGGCGCAGTGACTTCGACGGCGCCGACATCGCACGGCCGCTATCGGAGCGCGGTCTGCAACAGGCCGACCGATTGGTGCCCCTGCTCGCCGCCTTCGCGCCTACGCGGGTGCTCTCAGCGCCCGCGCTGCGGTGCGTCCAGACAGTCGAACCACTTGCGAAGGCGACCGGTCTGGCCGTCGAGGAAACACCGATGTTCGGTGAGGACGAGTTCGCGGCAGATCCGCAGGCTGCCGCCGACCGGTTCTCGTCCGACCTCGCTTCGGTCGATCAGGTGACGGTCATCGTCAGCCAGGGCGGGGTCATACCCGCGCTCATCACGTCACTGCCGTCCTCCGGGGCACCGGAGCCGATGCCCCAGATCGCCGCGAAAGCCGGTGTGTGGGCCTTGGCCTCCGGGGCGGGACCGGTCCGCGCCGATTACTACCCGCCGCCCGGCATGTAGCCGACCCTGAACAACCAGCAATGTTGACGTAATAGGTCCCCGCAGAACTCCGTCTGTGGGGACCTATTACGTGGAAGTGCCCTGTCGTCGGCGGCGAGGTTGACGCTACTTCCTGCTCTTCGTCGCCTTCTTCGCCGGACCCTTCTTCGCCAAGGTCTTGGCCGCGGACTTCTTGGTGGCCGCCTTCTTCGCGGGAGCCTTCTTCGCCAGGGTCCTGGCCGCAGCGCGCTTGGCTGGCGCGGCCGTCTTCGTGGCAGTCCCCCGCTTGGCCGGGGCCGCCTTCTTCGCGGTGCCCTTGGTCGCGGTGGCCTTGCTGGCGGATGACGCGGATGTGCGCTTGGCGGTGGTGTTCTTGGTCAGTCGCTTGGCTCCGCTGACCACGTCCTTGAAACCTTGACCCGGACGGAATGCTGGAACCGAGGTCTTCTTGAGCCGGATGGCAACCCCGGTGCGTGGGTTACGGGCGGTGCGCGCAGCACGCTCGCGCTTCTCGAAGACGCCGAAACCGGTGATGGCCACGCGCTCTCCGGTGGCGACAGCGCGCAGGACCGCGTCGACCATTGCCTCGACCACGGCACCAGCAGATTTCTTGTCGATGGTGGTCTTGGTCGACACCGCCTCGATCAGTTCAGCTTTGTTCACGTGTCCTCCCGGACGTTGCAGAGTTGCACCGTAGCGGTGCTCTCTGGTGTAGATGGGTATATCACCCTGCCGTCGAAACTATGCCCTGCACGGGCAAGACTCAACTACCCGCCCGGCGTTTCGTCGTATCTGGCAAGGGGTTTCGTACCACAATGATCTAGCTGATGCTGGGAAGCCGCTCCGGGCGCGACTTTTCGAACTCAGTGATCAAATCGTCGTGCCGCTCGGTCAGCGCGATGTCGTCGAGGCCTTCCAGCAGGCGCCAGCGGGCGTATGCGTCGATCTCGAACGTGGTCACGCTGTCGCCGTACCGGACCTCGTTCGCTTCGAGATCTACCTCGACAGGCTGCTCCGGGTGTGATTCTGCGTGCTCCCAAAGCTTCTCGACCGTACTGATCGGAGCTTCGATGACCAGCAATCCGGTCTTGAGCGCATTGTTGCTGAAGATGTCCCCGAAACGGGGGGCGATCACAACTCGGAAGCCATAGTCCATCAGCGCCCAGACCGCATGCTCCCGCGAGGAGCCGGTGCCGAAGTCGTTGTCGGCCACCAAGATCGACGATCTGGCGTACTGCGGTTTGTTGAGGACGAAGTCGAGCTCGTTGGTCCGCCAGGCCGAGAACAGGCCGTCCTCGAAACCGGTCCGGGTCACCCGCTTGAGGTACACCGCCGGGATGATCTGGTCGGTGTCGACGTTCGTACGCCGCAGCGGCGCGACGATCCCGCGGTGCACCCTGAACGGATTCATGACCGGGCCGCCAGATCGGCCGGCGAGGCGAGGTGACCGGTGACAGCGGTCGCGGCCGCAACCGCTGGGGAGACCAGGTGGGTACGACCGCCCTTGCCCTGACGCCCTTCGAAATTGCGGTTGGACGTCGAGGCCGAACGCTCACCGGGCGCCAACTGGTCAGGGTTCATGCCCAGACACATCGAGCAGCCGGCGCTTCGCCATTCCGCCCCGGCCTCGAGAAAGACCTGATCCAAGCCCTCTTCCTCCGCGGCGGCTTTGACCCGCATCGAACCTGGCACCACCAACATCCGGACCGAGGACGCAACTCTCCTGCCGCGCAACAGATCCGCCGCTATCCGAAGATCCTCGATGCGACCGTTGGTACAGGATCCGACGAACACCGTGTCCACGGTCACCTCGCGCAGTGGCGTCCCAGGGGCAAGATCCATGTAGGCCAACGCCTTCTCGGCGGATACTCGCTGGCCCGGGTCGGTGAAGTCCGTGGGATCCGGCACGGTGGCACTCAGCGCTGCGCCCTGGCCGGGATTGGTGCCCCAGGTCACGAACGGTGACAGCGTGCTGGCGTCGAGGTGGACCTCGGCGTCGAAACTCGCGTCCTGGTCGGAGCGAAGGGTCCGCCAGTACGCCGCCGCCTCCTCCCAGGCGGCCCCGACGGGCGCGTTGGGGCGGCCTTCGAGGAAAGCGAAGGTGGTCTCGTCGGGAGCGATCATCCCGGCCCTGGCACCGGCTTCGATCGACATGTTGCAGACGGTCATCCGGCCTTCCATGGACAACGCCTCGATCGCCGCACCGCGGTACTCGAGCACGTATCCCTGTCCCCCACCGGTCCCGATCTGGGTGATCAACGCGAGGATCATGTCCTTGGCGCTGACGCCGGCCGGAAGCTGGCCGTCGATGTTCACCGCCATCGTCCTGGGCCGCACGCCGGTCAGGGTCTGGGTCGCCAGAACGTGTTCGACCTCGCTGGTCCCGATCCCGAAGGCGAGCGCACCGAACGCGCCATGGGTGGAGGTGTGGCTGTCTCCGCACACGATCGTCATTCCCGGTTGGGTCAGCCCGAGTTGGGGCCCGATGACGTGCACGATCCCTTGTTCGGCCGCACCCATCGCGTGCAGGCGGATCCCGAATTCCGCGCAATTGCGGCGTAGCGTCTCGATCTGGGTGCGGGAGACCAGGTCGGCGATCGGCTTGTCCAGGTCGAGCGTGGGGACGTTGTGGTCCTCGGTCGCCAGCGTGAGGTCGGGTCGGCGGACCTGACGACCGGCCACCCGCAGCCCGTCGAAGGCCTGCGGACTGGTCACTTCGTGCACCAGATGCAGATCGATGAAGAGCAGATCCGGTTCGTCGTCGGCCCGTCGTACGACGTGGCTCTCCCAGACCTTTTCCGCCAAAGTGCCGGACATTCCGAACCCCACTCTCGTCGTGCTCGATGCGCTGTCTCACCATCTGAGACGCTAGTATCGCGTTGTGGAACACAGTAGCGGTATCGGGGTGTTGGACAAAGCGGTGCTGATCCTGCGCCGGGCGGCTGTCTCCCCGGTCACGCTGACCGGGCTGGTCCAGGAGACAGAACTGCCCAAGGCGACCGCCCATCGGATAGCGGCGGCGCTGGAGGGTCACGGCCTGCTGCGCCGAAACGACGAGGGCGCTTGGCTACCCGGCCCACTGCTGGCCGACCTGAGCAACGGTGGGGTCCCCGGCCTGGCCAGGCGCGCCGGACCGATCCTCGAGCAACTGTGTCGGGACACCGGAGAGAGTGCCCAACTCTTTCGGCGCGAGGCCGACGTACGGCTGTGCATCGCTTCGGCCGAACGCGCCAGCGGCTTGCGAGACACCGTTCCGCTCGGCGCCCGGCTGCCAATGACCGCCGGGTCGGCAGCCCACGTACTGCTCGCCTGGTCGATCGGCGACAATCGGGCCGCGGCCGCCATCCTCGACCGCACATCGTTCTCAGCCCGGACCCTGTCCGAGGTTCGCCGCCGGGGCTACGCCCACAGCAGCGGCGAACGCGAGGCCGGCGTCGGGTCGATCTCCGCGCCCGTACGAGACGCCGACGGAGGGGTGATCGCGGCCGTGTCGGTCTCCGGGCCACTCGAACGCCTTGGGCGCCGCCCGCAGGCCGCGCTCGTCACGGCGGTGCTCGAGGCAGCGAAATCGCTCACCGCTTGAGTTCGCGACCGGTCATGCCGTGGGCGAGGGGACCCCGATCAACTCACTGAATCCCGACAATGCCTCCAAGGCCGTACGGCGTTTGAGATCACGGGCCCGCTGACCATGAGCATCGGGCTTCCAGGCCAGGGTGAGGAACTCCTGGACCAGCAGCCCGCCGTAGACCGCGAGCAGGGGCAGCATCTCAAGCCCTGGAGGCAGCACCTTCGCACCGGCCATCCGCAGCCAGATGGCAGCCTCGAGGACGTCGGTACTCGGATCGCCCAGGTGCGCACCGGACCAGTCCACGGCAACCACGAAGCCGTCGCGCAGGCAGAGGTTCGCGCCCTTGAAGTCACCGTGGACCAGGACACTCACGGCGAAGTCGTGCTGGGCCGCAGCCTGCCGTAACAGAGGCCCGGTCTGGTGCCACCAAGCCTCGCTGATCCCCATCGGTGTGCGGTCCAGTTCCTCGACCCGGTCCCACACTGTGGACAGGCCGCTGTGCCCAACCGGCAGACCGGGGGGTACCGGAAGCGCCCGAATGGCCTCCGCGGTCCGCCAGATCGACTCAGCGGCTGCCTGCGGAGGTACGGGCCACTGGTCGTCGGTGCCGTGCGGCAGCCAGCCGGCCGTACCGAGATCCTCGATGACCAGCGCGCCTCCGATGACGTCAGCAGCCAGCAGTCGCGGCAGGAAGGGTGCCGCCAACGCGGACAGGACCTGCGTTTCGATCCGGAGCCCGGCCAGGACCTGCTCGCGCTCGGCGGTCCAAGGGGCCACCTTCGCGACCGCGCTCCGGCCCCCTGACAACGAGATCCGGTACACCAGGGCCGCGGTGAAACCGTCCGAGATCGGAGTCGCGGCAACGATCGGCTCTCCGAGGAGCACGGTCAGGATCGCCCGCGACTGTTCGTCGGCATGACTGCGCACGAGGACATCTTTGCGGTCGGCGCACGCTGCGGGGGACGACCCCCGGCTAGATCATGAGTTGCGCAGGGCTTTGACCAGTCGACCCTTGTTCATCGAGCCGTGTTGTTGGAAATCCGAACAAACGCGAGGTCCGATCACTGCCAGCAGCCAAGCTTCGCAGTTCCTATGGTCAGGGCTAGGAAAATCCTGAGCGCTCGCGTTGTCGGCTTACATTCGAATGAACTGGGCGAGTTCTCCGAACACCAAGCTGGATCACGCTGGAACGCCGACGACCCTTCATCGACGACACGGTCAGCCCTCAGAGTGCAGGGGTGCGGATGTAGCCCCGACCGGATTCGAACCGGCGCTACCGCCTTGAGAGGGCGGCGTCCTGGGCCTCTAGACGACGGGGCCGTGCGGTGGTGTCCTGCGATGCTCTGCCTGGTGCCTTCGTGCCGGCGCACCACCATGGAACGGTGCGCACGATGAGCGCTGGGGTACCAGGACTCGAACCTAGACTAACGGTGCCAGAAACCGACGGGCTGCCAATTACCCCATACCCCAAATGTGCGTTGACCTCCCGCACCGAACCTCAACTCTACCCAACCCGCGCCGACCGCGGCGAACCCGCCCCGGCTCGTCACGGGCCCGATGAGGAAGTCGGGGCGTACGGCGCCGGGTCGTACGGAGGCTGGCCACCCCACCCGGGACCAGCGGCGCCCCAACCCGGTGGCGGCGCGGGACCGGGCGGGGCGAGCGGGAGCATCGCGGTGCTCCGATCGGCGGCCCGGCTCAGGGTCTCGGGATGCCAGCGCTTGCGGGTCCTGGCCACGATCCAGACGTAGAGGCTCATCACGAGTACGTCCACCGCGACCAGCAGGGCGGCGGTTCCGGGGTCGCCCTGGATGTCGGAACTTGGCGAATCGCCAAGGGCGCCGTAGACGAGGAACACCCATACGTTGTTCGCCGCATGCAGGGCGATCGCAGCCTCCAGCCCACCGGTCAACCAGACGACGGCGGAGGCGGCGAGGCCGAAAGCGAATCGGTCGAAGAAGGTCAGGAAGTCTCCTGGAATATGGATCAGGGAGAACAGTGTCGCGGTGATCAGGCCGGTCAGGACCGCACCGGTCGTGAGCGACGGGATCCACGACGAGATGGCCTGACTCAGGTAGCCGCGGAACACGTACTCCTCGGCGGCGGACTGCAGCGGCGTGCTGAAGAGGACTACCAGGATCAGCAGGCCGTAGGAATTCGCATCGAACCCCGAGGTCGTCACGAGGTCACTTGAGAAGGCAAGACCGAGCAGCGTGCTGACGCCCAGGACGGCCAGTCCGATCAGGCCGTACCGCCACATCAGGCGCCACCGGATCCGGCCAAGTACCGAAGAGGCCCAGCCGATCCGCTCGGTGTGCACAGCCCACGCGACCCACACCGATGGGATGGCGACGATGAGACTGACGTTCGTCAGGGCCAGCACGGCGGGATCGGTGAGGTCTTCGAGCCGGAGGGGGTCGAGATCCATCCCAGCCGCGATGGCGACCAGCAGGACCAGGACGGCCGCCACGAAGTAGCAGCCGAGGAAAGCGAGCAGCCCAAGTACGGGCCGCCACCAGCGGTAGTTCGCGGTTCGCATCAGCCGCAGATAGGGCTGCGGCTCGGGATGCGGGACCCTGGCGAAGCTCGGTTTTCGCACCGGCCCCCACGCCTGGCCTGGCGGATACCAATGACCGTACGGCGCGGGGGGGTACGGCGGCGCGTAGCCCTGCGGCGCAAAGCCCGAAACGGCATAACCGGGCCGGGATGGGTATCCGTAGGCGGGGGCGTACGCGGGTGACAGCGCATATCCGGCTGGCGGCCCGTTCCCTGCCGAGGCGACGGTCTCTGGTGGGCCGGCCGGGATGTACCAGCCGAAGACTGGAGCAGGCGCAGAACGCACAACAGGTGGCCCGGCCGGCGGACCGCTGGCTGCCGGCACGGGCCCGGGATGGGATCCGGGGTCTGCAGTGCCCGGCCGGTCAGTCATCGCTGCGCTCATCACCGGCCGCGGCAGTCAAGCGGTGCAGGGACCGCTCCCGGCCGAGGAGTTCCAGCGATTCGTACAACGGCGGAGAGACCGTACGACCGCAGACGGCGACCCGGATGGGGGCAAAAGCCTTGCGCGGCTTGATGCCCAACTCATCGACCAGCGATGCCTTCAGTGCGGTCTCGATCTCCGCGGCCACCCAGTGCGGCAACGCGGCCAGGGCCCGCGACGCGGCGGTGAGAATCGGCCGCGCCGAGTCGTCGAGAACCTTCGCGGCGCTGTCCGGTTCGATCCTGAAGTCCGCCTCGTCGACGAACAGGAAGCCGAGCAGGCCAGTCGCCTCGGACAGGACATTCATCCGCTCCTGGACGAGCGGCCCCGCCCCGCGCAGCAACTCCAGTTGCTCATCCGTCGGCGGATCGCTGAGCAGCCCTGCGTGGACCAGGTAGGGCCTGACCCGGTCCAGGAAATCCTCCGGCTCGAGGGCGCGCAGATGAGTCGCGTTGATCGCCTCGGCCTTGCGGATGTCGAACCGCGCAGGGTTGGCGCTGACCTTGCTGATGTCGAAGGCGGCGGCCATCTCCGACGTCGAGAAGATGTCGCGATCGTCGGCGATCGACCAACCGAGCAACGCAAGGTAATTGAGCAGGCCCTCCGGTATGAAGCCGCGCTCGCGATAAAGGTCCAGCGACGCCTGCGGATCACGCTTGGACAGCTTCTTGCTGCCCTCGCCGGTGACGTAGGGAAGATGACCGAAGCGCGGAGGGCCGGTTCCGACGCCGATCGCAGACAGTGCCTCGTAGAGCGCGAGCTGCCGTGGAGTGGACGGCAGCACATCCTCGCCGCGGAGTACATCGGTGATCTCCATGAGCGCATCGTCGACCGGGTTCACGAACGGGTAGAGCGGAATGCCGTTGGCCCGCACGATGACGAAGTCGGGTACCGAGGCGGCGGCAAAACAGACCTCACCCCGGACGAGGTCGTTCCAGACCAAATCGTGGTCGGGCATCCGAAGCCGGATGACCGGGGCTCGATGCTCAGTGCGGAAGGCCGCCACCTGTTCGGCAGACAGGTCGCGGTCGAAGTTGTCATAGCCCAGCTTCGGATCGCGGCCCGCGGCCCGGTGTCTGGCCTCGATCTCCTCCACATTGGAGTACGACTCGTAGGCAGCACCGGAGCCGAGCAGCCGAGCCGCGACGTCGGCGTAGATGCCATCGCGCTCGGACTGCCGGTAGGGCGCATGCGGTCCGCCCACCTCTGGCCCCTCGTCCCAGTCCAACCCGAGCCACCGCAGGCTGTCCAGCAGATGGTGGTAGGAGGCCTCGGTGTCCCGACTCGCGTCGGTGTCCTCGATCCGGAAGACGAAGGTCCCGCCGTGGTGGCGCGCGTACGCCCAGTTGAACAGCGCCGTACGGATCAGCCCGACGTGCACGGTGCCGGTTGGTGACGGGCAGAATCGCACGCGTACCGGGCGGTCGGTCTGGCCGGTCATGCCAGTTTACCGTTGTGAGCGGGCGCTGAACCGTCCGGCCCCACAACGGGATTGGGCAGCGTTCCCAGGTTCTCGATGATGACGTCGACCCGTTGCCCGGCAGAAATCGGCCCGACTCCGGCCGGGGTTCCGGTGAGGATCACATCGCCGGGCAGCAGGGTCATGATCTCGGAGATGAACGCGATAAGCTTCGGGATCGAGTGGATCAACTGGCTGGTCCGGCCACTCTGGCGCAGCTCCCCGTCGACCTCGCAACGCACCTCGGCGTCGCTCGGGTCGAACTCGGTGTCGATCCATGGTCCGATCGGGCAGAAGGAATCGAATCCTTTCGCGCGGGTGAACTGCACGTCCTTCTTCTGTAGATCCCGCGCGGTCACGTCATTTCCGCAGGTGTAGCCCAAGACACTGGCCATGGCGTTCGCCTCGGACACGCGCCGAGCACCCGTCGCTCCGATGACGACGGCCAGTTCGGCCTCGTGGTGGACATTGGTTGACAGTTCGGGAAGTCGGATGAGGTCGCCCGGGCCGATCACCGAGGTCGAGGGCTTGAGGAAGATCATCGGCTCGGCCGGTACCTCGCCTCCCATTTCGGCTGCGTGGTCGGCGTAGTTGCGTCCCACGCCGAGCACCTTGCTGGGCAGGATCGGTGAGAGCAGCCGGACGTCACCCGGGTCAAACCGGGCTCCGGTGTGCACGATGGACCCGAACGGGTGACCCTCGATCTGGGCGAGGTCGCCGTCAGCCGCTACGGTG
>JBPCPI010000022.1:0-3631 GCA_050999295.1 Geodermatophilaceae bacterium | reverse complement strand
GGCGAAGACCGAGGTGATCTGGTAAACGATCGACACGCCGCTATAGCGAACCTTGGTGCCGAAGAGTTCGGCGAACATCGTCGCCTGCGGTCCGTACATCAGGTTGTGTCCGACATTGACGCCCAGGAGTATGGCGAGCCAGATGAGGGCCGCGGTGCCGGTGCTCACCAGCCAGAAGAAGGGGAAAGCGAACAGGGTCGAGAACACCGCGCCGGCCATGTACACGCCGCGACGGTTGTAGCGGTCCGACAGCGCCCCCCAGAAGGGGATACTGACCAGCCCGACTACGGAGGAGATGATCACGCCGGTGAGTAGCGTGACTTCCGAGATGCCGAGACCCGCGCCGTAGCTCAGCACGAACACCGTGAAGATGGGGAAGATCACGTTCTCGGCGGCCCGCATGCCGGCGCCGATCAGCAGCTGCTTCGGGTAGGCCTTCACCACGTCGATCAGGGGTTTGCGGGACTCGGTCTTGGATGTCTTTACCTGCGCGAAGACCGGGGACTCGAGAACCTTCTGGCGGACGAAGTAGCCGACCAGCACGAGGACCGCACTGAGCAGGAACGGAATGCGCCACCCGTAGGCAAGAAAGGCCTCTTCGGTCGTGGCCCACCGCACCAGGGCGAAGACGCCGGTGGACAGCAACAGGCCCGCCGGGACCCCCATCTGCGGGAAACTGCCATAGAAGCCGCGCTTCCCGGTCGGTGAGTGCTCGACCGTCAACAGAACTGCCCCGCCCCATTCGCCGCCGATCCCAATGCCCTGCAGGATGCGCATCAGCACCAGCAGCACAGGTGCCCAGACCCCGATCGCGTCATAGGTCGGCAACAGACCGATGGCGAAGGTGCCAACGCCCATGATCAACAGCGACAGGATCAGCATCCGCTTCCGACCGACTCGATCTCCGAAGTGCCCGAAGATGAGCCCGCCGATGGGCCGCGCGGCAAACCCGACCGCAAACGTCGCGAAGGCGGCGAGCAGTCCGGCCGCATCATCGAAGCCGGGGAAGAACAGCTGACCGAAGACCAGCGCCGCCGCCGTGCCATAGAGGAAGAAGTCGTACCACTCGATCGCCGTACCGACGAAGCTGGCCGTCACAACTGTCTTCATCGAGCTGCGAGGAGGTGAGCCCCCGTCAGGTGTGTTCCCCTGAGGTGCGGACATGCCGTGCTCCTGCGGTATGTAGTAGGGCTATGTAGTAGTACAAAGGAGATTATGTTCAGCACAGAACGTTACCAATATCACGTGGAAGGTCAAGGCTCGAGTCAGATCGCGGCCAGCATCGAAGCCGGCATGTTGAGCGGTGCCCTGCGACCCGGCCAGGATCTGCCTCCGATCCGGGAGCTCGCCCGAGACCTGCAGGTCAGTGCGTCCACGGTCGCCGCGGCCTACCGCGTCCTGCGTGATCGCGGTCTGGTGACGACGCGTGGGCGCGGCGGCACGAGGATCAGCCTGGGTCCGCCGCTAGCCCTACGAGGCACCGGGCAGGTGCCCGTCGGGGTGCGCAACCTCGCCGACGGGAATCCTGACCCGGCGCTGCTTCCCGACCTCGGTACAGTGCTGACCCGGCTGGATAGCCGGCCGCGCCTGTACGGCCAGGCGCCCAATCTGCCCGCGCTCGTCGAGATCGCACAACGCCAGTTCGACGATGACGCAGTGCCGACCAAGGCCTTGACCGTTGTCGGCGGCGCGATGGAGGCCTGCGAGCGGGCGCTCGGCGCCCACCTCGACCGAGGTGACCGGATTGCGATCGAGGACCCTGGCCACGCCAACCTGATCGATCTTGCCCGTGCCCTCGGCCTTCAGGTCGAGCCGGTGGCCGTCGATGGCCAAGGACCTGTGGTCGACGCGCTTTATCGGGCGCTGCGCCGCGGTGCGCGTGCGGTGGTCATCACGCCCAGAGCGCAGAACCCGGTGGGGGTAGCGCTCAGCGCACAACGGTGTGCAGAGCTGGTCACGGCTGTACGGGAATTCCCGGATGTCGTCGTGATCGAGGACGATCATGCAGGACGCTTGGCTGACGCCCCGGCGCACCTGCTGGCGCGCGCCGGACTCGACCGATGGGCTGTCGTGCGCTCGGTCTCCAAAGCTTTCGGTCCCGACCTTCGCCTGGCCGTGGTCGCCGGGGATCCGACCACCATCGGCAGGGTGGAAGGTCGGCGGCTCCTGGGCACCGGCTGGGTGAGCAGCGTGCTCCAAGAACTCGTCGTCGCGCTGTGGTCGGACCCGGCGACCGATCGGTTGCTGGAAACCGCCCGACAGACCTACACCGAACGTCGCATCGCCCTGATCGACGCGCTACGCCAACGGGGGATCAACGGCCAGGGCGCCTCGGGGCTGAACGTGTGGGTGCCCGTAGCCGAAGAGCAGGGTCCCGCCTTGCGCCTCCTCGAGCTGGGCTGGGCCGTGAGCGCGGGCCAGCGATTCCGACTGAGCAGCCCGCCGGCTCTTCGGATCACCATCACCACCCTGCTGCCTGAGGAGTCGCAGCGATTCGCCGACGATTTCGTGCTAGCTCTGCGCCCAGATCACCGCACCCGCGAGACCTGAGCCGGATCGATCAGTCGTCGGCGAGGACCACGGAGGTGATCCGGTGTACGGCGAAGGTGCGGGGTTCCTCGCGGCGATGGTCGTACGCGGTCAGGTAGCCGCCGGTCAGCGTCATCGGCTCGACGAAGCGCTGGCTCGACTGGCCTTCGGCGTTGACGTACCCAATCCAAAGGCCTTCGTCCTCCCGGATCGCCCGGTGCAGCGTCTCCAGGATCGTCGCGGTGGTCACGCCCGAAACGGACGGGAGTGCCCTCGTCCTCGACCTGCCCTGCGCCCGAACGGCCGAGTCGCCCGTGCGCATCCGCCGTACGACGGTCTGTCGGTCCTCGACGGTCAACTCCTGCGGCCGCGGGGCCGGACTGCTCCGGCGGCCGGGGGCGCGTTGCCGCTGGGCCACGCCGGAGAGGACCACGCCGACCGCGGATTCAGCAGCCGGCGCGTACCCGGCCGAGCGGAGGCTGGCGAGCACCTCCTCGGCATCGGAGGTGCTGATCAGGACGCCGGGGGCCAGCACGCGCAGGCCGAGTTCGGTCAGCTGCCGATCCGCGGTCACCTGCGCGATCAGCGTCTCGTCATCACTGCGCAGGTACGTCGCTGCCGTCCCGACCCGGAGCCCGCCGTGCCGACGGGCGATGTCGTCGATCAGGTAGGTCAGTGTCTGAGGGACCGATGTCCGGGAGTGCCGCGCGAACAAAGCGTGCAGGTCCTGTGCCGACCAGCCCGCATCGAGTGCCCGCCGGAGCGAGGCGTTCGAGATGCGGAAAACCATTGCGCCACCAGAAGATTCGACGTCGGCAACCATCGCCAGTGATCGAGCCAACTCCGGTTCCAGCGGTCCAGGGGCAACTGCACTGAGGTCCGGCTGGACCAGGATGTGGTCGATCAACGGAGGGAGAGCCGAGCCGACCACACCCTCCAGGTCGACGTCCCCGGTCAGCAGTGCCCGACCCGGCTCGGTCAGCGCGTCGCCGGCGAGGATTCCAAGCAGACAGGCCTCTTCCAGAACTGTCCGGGCGGCGGAAGCGAAATCGGGGCCACGGCGCGGCGATGGCCATGTCGCGAGCGCGAGGAGCTTGTCAGG
>JBPCPI010000016.1:0-4797 GCA_050999295.1 Geodermatophilaceae bacterium | reverse complement strand
GATCGAGCGACCGTGGTGAGCACGCCGGCCTGCCTGGTGCCGGTGCTGGCCGCCCAGCGCATCGTTCGGCCGATGTGGTCGGTGAACCCGCTGAGGTCGAGAAGGTACAGATCGCGGGCGAACTCCTGTTTGCTGTAGTCGCGGACCTGCCCAGGTAACAAGGTGAGGACCCTGTAGACGTCTTCGAGCTTGACGATCGCACCGCCGTCCTTGCCCTGCTTGGCCACGACCAGGTCGTATGCCGCGGCGAGGCTGGCAAGGAACGGCTCGGCCTTGAACCGTGGGCCGGCCTGCTGGGCCGAAGCGAGCCGCTCGACGACCACCGAGGGCCTGATCCAGCGCTCCTTCCGCCGGTCGATCTCGATGCTGGCCTCGCCGGGGAGGATTCGGATCAGGGAGGGGTAGCAGAGCAGCCGGCCGTCTTCCTCGAACATGCTGAGGCCGGCCTCGGCGGCCGCGGCGAGCAGTTCCTTCGTGTACGCGCCGGAAGCGAGTAAATCGCTTTCATCGACGTCGTACGCCGCCCGTGCTCGACTGATCTGCTCGGCGAGCTCGGCGGCGAGTTGCTCGGCCTGAGCCAGCGTCTTTGCGAGGTCGCGGAGCTGGCCGGTCACCGCGCTCGCCCGCGTTTTCTTGAGCTCCCGCGTAAGCGCGACCGCCGACTTGGTCGCCGCCTCGGTGTCGTCCTGCGCGGCCGCCAGCGCTGTCTCGAGGCCTTGCACGTCGCGCTCCCCTCTCGTCGGGGCAAACCCTGTCGAGCACCTCCAACGGGCTGCTCAGTTGCGGGCGGGTCCCTCGCGGACGCCGACGTACGGCAGTATGGCGGCAAGAGGAACCGCAGCTATCCAGGTGGTAGTGTACTTCCAGGTACTGCAGTACCACTCGGGAGGCTCAGGTGGAGCGGCCGGCGGACCTCTTCGATCGCGCGTGGGAGTGGGCGGCACTGACAGCCTTCGCTGCCGATTCTTCGCCGGGAGCGACCCTTGGCATCGTCTCCGGGCGACGCAGGCAGGGCAAGTCCTTCCTGCTGCAGGAGTTGTCTGTGGCAAGCGGCGGGTTCTACTTTGCCGCGACCGAAGCAACCGAGGCAGAGTCGCTGCGAGCGCTCGGCAACGACCTGGGGCAACACCTGCGGCTGACCGTCCCGCTGGCGCTGAGTTCGTGGGAGCAGGCGCTGGACACGTTGCTCGAACTTGGGACGATTGAGCCGATCGTGGTAGTGCTTGATGAGTTTCCGTACCTATGCAAGGCCTCGCCGTCACTGCCGTCGATGGTGCAGCGGGCCTTCGGGCCGAGGCGAGGTGCACGGCTGAACTCGCGGGTACGACTTGTCTTGTGCGGCTCCGCACTGTCGTTCATGGGCCAGTTGCTATCGGGCTCGGCGCCTCTGCGCGGGCGGGCCGGTCTGGACCTCACCGTGTCGACGTTCGATCCCCGGGTGGCTGCAGCCTTCTGGAGCATCACCGATTGGGATCTGGCATTGCGGGTCAATTCGATCGTGGGCGGCACACCGGCGTACCGGCGCGAGTACGTGCGCAACGACAGTCCGGAGAATGCCGACGACTTCGACTCCTGGGTCTGCCGGACAGTGCTGAACCCGGCGTCGCCGCTGTTCAAGGAAGCGCGTTACCTGCTTGCCGAGGAGGCCGATCTGCGCGATCCGGCGCTGTATCACTCGGTGCTGGCGGCGGTTGCCAACGGTCGCACAACCCGGGGCGCGATCGGGACCTTCATCGGCCGGAGGGACGACACCCTGCGCCACCCATTGACCGTTCTTGAGGACGCCGGATTTCTCTTGCGGTCCGTGGATCCGTTCCATCCGGCGAGGTCGTCATACCGGATCGCCGAGCCGCTGCTCACCTTCTATCACGCGGTGATGCGGCAGGAGTGGTCCAGGCTGGAAAGGCCGGGCCGGACCGCGGAAGTGTGGCGTGGCTCGCAAGAGAGGTTCCGCAGCCAGGTGCTCGGCCCACACTTCGAAGCGGTCTGCCGCTGGTGGACGGGTGAATACGCCGCTGCGGCCACCCTCGGTAGGCAGGCCGCTCGGGTGTCGTCGGGTGTCGTCAACGACGCTCAGAACCGGGTCAAGCATGAGGTTGACGTGGTGGCGGTCGACGCCCACGGCCGCTTGCTCCTTCTCGGCGAGGCGAAGTACGGCGAGGTCATGACCATCTCGGAGCTGAACCGGCTACGGCGCATCCGTGACCTCCTGAGCGGGCGGGATCGCCTACAGGCCGCCGACGCACGGCTTGCCTGCTTCAGCGCGGGCGGCTTCTCCGATGATCTGCACATTGCGGGGCAGAAGGGCGAGGTCATCCTGGTCGACCTCGCCCGGATCTACACCGGGGACTGACCTCCTCGTCAACGTACGGCCTCAACCCGATCGGTCCGCCTCCTTGGTGTAAGGCATCCTTAGTCGTCTACCATGGTGGAGTGGCTCTCAACATCAAGAACGAAGACACCCAGCGGCTGAGCCGTGAGCTGGCGAACCTGACCGGTGAAACCGTCACGACAGCCGTGACCGTCGCGGTACGCGAACGCCTCGAGCGGGTCCAAGCCCGCAGGGATACCCCAGAACGACGCGCCGCGCGGATCTTGGAGCTGGGCCGACTGATCTCGACGGCCATGCCGATGGCGACACTGACGATTGACGATCTGTACGACGACGAGGGGTTGCCCGCGTGATCGTTGACTCGTCGGCGGTCTTGGCGATCATCCGCAACGAGCCGGACGCCGGCCGGTACGCCGCCGCGCTGGCCGATGTGGACCGTTCACGAATGTCCGCGGCCAACTGGCTGGAGGCGGCCGTCGTGGTGGATTCAGCTCGCGAACCAGTGGCGTCCCGACGATTCGACGAGGTGATCGAGACTGCGGGTATCGAGATCGTCGCCGTCACATCGGTTCAAGCTGAAGTCGCTCGTCAGGCCTACCGTGACTTCGGCAAGGGCAGCCGGAGTGCGGCTCAGCTGAACTTCGGCGACTGCTTCGCGTACGCCCTGTCCACCGAAACGCGCGAGCCGATCCTGTTCAAGGGCGACGACTTCGTACACACCGATCTTGTTGCGGCGGTCCACGCCGAGCAATAGACCGTCGGCGTCATCGAAGGTTCAGCAGCCGCTGGCACGCCCTTGGAGCCCAGCCCATTCCCGACAGGCCGCTCGGTGGCCGGCTTCGCAGCCGGTCAGACCGCGATGACGTCCACGATGCCGTCGAGCCCGACGAAGTCGTCGGATTCCTCGTGATCAACGGGAGGCCGGCGGCACACGCGGTAGCGGCGATCAGCAAGTCGACCGCGCGCGTACCGCGAGCCTTTCGGCCAGCGTTGCTGACGGCGGCGTACACCCGGCCGTAGGCGCGGGCTGCCTCGCCGTCGAAAGGGACGGCGTCGAAGGCCGCCTCTGTACGCTGCAGCCGATCCCGGCGAACTGCTCTTTCGTCGGCCGTGACGGCCAGCTCCACAGGCAGCCGCGACGGATCGAGGCGGTCAAGGTCGATCACGACTGATGTGTCTATGACGCCACGTGGTGGGCGGGTGGCTTCAGCGATGAGGCGTGGTGTCCTGGTCAACCAGCCGATCGACATCAGCGCGGACCCGGCCGTAGTCGACCGGCGGCGCGCGGCGGAACATGGCAACAGCGGCCTCGGCGGACACGAAGCGATGCCGTCGCAACGGCAGGAGTTCGCCCACCGGCACCCCGTTGCGGGTCACGATGAACGTTTCGCCACGATCGAGACAGCGCCGGTTCGGTGCACGAGAGCCAATTCGGCGTAGGCGCCGGGCTACAGGACGGTCAGGTGCTCCTCGGTGGCGCCGTGCACAGCAGCGACGGATAGCGAGCGGTCAAAGGTGACGAAGCGCCCGTCGTGCGCCGCTGCCAAGGCAAGCAGGTAGGCGTCGGTCACCTGGCGGGGGCCGAGCAGGCGGGAGCGGTCGACTATCTGCGAATCGAGCACGCTGACTTCGCAGGCCCAGAACGCGTGATGCCCGCCGTCGCGCGCTTCGCTCAACAGCTCGATGGCCTCCGCAGCTGAGATGGGGCTCGGGTAGCGGGGCTGGCTCGGGATCCGTACGAAGCCGTTTTCGGTGATGGCGCACGACGCCCAGCCGGCCGCGATCTCCTCGTCGAGCCAGCCGACGGCCCGGTCGTGATCGACGTGATCGCTGTCGAGCAGCGCCAGGAGCACGTTGACGTCGAGCAGCGCCCGCCTCACTCGGGCTCGTCCTCCCGAAGCCGGTCGATCAGCGCGTTGGAGATGGCGGCGCCTCGGCGCGGCAGGGGCCGGAACCCGTGATGATCCGCCCCGCGGTCATCGGGCTGGCGATGCTGGCCTGTCAAGGCCTGACGGGCAAGGTCTGACAACACCTGCCCCGCCGTGCGCTTCTCCCGCCGTGCCCGCTCCTGCACAGCGAGGAGCACATCATCATCCAGGCTGATTGTGGTGCGCATGCACGTGATGCTAACGCACACAGACTTGGGAACGCTTCATCCCGGAGCTGACGATTCGGTTGATGAGTCGGTTGGGCGAGGGTGTCGGTACTGTCCGATTGAGCGTGATGAGGCGGGACCCGCAACGTGCTGACGATTCACCGGGCCGAAAGCTCGACGTACCTCGCTGACGCCCTGGCGCGGATTCTCGCGGTTCCGCTGCCGGACCCCTTCAGCGCCGAGGTCATCGCCGTTCCCGCGAAGGGCATCGAGCGATGGCTCACGCAGCGCCTGTCCACCGTCCTCGGCGCCGAGGCGATGGACGGCGTGGCTGCGAACATCGATTTCCCCAGCCCCACCCGGCTCGTCG
>JBPCPI010000264.1:0-10485 GCA_050999295.1 Geodermatophilaceae bacterium | reverse complement strand
GGTTTCCGACGAGGGATACGGCTTTTGCACCAGGATTCGACTGCCCAGCGGTGCCGAGGTCGGGCTGTACGAGCCGCGACACGGGGTCAATCTGGCGCCCAACGTCTGAGCGCGGTCAATCCGAAGTCTGCGGTGCGTCGTAGAGCGCCTCGTACGCGCCGCGAGCGGTGTCGGACTGTCGGGCGTCCTGGGCCACTGCCCATTGCCGGGTGGCCCGGTCGAGAGCGATGGTGGTCCATCCCGCTCCGTCCTCGTCGCTGAGGTGGATCAGCAAGGTATGCGGGTCGTGTTCGACGCGGAGCCGGTGCCGCGGATTGCCCTGTTCGTGCAGGCCTCGCACCGTCTTTTCCCCGACGCTCTCGGTCGCGACGAACGACGTCCATCTCCGCCCGCTTGTTGGCGGTCGCGCCGGCTTCATGCGGGCGGCTGACTCTTCGGACATGATGTCTCCCTTGCGGCGCAAGCCGAGTCCTGGCTATGTGAGGTGTCGCAGGTAGCGGTCAGGAGTCTGGAGGAAGGATCGCCAGGACGTTACGAGGTCGCTGTGTTCATAGCTGACCGGGTTGATGCCGTCCGCGTCGAGCTGAAGCACGGTCGCGTGAGGCATGGCCGCCAGGATCGGCGAGTGTGTGGCCAGAACGATCTGACTTCCGGTGCTGCGCATATCGGCCATGATCTGCAGAAGCATCAAGCAACTGTCGAACGACAGTGCCGACTCGGGCTCATCCATGATGTAAAGCCGGGCTCCACAGCCATCCCGGTGAGCACCTCGAGGAAGCCCTCCCCATGGCTTCGGGACAGCAATGGCTCTTCGATGCGCTCCGGCGACGGCCCGCTGGAGCCAGTCCTCCCGGAATGCGGTGATCCGTCGGCCCCAAGCCGCCGCGAGCGCCTCGACGACCGTCGATTTACCGGTTCCGTTCTCTCCGATCAACACGGTGACCCCGCGGTTCAGGGTCAGACCGTGCTGCCAGATGTGCCGCACAACCGGCAACGTGTACGGCCAATGGTTAGCCGTCGCCCGTCCCCGATCGATAGTGATCCCGGTGACCGGGGCGCCCGGTTGTCGACTGCCCACCCGGTCAGCTTGCCAATTACCTCAGACGTCAGCCATCGGTTCGACTCCAGGCGGGGTCCCGGCCGGTCAGCCCGAGTATCTGCTCCAGCACCGGGGCTGTGTTCGGCACCTGCACTTGATCCCCGTAGATCCCCATGTCTCGCCCCTGCTCGGCCGTCATCTGCAGGTCTTGGAAGACGAAGTCCAGTAATTGGTCGTCCCACGTCGGGTGTTGGCCGGACGCCCGAGCCAGGTCCCAGCCGTGCACCACCAGTTCGCCGAGGATCATCCCGCCGATGGCGGACGCCGGAAGTTGCATGGGGCCGCCCATTTGAGTCGTGCCCTCCCATGCGTTCGGCTCGCTCCAAGCAATGACGATGCCCTCGATCTGCGCCTCGAGCCTGCCCTTCCACTCGCCTTGGGTCACCAGGTCCAGCTCACGCTCGCTCGCTGCGGGCGGGTCCACGGACGACTTGCGCCCGGCTCCCTCCAACGACGGCCCCCAGAAGAGCAGATGGTTGATCAACGTCTGTATGTCGTATTCGCTGCATGGCGTCGCGGCGCCGAGCTGGTCGGCACAGATGCCATGCACGACCGCAATCGTCGGCCTCGCGGCCATGGCCGTCATCGAGTGCTGCTGCATGAAGATCTCCCATGAGAGTCAAGCGCTGCCGCACCGACCGTATTGACCGCCCGGGCTGATGTCTTGAACGAACGCGACACGTACCCTTTCGGATGGTGAAGGGCTCGGCTGACCGCGACGACCGTGGAGTCCGCGGCGCATGGTCGAGCTTCCAACGCCATTGGTACGCAGACCCAGGTCCAGACTTAGCCCCGTTCGTCTCGCGGTACTGGTTCGTCGCCTGGGATCTGCGTCGTCAGCCTCCGTACCGGCAACCGATCGCCCCATATCTCAACGTGCATTTGACGTTCGTCAACAACACGGCCGCGGCGGTACATGGCGTGGCACGCGCGCATGTGTACCGGGTACTCGAGGGTCAGGGCCGAGTGTTCGGGGTGGCCTTCCGACCGGGCTGCTTCCGGCCCTTTCTCGGTTCCCCGGTGTCCGCGATCACCGACAGGTCGGTCGCCGCGACGAGAGTCTTCGGGCCAGATGTTCCGCAGCAAGCGATGACCGAAGCCGCCGACGAGGTGGAGATGCTCCAGGTCGCGGAGCGCTTCCTTCGCGCAAACCTGCCGCGCCGCGACCCTACCTGCGCGTCGGTCGCCGCTATCGTCGCGCGGATTGCTGCCGAGCGCGACATCGCCAGAGTGGACACCCTGGCCGACCGGCTCGACACCAGCGTCCGCGCGCTGCAGCGACTCTTCGCCGAGTATGTCGGGATCGGCCCGAAGTGGGTCATCAGGCGCTCTCGGCTTGACGAAGTGACTCGGCGACTGGAAATCGGGATCCCGGTCGACTGGGCCGGGCTTGCTGCCGAACTCGGTTACGCCGACCAAGCGCATTTCACCCGCGACTTCACCGCCATGGTCGGCGAACCGCCAACCAGGTATGCCCGGCGGTACCCGGACCCAGCCCAGTCTTTCTAGACGTGTAGTCATGACCGGGACGGCGGGCGCGATCGGCCGGTGGTTGCGCTGCGGATCGGCTATTCGCCCAGCGGCCACCGACCGGCCTGTATGTCACCTCGTGACCTAATGGCATGGCAGCGTCCCCGGGATGGGCCGAGCTCCTCCGCGCCGCAGTAGAGGCCGACGTCGTCGGGTTCGTCGTGGCCAACGCAATCTCGGCCAACCGGTACCGCCACGCTGAGCTTAGCGACACCATCAACCGCCTCGGTTACCGCCCCTCGCCAAGGCCCCTCGTGGGTGAAGTTCTCAGCCGCTTCATGAAAGGACCGAGTCCGCTGTGCTTCGGTCAGCATCTCGCTGTCGACATCGACGACCCGACCTGGCAGATAGGAAAGAACCTCACGTCCGCGTTCGTCGAAGCCCAGAACGGTCGGGACATGGGCGAGCCGCGGTCCCAGATGCGCGAGCAACGCATGTACGGCAGGCGTCCACGGGCCGGGAATGCGGCGGACCGTTTCCCCTACTCGCCAGGCGCCGCCAATGTTGCCTCCGGCGAGCCGGTCACCTTCTTCGGTCAACGGTGCTCGCGGCCAGGTGAGGCTGATCCCTCGAGTGCCGGCTCGGGGCGGGCAAGTGTGTCGCCACGCGAGTCTCCGGCAGAGGCGCCCGAGGCTAGAAACCACAGGCGTGCTGTCGTGACGACGAGCAGTGCGGCTCCCAGCATGTGTGCGGAGACCAGGAGCCTGGGCAGATCCGTGAAATATTGACTGATCCCGATGGCCCCTTGGACAACTTCGGCGGCCAGCACCCACCAGGCAGCCCGGTGAACGACCGCGGGACCGGCGCGCGTAGTCAACACCAGGATGATCGTGAGGCCGATCAAGAGGTAGACCGCCTCCGCATGTAGTCGGCTCATCAGGGCGACATCCAGCCCCGTACGGCCGGCCTCGGGGTCGCCGCTGTGCGGTCCACTGCCGGTCGTCACCGTGCCCAACACGAGGGTGACACCGAGATCGAGCGCGATGGCCACGATCAACCAGCGTTGCAACCCGGCCGACGACGCGCGGCGTAGGGCGGGCACCCTCGCGCGCAGGTGCAACCGACTGGCGACGGCGATGAGGACCATCGAGAGCAGGAAGTGCGCCGCGACTGTCCATGGGTTCAGACCGGTCAACACCGTGATTCCGCCGAGCAGCGCCTGGGCAGGGATGCCGAGCAGGACACCCAGCGCAGTCGGCAGCAGATGCCGGCGACCGGCCTTCCACACGGCATACAGCGTGACCAGGGCGATGAGTCCGACCACACCGGTGAGCGCGCGGTTGGCGAACTCGATGATCCCGTTGATCTCCAGTTCAGGGGTGGGGAAGAAATCTTCGTCGGTGCAGGACGGGAAGGTCGGGCAGCCCAGCCCTGAGCCGGTCAGTCGTACCGCACCGCCGGTCAGGACGATTCCGACCTGAGCACCGAGATTTATCAGCGTGATGCGCGCGAGCGGGACGCCGAATAGCGCTGCCTCCCGAGGTGCGATGGCGCTCTCGGGCAGCTCGGTGGGCACCAGCCCAGACTAGGACCGCACCGCTGGGCCAGCCCTGCCGGATCGGGTAAGGGCATCCTAACTGGAAGGCTTTCAGGAAATACGTCACACTGTTGTTGTGGAATCAGCCGTGTTGGACTTTTCTGGGCCCGCCGCGCCGATCCGAGCCGACCTAGGCCGCACCGGCGCCGATGACCGTCGTACACGGGACCGGGTGATCGACCTTTTGTGGCGCGAGGGTCCGCTCAGTGCGGCGGATCTTGCTTCCCAGCTAGGGATCTCGCCCGCCGCGGTCCGCCGACACCTGGACGCGCTGGAGTCTCAGGGACGGATCCAGGGCCACACCGCCCCGCACAGGGCCAGCCGCGGCCGTGGACGTCCGGCCCGCGAGTTCACCCTCACCAGCGCCGGCCGGGAGCGGTTCCCGCATGCCTACGACGACCTCGCCGTCGCTGCACTGCGCCACCTGGCGCGCAGCGGAGGCGCCGAAGCGGTCACCGCCTTCGCCCGGGATCAGCTCGCCGGGCTCGAGGAGCGCTGCACGCAGGCCGTCACCACCGCCGGACCCGATCGGTTCGACCGGGCCCGGGCACTGGCCGGTGCACTGTCCCGCGAGGGTTACGCTGCGACCGCCTCGGGCTTGGCCGGAGGCGGCCAGCTCTGTCAGCACCACTGTCCGGTCGCGCACGTCGCCGCGGAGTTCCCGCAACTGTGCGAGGCCGAGACCGCCGTGATCAGCCGGCTGGTCGGCAGCCACGTCCAACGACTGGCCACCATCGCCCGTGGTGACTCGGTCTGCACGACCAACATTCCATCTGCCGCGATCTCCGAAGCCCACCATGCCCAGCACCGCACCGAGGACCTGCACCTCAGCACGGCCCCACACGTCTCCAACGAGAGGGACCCCGCATGACCACGACCGTTCCGACGACCCCGCTGACCCAGGACGAGCAGATCGATGCGCTCGGCCGGTACAAGTTCGGCTGGGCCGACTCCGACCTGGCCGGGGCCACCGCAGCTCGCGGGATCTCGGAGAGCGTCGTACGGAACATCTCCGGGCTGAAGAACGAACCGGAATGGATGCTCGAGCGCCGACTCAAGGGCCTGAAGCTGTTCGACAAGAAGCCGATGCCTTCCTGGGGTTCGGACCTGTCCGGGATCGACTTCCAGAACATCAAGTACTTCGTCCGCTCCACGGAGAAGCAGGCCGCGACCTGGGACGACCTCCCGGCCGACATCAAGAACACCTACGACAAGCTCGGCATCCCGGAGGCCGAGAAGCAGCGCCTGGTCTCCGGTGTGGCCGCGCAGTATGAGTCGGAAGTCGTCTACCACCAGATCCGTGAGGACCTGGAGGAGCAGGGCGTGCTCTTCCTCGATACCGACACCGGCCTGCGCGAGCACGAGGATGTCTTCAAGGAGTACTTCGGTTCGGTGATCCCGGTGGGCGACAACAAGTTCGCCGCCCTGAACACCTCGGTCTGGTCGGGCGGGTCGTTCATCTACGTCCCGCCGGGCGTGCACGTCGACATTCCGCTGCAGGCCTACTTCCGGATCAACACCGAGAACATGGGCCAGTTCGAGCGGACCCTGATCATCGTCGACGAGGGCGCCTACGTGCACTACGTCGAGGGCTGCACCGCCCCGATCTACACCAGCGACTCGCTGCACTCCGCGGTCGTGGAGATCGTCGTGAAAAAGAACGCCCGCTGCCGGTACACCACCATCCAGAACTGGTCGAACAACGTCTACAACCTCGTCACCAAGCGGGCCGTGGCCCACGAGGGCGCGACGATGGAGTGGATCGACGGCAACATCGGCTCCAAGGTCACGATGAAGTACCCGGCGGTGTGGATGACCGGCGAGCACGCCAAGGGCGAGGTGCTCTCCGTCGCCTTTGCCGGCGAGGGTCAGCACCAGGACGCGGGCGCGAAGATGGTGCACGCCGCACCCAACACGTCTTCGACGATCGTCTCCAAATCGGTGGCCCGCGGCGGCGGCCGTACCTCCTACCGCGGACTCGTCCAGATCGACGAGGGCGCGCACGGCTCGCGCTCCACCGTCAAGTGCGATGCGCTGCTCGTCGACTCGATCAGCCGATCCGACACCTATCCATACGTCGACGTGCGCGAGGACGACGTGTCGATGGGCCACGAGGCGACGGTGAGCAAAGTCAGCGACGACCAGCTGTTCTACCTGATGAGCCGAGGCCTGACCGAGGACGAGGCAATGGCCATGGTGGTCCGCGGGTTCGTCGAGCCGATTGCCCGCGAACTCCCGATGGAGTACGCACTGGAGCTCAACCGGCTCATCGAGTTGCAGATGGAAGGGGCCGTGGGCTGATGGCGGCTGTCATCGCCGACCCGCGGCAGACCGTCGTCGTCCCCGACACCCCTGACACCGAAAAGAGCTCTTCCACAGTGCACACGATGACCTTTGCTGCCCCGACCGGGCGCGAGGGGAGCTGGCGATTCAGCCCGCTGCGGCGGCTCCGGCCGCTGCTGACGGACGCGCCCTCCGACGCTCATCTGACATGGGACACAACGCTGCCAGACGGCGTCGAGCTCGTCCCGGTGGACGCGGATGACCCGGCCCTGGATGCCGTCCCTGACCCTGTCGACCACATCTCCGAGCTGGCTCGTCGGCACTCCGACGGCGCGGTCGTCGTCCGGGTCCCCAAGGCTGCCGAGCTGACCGAACCGGTGGTGATTCGGCTCTCGGGCACCAACCCGGAGGCTCTTGTCTGGGGCCATATCGTCGTCGAGGTGGGCGAACATGCCCAGGCTCGGGTCATCCTCGATCACTCAGGCACTGCGCGGTACGCCGCAAACGTGTCGGTCCTGGTCGGTGACGGTGCCTCGTTGGACCTCGTCCACGTCCAGGACTGGACCGACGCCTCGTTGCACGCCGCGCACGTCGCCACCCGCGTCGGACGCGACGCCAGGTACAAGTCCATGCAGGTCAGCCTGGGCGGCTCGGTTGTCCGCATCGTGGAAACGGTCACCTTCGACGGTCCCGGTGGGGATGCGGAGTTGAACGGTCTCTACTTCGCCGACGCCGGCCAACATCTGGAGCACCGGCTCTTCATCGAGCACCAGGAGCCCAACTGCCGCAGCCGGGTGTCGTACAAGGGGGCGCTGCAGGGCGCGAGCGCCCGGACCGTCTGGGTCGGTGACGTCTTCATCGGCGCCACGGCCGAGGGCACCGACACCTACGAAATCAACCGCAACCTGGTGCTGTCCGAAGGTGCGCACGCGGACTCCATCCCGAACCTGGAGATCGAGACCGGTCAGATCATCGGGGCCGGACACGCAAGCGCCACCGGACGATTCGACGATGAGCAGCTGTTCTACCTGCGTTCCCGCGGAATCCCGGCCGACGAAGCGCGTCGTCTTGTGGTCCGTGGTTTCTTCGCCGACCTGATCGGCCGGATGGGCGAGCCTGAACTGCAGGAGCGTCTCATGGTCCGCATCGAAGCCAGGCTCGCCGCGGCAGGTGTTCTGTGAGCGAGCCAGACCGCACATTCTCCGGAGAAAGTCACTTCAGCGACGACGCAGGCCGCACATTCTCCGGAGAAAGTCCCCCCGAGGGCTTCCGGCGAGCCTGCCTACTCGACGAGGCACCAGACCCAGGCGCGTTGCGGGTGGAGTTCGACGACGTCGACGTCGCGATCGTCCGCAGCGACGGGGAGCTGTACGCAATCGAGGACGTCTGCTCACATGCCGAGGTCGCCCTGTCCGAGGGTGACGTCGAAGGCACCACGATCGAGTGCTGGATGCACGGATCGTGCTTCGACCTCGGCAGCGGAGCGCCGACCGGCCCGCCAGCGACCGAACCGGTGGATGTCTTCGATGTCCAGATAATCGACGGCGTCGTGTACGTGAACACGACGGCCACACAGACGAATGGATCGCGCCGAAACCTCGCGGCCAGCCTGCGCGAAGCGACACCACCATCTCGGCCGGGTAAGACAGCCGGCCTGAAGCAGAAGGAGCAAGCCCCATCGTGACCACCACAAACAGCAGTCCCACCGCTGGGTCGGCCGGATCCGTCCTGGAGATCCGCGGTCTGCATGTCAGTGTCGGTGACGGCGCAAACGGCGCGGAGACCAAAGAGATCCTCAAGGGTGTGGACCTGACCATCCGAGCCGGCGAAACGCACGCGATCATGGGCCCCAACGGTTCCGGGAAGTCCACGTTGGCCTACAGCATCGCCGGTCACCCCAAATACAACGTCACCGCCGGCACGATCACCCTCGACGGCGAGAACGTCCTCGAGATGAGCGTCGACGCCCGCGCCCGAGCTGGACTGTTCCTGGCCATGCAGTACCCGGTCGACGTTCCCGGCGTCTCGGTGTCGAACTTCCTCCGTACGGCGGCCACGGCGATCCGCGGCGACGCTCCGAAGCTGCGTACCTGGGTCAAGGAGGTCCGTGAGGCCATGTCCGGGCTGAAGATGGACCCGGCCTTCGCTGAGCGCAACGTGAACGAGGGATTCTCCGGCGGGGAGAAGAAGCGCCACGAGATCCTGCAGATGCAACTGCTCAAGCCCAGGATCGCTGTCCTCGACGAGACCGACTCCGGCTTGGACGTCGACGCTCTGCGCGTGGTTGCCGAGGGCGTAGAAGCCGTTCGGGCGACCGGCGAGGTGGGCGTCGTGCTGATCACCCATTACACCCGGATCCTGCGCTACATCACGCCTGACTTCGTGCACGTCTTCGTCGACGGCCGGATCGCCGAGGAGGGCGGCCCGGAGCTCGCCGACAAACTGGAATCCGAAGGCTACGAGGCCTACGGCGCGACCGGCGCGGCCTCGGCCGCTGCGGCGGTCTAGGGATCGACATGAGCCTGCCGTTGGATGCGGATCTGATCTCCAAGGACTTCCCGATCCTGTCGCGCACCGTCCGGGACGGTCGCCGGCTCGTCTACCTGGACTCCGGCGCCACGTCACAGAAGCCGCGCCAAGTCCTCGACGCCGAGCGGGATTTCTACGAGAACCACAATGCGGCTGTCCATCGCGGGGCGCACCAACTGGCCGAGGAGGCGACCGATCTCTACGAGGCGGCCCGTCGTACGGTCGCGACCTTCATCGGTGCTGCCGAGAACGAGGTGGTCTTCACCAAGAACTCCACCGAGGGGGTGAATCTCCTCGCGTACGCCATGAGCAATGCCGCCACCGCAGGTCCGGAGGCGCAGCGTTTCG
Source organism: Geodermatophilaceae bacterium (assembly GCA_050999295.1). Classification (GTDB taxonomy): domain Bacteria; phylum Actinomycetota; class Actinomycetes; order Mycobacteriales; family Geodermatophilaceae; genus JACCQS01. The sequence continues at coordinate 1,159 of JBPCPI010000264.1, read as the reverse complement.
TCGTCGGCCCCGGCGACGAGATCGTCGTCACCGAGATGGAGCACCACGCCAATCTTCTCCCGTGGCAGCAGCTGTGCATCCGGACCGGCGCCACCCTGCGCTGGCTGACCCTGACCGACGACGGCCGGCTCGATCTGGATTCGCTGCACGAGGTGGTCAACGAGCGCACCAAGCTCGTCGCGCTGGTGCACCAGTCCAACATTCTGGGAACGGTCAACCCGGTCCGAGAGGTCGCTGCCCGCGCGCACGAGGTGGGCGCATTGGTAATGCTCGATGCCGCCCAGTCGGTGCCGCACACGGCGGTCGACGTGGTCAGCCTCGACGTGGACTTCCTGGTCTTCTCTGGTCACAAGATGCTGGGCCCCACCGGGATCGGGGTCTTCTGGGGCCGGTACGAACTGCTCGATGCACTGCCACCGTTCCTCACCGGCGGCTCCATGATCGAGGTCGTGCACATCGATCGGGCCACCTTTGCTTCGCCGCCGCAGCGCTTCGAGGCCGGGGTGCCCATGGCCGCGCAGGCCATCGGACTGGCCGCCGCGTGCGACTACCTCACCGAGCTCGGCATGGACCGGGTCGCCGAACACGAGCACGCGCTGACCGAAATGGCCCTCGACGGGCTGCAAGCCATTCCGGGTGTCCGCATCGTGGGACCGCCGGACAGCATCGAGCGTGGTGGCGCGGTGTCGTTCACCGTCGAGGGCATCCACCCACACGACGTCGGCCAGGTCCTCGACGACCTGGGCATCGCCGTACGCGTCGGACACCACTGTGCGTGGCCGGTCGTACGACGGTTCGGCGTGCCGGCCACCACCCGCGCGACCTTCTACATCTACAACGGCGCCGAGGACGTGCAGGCGCTGCTGGATGGCGTACGCGAGGTGCAGCGATTCTTCGGCGTCCCCGCTGCTACGGAACCGGCTGCGGAGCAGGCGCGGGCGGGCGTCTGATGCAGCTCGAATCCATGTACCAGGAGATCATCCTGGACCACTACCGCCATCCCCTGGGTCGGGGACTGCGCGAGCCCTACGACATCGAGGTCCATCACGTGAACCCCAGCTGCGGGGACGAGATCACCCTGCGAGTCCGGTTGTCCGGCAACGAGATCAAGGACGTGTCCTACGAAGGCATGGGTTGTTCGATCAGTCAAGCTTCGGCC
>JBPCPI010000262.1:0-23068 GCA_050999295.1 Geodermatophilaceae bacterium | reverse complement strand
GCCTCCGTCGTTGCTAATTGCGGCACTGCTGAGGCCGGCACCGCTGACGGCAGCAGCGCTGACTTCGGCATCGCGGACGTCGGCATCGCTGACTTCGGCACCGGCTACTTCGGCATCGCTGACTTCGGCACCGGCTACTTCGGCATCGGCGGCTTCAGGGGCGTCGGAGTCAGCAGTTGGGCGGCTCGCGCGGAACTCTCCGGCGTCCACCTCCGGTGCGTCGGCAGCGGGTACCGGGATCCGGGGTACGTCCACCACAGAACTGCCCGGTGGCCTGGGCTGCGTTGCGGTTCGGGTGGCTTTCGTCGCTACCGGTGCCCTTCCCGGCGAATCGAGCGCCACCGCAGCACGCCGCAGCACCCGGCTCCGTTGGACTGCCGCGACAGCGACCGCCAAGCCGCCGACTGCACTCGCCGTGATGGAGGCCCACACCAGATCCGGATCAGCCTGAGCCAGCCCTGCCACCAGTAATCCGATGGCTCCCAGGACACAGAAGAACCCGACCAGGATCATCGGCGGCTAGCGCTGTTCGCTGGACGTCGGCTCAGTGTCCGCCGCGGGACCCCTGCTCGCCGGCACCGCCGCTGGACGCGCCAGGGTTTGGTCGGCCGCCGCCGAAGGGGTTCTGGCCGGCCGCCACCGGCTGGCCCTGCGTGCTGCCTTGCTGGCCGGGGTGGCCCGCACCTCCCGGCCGGGCCGCAGGTCCGGACGGCTCGGCCGAGCCCCGGCCGTTCAGCTCGCGCAGATGCAGCTCGAGGTAGGACTTCAATCGGGAACGGTACTCACGCTCAAAGGTGCGCAGCTGATCGATGTTCTTCTCCGCCGTCACCCGCTTTTCTTCCAAAGCGGCCAGCGTCTCGACCTGCTTGCGCTCCACGTCCTGGGTGATCGCGGTGGCCTTCGTGCGAGCCTCACGCTCCATGGTCTCGGCGCGGTTCTTGGCCTCGCTGACCATCGACTCGGCTCGGGACTTGGCGTCGCTGAGTATCCGCTCGGACTTCGTTCGAGCTTCGGTCATTAGACGATCGCTCTCCGCTTTGGCAGTGCTACGCAGCTGCTCGGCCTCGGCCGCCGCTTCGGCGACGTACCGGTCGGCGGTCTCGGTTGCCAGCTGCAGTACCCGGGAGGTGCGCTCGCTGTCGCTCCCACCGACCGGGCCGGTCTGGCTCGCCGCCGCTGTTCCGCGGGCCGGCGGTGGGGGCGCGGCGGCCGGCGGGGGCGGGGGTGGCGCGGCCGCACGTGCTGGCTCTGCGAGATTGGTGCTGGTCTGTGCGTTGCTGAAACGCTCGTCGCGGGTGCTCGCGGCGGATGATCCACCGCGGTCAACGAGGGCACGCAGCTCGGCGTTCTCCTCGATCAACCGCGCCAGTTCGGCCTCGACGACATCGAGGAAGGCGTCCACCTCGTCCTCGTCATATCCTCGTTTGCCGATGGGCGGCTTCTTGAACACGACGTTATGGACGTCGGCTGGAGTCAGCGGCATCGGTCAATCACTCCTGAGGTTACGGGTCCGAACTGAACAAGGTATTGGAACTGAGTGGAGCTGGGTACCTGAGAATGCATCGTTGGAAACCGTCAGTACGCCAGCGACAGGGTGAATTGTCGCAACACGAACACCACGATCAGTAGAACCATAAACCCGAGGTCCAGCTTGACCGAGCCCAGGTTCAGTGGGGGCAGCACTCTGCGTAGTAGTTTCAGTGGTGGATCGGTCGTGGAATAGATGACTTCCAGGCTCGCGGCGGCGCCACCACCAGGGCGCCAGCCGCGGGAGAACATCATCACCCAGTCCATCACCAAGCGCGCCAGCAGCAGCAGCATGAACAGCAGCAACACGAAGGCAACGACCTGCCAGAGGATGCTCACTGGCGTTCAGCCTCGCTCGCCTCGCTCGCTTCGCTCACCGGACGGTCCGCTCCTCCTCCCTCGCTTGCGCTCGGTCGATGCTCCCGCCCTCTCGGCATGTCTTCGCCCCTCGAGAGTGCTGGCTGATCGGCCGACCATTGCGTGCTGAACGCCGTCAACCCGTCACCACGCGTCAGCTCTGATTGAAGAACGCGTTCTGCTTGAGCCGCGCCTTGTCCTCTGCTGTGACGGACACGTTCTGCGGGGAGATCAGGAAAACCTTGTTCGTTACTCGTTCGATGCTACCTCGCAGCCCGAAGGACAGCCCGGCCGCGAAGTCAACGAGTCGCTTCGCGTCCGAGTCGTCCATCTCGCTGAGGTTCATGATCACCGGAACGCCGTCGCGGAAATGCTCCCCAATCGTGCGGGCCTCGTTGTAGGTACGCGGATGCAGCGTCGTTATCCGATACTCAGCAGCGGCCGGCGAGGTCGAACTCGGCCGCTCACGCAGGGCCACTCCGCCGGCCGCCAGCGGACCTCCGGGGCCGATCACGGCAGGAGCGCTCCGACGCGGGGGCCTGGCGCGGTCCACATCGGTTGTCGCGGCCGGATGACCGGGCGCGTCCTCGGCGTAACCGTCGTACCCGTCGTAGCGCTCATCGGAGTACGGGTCGTACTCGCCACGGTCGTCATCCTCGACGAGACCGAGGTAAACGCCCATCTTGCGCATGGCTCCGGCCATCGGGACAACCCTCTCCGTCGATCTGTGCTCAAGTCTGGTGTTCGGAGGCTAGCTTCCGGGCTCCGAACAACGCCGTTCCGACACGCACGTGCGTGGCGCCGGCCGAGATAGCAGCCTCAAGGTCGCCACTCATGCCGGCTGAGACAACTGTTGCCATCGGCTGGATCGCTTGCAGTGACTGGGAATAGCTGACCAGCCTGTCGAAGGAACTCCGCGGATCCACGGCAGGCGGTGCCACGGTCATCACCCCACGCAGGTTCAGGTGTTGCGCCGCGAGAACGAGGTCCACCAGAGCCGCCAGATCGGCTGGGCGAACCCCACCGCGGGCTGGGTCGGGGTCGGGATCCAGATCGATCTGCAGCAACACGTCCAGAGGTTGGCTGCGCTGTTCGGCGGCGCGATCCAGGGCCGTGACTAGCGCTTGGCGATCGACCGAGTGCACCATTGCGGCGAAATCGGCGACGGCGCGCGCCTTGTTGCGCTGCAGCTGTCCGATGAAATGCCACCGCGGGGTCCTTCCGGTGGTCGTCGCCGAGATCTCGGCTGCCTTGGCTACGGCTTCCTGGACTTTGTTCTCGCCGATATCGACCACGCCCAACTCCAACATCTCGGTGACCTGAGCGGCGGCTACTCCCTTGCTCACGGCCACCAGGGTGACGTCAGCCGGATCGCGTCCGGCCATGGCGCAGGCGGCCTCGATCCTGGCACGCACCACGGCGAGCCTGGCCTCGGCGTTCAGGAGAGCCAGACGACACCGGCCTGACGCCCGGTGACCCCGTCCCTGCGATGGCTGAACAGCGCCGGGTCCTCGGCGGTGCATCGCGGATCGCTCACCACCTGTCCCACGCCGACCCGATCGAGCTCGCCGGTCAGGGCAGCGCGCAGGTCCAAGGCGGGCGCGCCGGTCCGCGTCCGGCTCGCCCCGCCCCGGGCAGCCGTTTCGACCTGATCGGCCAGCTCCTGGGACACCTCATAACAGCGACCGCAGATGGCCGGGCCGAGCAGAACGTCCAACCCGCGAGGATCGGCACCCAGCTCAGCCATCGCTTCGACCGTCCTGGTCACGACATGTTTACGGACTCCCTCGCGCCCGGCGTGCGCAGCTCCGATGATCCCGGCCTGTGCATCGGCCAGCAGGACCGGAACGCAGTCGGCAACCAGGACCACCAGGGCGAGGCCGGGAGTGTCGGTGACCAGCGCGTCACAGACCGGGACCCGGGACGGTGGGGAGGATCGAATGATGGTCACGTCGTCGCCGTGGACCTGGTGCATCCAGGCGAAGCTCCCGCGGTCAAGGCCTAGTTCGGCTGCCAGCCGGGCTCGATTGCGCTCAACCGTCGTCGCCTCATCTCCCACATTCGCCCCGAGGTTGAACGTGTCGTACGGCGTCCGGCTCGCCCCTCCTTGCCGCGAGGTGACGACCCGCCGTACCCGCGTCACTACTGCCGTCTCAGTCGAGCGGCCAGGCGAAGCTCCGCCCCGGCCTTGGCTGGGGTCAGCGGTCGAGCGGCCAGGCGAAGCCCCGCCCCGGCCTTGGCTGGGGTCAGCGTAGGAACTCCGGGATGTCGAGGTCGTCATCGAAGTCCTCGGCGGCCAGTGGACGCCCCGAGGGCGGCACAGTCATCGGCGACGGAGCCTGCGGCGACGGCTCGCGACTGCCATAGGAGAAAGTCGAGCCGTTGAGCGCAGCATGCGGCGTCTCCGAAGTGCCTTCGGCCGGCACCGACGGATCGGCCTTCTTGTACGTCGGCGTTCCGCCGTCGAACCCGGCCGCGATGACCGTGATCCGCACCTCGTCACCGAGAGCGTCGTCGATCACCGCTCCGAAGATGATGTTTGCGTCCGGGTGCGCAGCGTCCGCGACCAGCGAGGCCGCCTCGTTGATCTCGAACAAGCCGAGGTCCGAACCGCCCGAGATGGACAGCAGGACCCCGTGCGCACCCTCCATCGAGGCCTCCAGCAATGGACTGGCGATGGCCTGTTCGGCTGCGGCCAGGGCTCGGTTGTCGCCGCGGGCACTGCCGATCCCCATGAGTGCGGAGCCCGCGCCGGACATCACCGCTTTCACATCGGCGAAGTCCAGGTTGATCAGGCCGGGCGTGGTGATCAGATCGGTGATGCCAGAAACACCGGATAGCAGCACCTGATCCGCAGTCCGGAAGGCGTCCATTACGCTGACGTTGCGATCTCCCAGCTGCAGCAACCGGTCGTTGGGGATGACGATCAAGGTGTCGCACTCGTTGCGGAGTTCGGCGATGCCCTGCTCGGCCTGCACCGCCCGGCGTTTTCCCTCGAAGGAGAACGGCCGGGTGACCACGCCGATCGTCAGTGCGCCCAGCTTGCGGGCCATACCGGCAACGACCGGCGCCCCGCCGGTGCCCGTGCCGCCGCCCTCTCCGGCAGTCACGAAAACCATGTCAGCCCCCTTGAGGACCTCCTCAATCTCCTCCCGATGGTCCTCAGCGGCTTTACGACCGACCTCGGGGAGCGCACCGGCGCCCAAGCCTCTGGTGAGTTCCCGACCCACATCGAGCTTGACGTCGGCATCACTCATCAGCAGAGCCTGGGCGTCGGTGTTGATGGCAATGAACTCGACGCCCTTGAGACCTACCTCGATCATCCGGTTGACGGCATTCACACCGCCCCCACCGATGCCGACTACCTTGATCACGGCTAGATAGTTGTGTGGAGGTGTCACGGTGCCGCTCCCTTGGAGTCTTACCCTCTACTGAAGGCTTATAGTTATGTCAACCTGTCGTCTCCGAAAACGGTAAGCGACGAGCCGGGATACCACCTGGCAGGCGCGCCGAGAGGCTGCAGAAATACACCAGGGGTTGGCGGTCGAGTGTCCACAGAGGAAACTAACGCCGTGACCCAGCCGCCGACACCCGCCGAGGTGATGCTCGGCGCGACCAAGGCGACTCTGCGGACCGGGCGGCTGGCGCCGGCGCAGGTCGTCAGGCAACAACTGGATGCCCTGGCCGCCGTCGGCTACCGACTCTTGCCCGAGCCCGGCGACGGGGGCTCGGCCATGCTCGTGGCGACGGTGAAGCGGGCGTTCTGGTCCGGCCGGTTTCGCCCGGCGGAGGTCATCGCCGTGCAGTTGGACGAACTGGCCGCAGCCGGCTTCTACTTCGATTTGCAGGACGACGACGACGGCGGCGCGTGCGATGACTTCGTGTGGGGACCGGAGTCGTACGATTCGTGCGAGGAGTGCGGCCTGTCCTTCTGGCGGCATGGGGAGAGCGATGCCCAAGGCGACCGGCCGAGGGACGAGTAGCCAGAAGCTCGCGCGCAGCCCCTCGCGGTGCCGGCAGCCCGCCCAACACGATGAGCATCAGCTGGTGTCCAGGGCGAGTGCAAGTCGCTTGGGGGCGATCTGCCGGTAGGCATCCCGCACGACCTCCTCGATCTCGGACCAGTCGACCGGGACGTCGAGCCAGACACCGAGCCACCCTCGTCCCCCGACGTAGGGGGGTCGGAAGAACCGCAGGGGCGCTGCGGCCACCTGCGCCTCCTGCTCGCCTGGAGGAGCGGCGCACCAGAACCCGAGCCGGTCGTCATGATGGCGATCGGCGAACATCACGAAGACCTTCTTGTCCTGTACGAACCAGGTCGGCTCCCCGTGGCTGAGTCGCTCCGTGGCCTCCGGCAAGGACAGGCACAGCGTGCGAAGCCGTTCCAATGGGGTCACTCCCGCGCCACCCGGCCGAGAAGGTAGAACTCGTCGTTCGGCGGCACCGCGGCCCAATGCGCAAGCCGGTTGGACAGCGCGAACAGCGCCGAGATCGACCCGATGTCCCAGATGTCTTCCTGGCTGAAGCCGGCCTCGGCCAGCACCGCGAAATGCTCGTCTCCGACGGCGACGGGATCAACCGTCAGCAGCAGGGCAACCTCGAGCATCACACGTTGTGCTGCGGTCAGCGGCGCCTTGCGCCAGTCGACGGCGACCTGGTCGGCCAGGAGGGGATCGCGGGCTCGGATCCGGACGATGGCTCCGTGTGCGACCACGCAGTAGAGACAATCGTTTGCCGCGCTGGTCACGACCACGATGAGTTCGCGGTCGGCCTTGGACAGCGCCGGAGACTCCTTGTCCATCAGCGCGTCGTGATAGGCGAAGAAGGCCCGCCACTCGACCGGCCGCCAGGCCAGTGCCCGGAAGATATTGGGGACGAAGCCGGACTTGTCGGCGACCTCGGCGATCCGCTCGGCGAGATCGGTCGGCAGTTCCTCCAGATCCGGCACCGGGAATCGGCTGAGCGGCGGAACTTGGGACGGCTCGCTCATGACTTCACCGTACGACGGCGGAGGTCGGTGAGCTCACGTCGTACAGGGTGCCGACAGCTCCTGCGGCCAGGAGGCCGGTCAAGATCTCCGACTTCCGGACAGAGTTGTCCGGGCCTCCCCAGATGACGGTACGGCCGTCGGTGAGCTCCAGTTCGATCTCATTGGGACTGTCGGCGAGGATCTGTACGAGGATGGCGGAGACGGCCGGCGGCAGCGCCTGGATCACCTCGATTGCGGCGGACGTGGCGCGATCGTCGGGGCCGGGCGCGGCCACCCGGAGCGACACGACGCCCTGCGGTACCGCACTGACCTGAGCGAACAGGACGCCGAAGCGATCCAGTAGCCAGGTCTGGCCCGCGACGTCCACCGCCGCGACCGGCGTTCGTTCGGTGACCTGGACCACCAGGGTCCGCGGCCAGTCCCGAGTCAGGCTCGCCGACTCGATCTGGGTGATGTTCTCCAGCGCTGCCTCGGCCGCGGCGAGGTCGACCCTGGCCAACGGCGTGCCGTCCGGAATCGCCAGCACCTCCTCGACCGTCGCGGCGGAAAGCGCCCGAGCGCCCCGGACCTCGATGTGCTCAAGTCCCAGCGCACTGGAGTAGAAGACCACCCAGCCCAGGGTGCCCGCCAGCACGAGCACCAGGGCCGCGGCAACCGAGACCCGCCGCTTGCTCATGGCGGCTCCACCGGGGCCAGTCGACCGCTGTGGTCGGCAAGGCTCTTCAGCACCTCACGGCCGATCATCGCGATGTCGCCGGCGCCCAAGGTGAGCACCAGGTCCCCCGGCCGGGCCAGGGCGGCCAGCAGCGGCGCAACTTCCAACCAGGAAGGCTGGAAGTGCACCCGCTCGGGCGGCAGCGGGATGGATCCGGCGACCATCGCACCGGATACGCCCGGGACCGGATCCTCACGGGCGGCGAAGACAGCCATGACGACGACCTCGTCCGCTGCACCCAGTGCTACACCGAACTGTGTGGCGAATGCCCTCGTACGGCTGAACAGGTGCGGCTGGAAGGCCACGATCAGCCGGCCGTCGCCCGCGACCGAACGTGCCGCGCGCAGCTGCGCGGCGATCTCCGTGGGATGGTGCGCGTAGTCGTCGTACACCCGGATCCCGCCGACGGTCCCCAAGTGCTCGAAGCGCCGGTGCACCCCGGCGTACACCCCGAGCCCGTCGATCATCGACTGCGCGGTCAGGCCGAGTTCGGTGCCGGCGAGCAGGGCCGCCGCCGAGTTCAGCGCCATGTGCTCGCCGGGCGCCTGCAACTGCACCCGTCCCAGCGGAGCACCGTCCAGCATCGCCTGATAGGTGATCCCGCCGGTCCCACCTGCGTCGTGTTTGAGATCGGTGAGCTGGAGGTCGGCGCCCGGTGCGCAGCCGTACGTGCGTACCCGGACTGCGGAGTCCTCCGCTGCCGCAAGAAGTTTCACCGCCCCCGGATCGTCGGCGCAGAGCACGAGGAAGCCGCCGGGCCGGATCGTGGCCACGAAGCGCTCGAATGCCGACGTGATCGCCGGGAGGTCGGTCCAGTTGTCGAGATGATCCGCCTCGATGTTCGTCACGATCGCTGCGGACGGGGAGAGCAGCAGGAACGATCCGTCGCTCTCGTCCGCTTCGGCGATGAACAGGTCCCCGCTGCCGTGGTGGGCGTTGGAACCCGACTCGTTGAGATGACCGCCGATGGCAAAGGACGGGTCGACGCCGCAGTCCTGCAGCGCAACGGTGAGCATGGAGGTGGTGGAGGTCTTGCCATGGGTTCCCGCCACGGCGACGCTGCGCCGCCCGGCGAGTACCGCCGCCAGGGCCACCGCTCGCGGAAGGACCAACAGGCCGGCCTCCCGAGCGGCCTTCAGTTCGGGGTTGTTCGGTCGGATCGCGGTGGAGACCACCACGGTGTCGACGTCGACGAGATTGTCGGCAGACTGACCGACGCTGACCCGGGCGCCGAGGGCTCGCAGGGCCAACAGGACCGCCGACTCCTTGGCATCGCTGCCCGATACCGACGCGCCGCGAGCCAACAGGATGCGGGCGATGCCGCTCATGCCGGCACCACCTATGCCGACGAAGTGAACCCGGCCGAGGGATTCGGCCGTGGGCGTCGGCGCGCTCCAAGTGGCCATGTTCATGTACGTAGCCTGCTCCGGCGGTGCCCGCTCATGGTGCCCGGCCTCCACGGGCTGCGCCCATGACCAGCTCGGCCATCCGGGCGGCCGCGTCCCGGCGACCGAATCGCGCAGTTGCGGTGCTCATCGCGCGCAGTTTCTCATCGTCGAGGAGCAACCCGGCGACGGTGTCGAGGAGATAGTCCCCGGTGAGGGCACCATCCTCGACGAGCAGCCCGCCGCCGGCCTCGACGACAGGCGCGGCGTTGCGCCGCTGCTCGCCGTTGCCGATGGGCAGTGGTACGAAGACTGCCGGGAGGCCGACCGCGGACAGTTCCGCGCAGGTCACCGCCCCGGCCCGGCATAGCGCCAGGTCGGCCGCGGCATACGCGAGGTCCATCCGTTCGATGTAGGGCAGCACGACGTACGGCGCCACGTCGGTCGAGGCTGCCCCGTCGTACGCAGTAACCACATTCTTGTGGCCGACCGCGTGCAGAATCTGGATGCCTTTGGCCCGCAACTCATCTGCGGCTGCGGCCAGTGCGGTGTTGAGTCTCCGCGCCCCCTGCGATCCACCGAAGACCAGCAAGGTCGGCTGGTCGCGCCGCAGCCCGAAATGGGCTCGGGCCACGGCGCGCAGCGCGGCCCGGTCGAGGTTGGCGATCTGCGGGCGCAACGGCATGCCGACGAGTTGGGCGCGCGGCAGCGGGGTACCGGGCGAGGTCACCGCGACCACCGCTGCGAATCGCGCACCGATCCGGTTGGCCAGCCCCGGTACGGCGTTCTGCTCGTGCACGACGGTCGGGATGTGCGCCCGGCGGGCCGCCAGATAGGCCGGAAGTGCCACGTAGCCACCGAAGCCGACCACCACCTCGGCTCGCGTGTCGCGCAGGATCCGACCCGCGGCTCGCACCGAACCCGAGAGCCGTCCGGGCACGCGCAGCAGATCGAGAGTGGGCTTGCGGGGCAACGGGACCGGTGGGATCAACCGCAGGTCGTATCCGCGAGCGGGTACGAGATCCACCTCGAGTCCGCGAGCGGTTCCCAGGCAGGTGAGACTGCCCGCCGGGTCAGCCGCGGCCAGTGCATCCGCGACGGCCAGCATCGGCTCGATGTGCCCGCCGGTGCCTCCACCGGCGAGCACGATCCGCCGGCCGGTCATCGTGCAGCGGTGCCGCGTCTGGGGCGAGCGGTGCCGCCTCGGGCCGGGACGGCGAGCTTGAGTTCGGTACTGGCGCTGCGCGGTACCGGAGCCACCAGTCGAGCCCAATTCGAGCACCGACGGCGCTTGAGATAGGTCACCGCTGCGGGTTCGTGCCGCGCGAAGTTGGCCAGGATCCCGACCGCGAACATGGTCAGTACCAGCGATGTCCCGCCGGATGAGATCAGCGGCAGCGGAAGTCCGGTGATCGGGAGCAGCCCGACGACGTACCCGACGTTGATCAAGGCCTGACCAATCAACCAGACGGTGATGGCAGCAGCGGCCAGCCGGATAAACCCGTCGTTGGTGCGGCGAGCTATCCGGATGCCCGCGTAGGCGAGCAGGCAGTACAGCGACAGGACGAGCAGGCACCCGGCGAAGCCCAGCTCTTCTCCGATGATCGCGAAGATAAAGTCGCTGTCCTGCTCGGGCAGCAGCCCCCACTTCATCCGGCTGTTTCCCAGCCCCACACCCCACCAACCGCCGGTGGCCAGCGCGTAGAGCCCGTTGGCAGCCTGCAGGGTCGCGCCTTGCGGGTCTGCGAACGGGTCGAGGAAACCGGTGAGCCGGGCTGCCCGGTACGGCTCGGCGGCGATCATGACGGCGACAGCGGCGATCGTCGCAGCGCCCATCGTCACGAACAGCCGCGCTGGCGCACCGACCGACCACAACAGGGAAAACAGGATCAGCAAGAAGATCAGCGTCGTACCGAGGTTGGGTTGCAGGAGGACCAGCACGCCCAGCAGGGCCCCGGCCGGGACGAGCGGCACGAGTAGGTGGCTCCACTGATCGATCAGCTTGCGCTTGCGAACGAGCAGATCGGCGCCCCACACCACGAATGCCAGTTTCGCCAGCTCCGAGGGCTGCAGGCTCAAGGATCCGATCTCGAACCAGCGCCGGGCCTCGTTGTACTCCCTTCCGATGCCTGGGATCAGCACGAGGATGAGCAGGAGGACGGCAACGAGCATGCCAGGCAGTGCCACCCGGCGCAGCAGGGTCGGCCGCGTCCGCAGGGCAACCCAGAACGCGACCAGGCCGATCACGGCGAAGACGACCTGCGTGCTGAAGCTCGCGTAGATCGAGCCGGTTTCCTGCAGCGAGTCCACGCTGGTCGCTGAGAAGACCATGATGAGACCGATGAGCAGCAATGCCCCGCCGGCAGCCAATACGAGGTGGAAAGAGGTCATCGGCCGGTCACCGATTCCGGGCGTGCCGGTCGGCCTGGTCACGACATGCGCGCGAGCGCCGGAACTGAGGACCGTCATGGCGACGTGCCGCCGCACAGGTCGTCCACTGCTCGCGCGAAGGCGTCTGCACGGGCAACGTAGTTGACGAACATGTCCATGGAGGCGGCGGCCGGTGCCAAGAGCACCGTGCTACCGGGACGCGCCAGCGCGGCGGCGGCCCGGACGACCTCGACCATGGCCCCATCGTCGTTGGTGGCGACCTCCACGACCGGGACTTCGGGCGCGTGTCGCACCATGGCCTGCCCGATCACCGCCCGGTCAGCCCCGAGAAGCACCACGGCGCGCAGCCGATCACGCACCGATATAACTAGATCGTCGACCTCCGCGCCCTTCAGCAGGCCGCCGGCGATCCAGACGACGTCGGAGTAGGCGGACAACGAAGCTTGAGCCGCATGCGGGTTCGTCGCCTTGGAATCGTCCACATAGGCAACCCCGTCCACTGTGGAGATCAAGGTATTGCGGTGTGGCCCCGGACGGTATGCCCGTAGCCCCTGCGCCACAGCCACGCCGGGTACGTTCATGCTGCGCGCCAGCGCCGCTGCGGCCAGCGCGTTGGCCACGTTGTGCTCTCCCGGTACGGGTACGTCGCTGATCCTGGCCAGCTCGACGGAAGGCCCGTACGCCCGGTCCAGGAGCACTCCGTCCGCCACACCCAGAGCACCCGGCGCCGGACGACCGAGGGTGAATCCGACGCGATGGGGATGGTCCTGCGCCAGCCGGCTGGACCATTCGTCATCGAGATTGAACACTGCGGTCGTCGCCTGGTCGAACGCCGCTTTCTTGGCCATCGCGTACACCGGCATGGAACCGTGCCAGTCGAGGTGATCCGCGGCGAGGTTGAGCACGGCGGCCGCGTGCGCATGGATCGAGGGCGAGCGTCCCAACTGGAAGCTGGACAGTTCCACCGCCAGGACGTCGTACGCCACCGGGCCGGTGACAACGGCGACCAAGGGCAGACCGATGTTGCCGGTCGCAATGCTGGCCATGCCCGCCGCGGTCAGCATCGACGCCAACATCCCGACGGTCGTTGTCTTGCCGTTCGTGCCCGTGACGACGAGCCAGGGGGCTGCGTGCGGAGTGCGCATGCGCCAGGCCAACTCCGGCTCGGCGATGATCTCGATTCCTGCCGCTCGGGCAGAGATCAGCAGTCGATGACCCGGTGCTATCCCCGGTGTGGCGAGTACGAGATCCACGTCAGGAACCTCGTCGGGCATGCCGATCTCCCGGACCGTCGCGTTGAGCGGCCCAGCGGAGCCCGGACCGTGCCCTGGCTGGGGTGAGTCAGCCCCGGACAGGTCGTCGGGCAGGATGCCGACCCGGTCGTCGGCAACGCTGACCTCAGCGCCAACCCTGGTCAGCGCACGGACGGCAGCCAGTCCGGAGACCCCGGCGCCGAGGACGAGCACCCGCAGGCCCAGCCACGCCGACTGCCCTGGACGGCTCGGCCCGGTCACTCGAGCTCGGCGAGGCTGAGCCACTCGGCGTAGAACAGGCCCAACCCGAAGGCCACCGCCATGCCGGTGACGATCCAGAACCGTACGACCACGGTGTTCTCGGTCCATCCGGCCAGCTCGAAATGATGATGGATCGGTGCCATCCGGAAGATGCGTCGTCCACCGCCGAGTCGAAAGACCGCGATCTGGATCGTCACGGACATGGCGACGACGACGAACAGACCGCCGAGCACGACGAGCAGCAGCTCGGTCCGGGTCAGGATCGCAAGTCCGGCCATCAATCCGCCCAAGGACAACGATCCGGTGTCGCCCATTATGATTCGGGCCGGTGAGGCGTTCCACCAGAGGAATCCGAAACAGGCTCCCATCGCAGCCGCCGCGATCAGCGTGATGTCCAGGGCGTCGCGCACCTCGTAGCAGCCGGACTCGGGCAGCCGGGCGCAGTCGTGCCCGAATTGCCAGAACGAGACGATCAGGTACGAACCGAACACCATCACCGACGCGCCCGAAGCCAAGCCGTCGAGTCCGTCGGTGAAGTTGACCGCGTTGGAGAAGGCGCTGATCAGAAGCAGGGCGAAGGCCACGAAGCCGACGGTGCCAAGCGTCAGCGGTTCGATGTCCCGGACGAAGGAGAGGTGTGTCGAGCCCGGCGTCAACCCGTCGGAATTGCGGAACTGGAGGGCGAGGATGGCGAAACTGGTGCCGATCACTATCTGGCCGACCAGTTTGGCCGTCTTGTTCAAACCCAGGTTGCGTTGGTTGCGGATCGAGATGTAGTCGTCGAGGAAACCAACGACGCCGAGACCGACGAACAGGTAGATCAGCAACAGTCCACTGGCCGTGGGGCCGCGGCCGGTCTCGCCGAGCAGGAACAGGTGCGCGATGAAGTAGCCGGCCACGGTGGCCGCGACGATGACAGCCCCGCCCATCGTGGGGGTGCCCTTCTTGGTCATGTGGTGCTCAGGGCCGTCGACCCGGATCTCCTGGCCGAATCCTCGGCGTTGCAGGCTGCGGATCGCGATCGGGGTGAACAGGATCGAGATTGTCAGGGCGATCACCGCCGCGCTGAGGACCGACCTCATGTGCCGTCGGTTCCCTCGAGCAGAGCCTCGGCAAGGCGCTCCAGGCCGACGTAGCGGGAGGCCTTCACCAGAACCACGTCGCCAGGCCGAAGCTGCGACCGCAGCACATTCAGCGCTGCGCTCATGTCCGGCACGTGGATGAACCCCTCTTCCTCGGCTGGAGCACCTGCGGCGCCAGCATAAATGCCGGAGGCACCCGCACCCACGGCGACCAGCCGGTCGACTCCCCGTTGACGGACCAGATTGCCGACCGAGACGTGCTCGGCCTCGGAGCTGTCGCCGAGTTCGCCCATGGCTCCCAGCACGGCCCAGGTTCGGCGGCTTCCCGCGGCCATGCCGATCAGTGCGTCGACAGCGGCCCGCATCGATTCGGGGTTGGCGTTGTAGGCGTCGTTGAGGATGCTCACCCCGTCCGGGCGTTCGGTGAGTTCCATGCGCCAGCGACTGCGCGGGGCCGCCGCGGCCAGGGTTCGCCCGATGTCAGCGAGGCGCTGCTGGGTCACGGCCTGCTCCACCCGCGCAGGGGGCTGGGTCCGGGCCAGGCAGGCCAGGGCGACCGCAGTTGCCGCGGCGGCGTTGGCGGCCTGATGGGCCCCGACCAGATCCAGGGTGATCTCGACGGTCTGGCCGCCGGCCGAGAGTCGAAAGCTCGGCCGACCTCCGGCGCTGACGTCCACATCGTGGTACCGAACATCGGCCTCGGAGCCGGTCCCGAACGTCCAGACCTGAGCTGCCGTACGGCCGGCCAGGTACCGGGTGGCCCGGTCGTCGGCATTGAGGATCGCAACGCCACCCTCGTCCGCATCCGGCAGTACCGCGACCAGTTCGGACTTCGCCGCCGCCACCGTCCCGGTCGAGCCGAACTCGCCGAGGTGTGCCGACCCGATGTTGAGGACGACTCCGATCACCGGCCGCGCAATGTCAGTCAGGCGGGCGATGTGGCCGACTCCCCGCGACCCCATCTCCAGTACGAGGAAGCGGGTCCGTTCGTCGACCCGAAGGACGGTGAGCGGAACGCCGAGGTCGTTGTTGTAGGAACCGGTGGGGCACACCGTGGGAGCCCATCGTGAGAGCACGTCACCGATCAGGTCCTTTGTCGAGGTCTTCCCGCTCGACCCGGTGATCCCGACGATGGTCAGCTCGGGTAGCCGGGTCAGGACGTCCGTAGCGAGTCTGCCCAATGCCCTGAGTGGATCGGCGACCACGACGCAGGGCACACCCTCGACGGGACGGTCCGCGAGCACCACGACAGCGCCCGCCCGGTGTGCAGCCGCGGCGTGGTCGTGCCCATCGGTGTGTTCTCCCGACAGTGCGACGAAGACATCGCCAGGCGCACACCGGCGCGAGTCGATCCGGATCTCGCCGACGATCGCGGTCGCCGTGGGCTCGTCGTGGTCGGTGCTGTCCCTCGTGCCCGGATACCAGTGCCCATCGGTGGCACGGATCAGTTCCGCGACCGTGAAAGCGATCATGCTCCTTCCTCGCCCTTCCAGCGGTGACCGGCCAGGGCCGCCCGAAGGACCTGCCGGTCGTCGAAGGGCGTGATCACACCGGCGACCTCCTGGCCCTGCTCGTGCCCTTTCCCGGCGACGACGACAGTGTCGCCTGGGCCGGCGTAATCGACGGCCGCGGAGATCGCGTCGGCCCTGCCGCCGATCTCCAGGATCTCCGCACGTTCGCCGACGGGGACGTTCTGTGCTCCGAACCGCATCGCGGCGCGAATCGCGGCAGGCTCCTCGGAGCGCGGATTGTCGTCGGTGATGATCAATAGGTTGCTCCCCCGAGCCGCGACCTCACCCATGAGCGGCCGCTTGCCGGTGTCCCGGTCCCCCCCACAACCCAGGACGAGAATCAGCCTCCCGTCCGTCTGCGGCCGGACCGCCCGCAGAACCGTCTCCACCGCGGCCGGACTGTGTGCATAGTCGACCACTGCGGCGAAGGGCTGCCCGCCGGCTACGACCTCCATCCGCCCGGGAACCCGCGCCGCGGCGAGTCCGGGGACAGCGCGCTCCACGTCGACGCCGGCGCAGTCCAGCATGGCCAGGGCCAGCAGGGCATTGGCGACATTGAAGTCACCCAAAAGGCTCAAGCTGACCGGCAGCGCAAGCCCAGCAGGTCCCAGCGCCAGGAACGAGGTCTGACCCCTGTGTGTGCGGACCTCCGAGGCTCGCCAGTGTGCTCGGCCCTGTCCGGTGGCAGAGACCGTGACGGTGTCCCGCCCGACCAGCCTTCGCCCCCACTCGTCGTCGACCGTGACGACCTCATGCGCTGCCCGACCGTCGAAGAGCCGAGCCTTTGCTGCGAAGTAGGCCTCGAGGTCACCGTGGAAGTCCAGGTGGTCCTGACTGAAGTTGGTGAAACCCGCGACCTCGAACGCCGTGCCGCCCACCCGGTCAAGTGCCAACGCATGGCTGGACACCTCCATGGCCACGTACCTGACTCCGTTCTCAACCATCAGTGCCAGCATCGCCTGCAGATCCGGAGCCTCGGGGGTCGTCCGCTGCGCGGGTATCGCCACCACACCGGCCGGGGTTCGCATCCGGGTCTCGATCGTGCCGATCAACCCGGCTTGGTGCCCGGCGGCGGCCAGCACGGCCTCGAGCAGGTAGCTGGTCGTCGTCTTGCCGTTGGTGCCGGTCACGCCGAGGACTGACAGGTGAGTGCTCGGATCGCCGTACACCGCAGCCGAGACCTCACCCAGCACAGCTCGCGGATCGGCCACGACCAGCACCGGTACGGCGGTGCCCTCAGCTGGCAGCCCCGCGGCGCCATCGGCATCGGTCAGTACTGCCACCGCGCCCGCGTGCACTGCACCGGCGGCGAATCGGATGCCGTGTGTGTTGGCTCCTGGTAGGGCGGTGAACAGGTCACCGGGCGCTACGTCGGAGGAGCGCAGCGTCACGCCATTGACCAGGACCTCACCTGCCTGCGGAGTCACCGGAGCAGCCAACCGCGCCGCCAGATCCGCGAGTCGAACCGGCGGTAGTCGGGTGGGACGGGTAGGCCCGGTCCGGGAGAGCCCCGGCCCGGCAGGATCAGCCGGTCTGCTCGCCGTGGACTCGTCCGGGAGGATCACCCGATCAGGATGAACTCTGGGCGAGCCGTGCCCGTCGGCGGGACCGCCTGATGAGCGAGCACGAAGGTCATCACATCCTTGAAGACTGGACCAGGCCGCACTGTGGAATCCGGACGCTGCAACATCACCGACATCACGTAGCGCGGCGCATCAGAGGGCGCGAAACCGGCGAAGGTGGTCCAGTACCCGCCTCCGGCATAGCAACTGCAGGCCGGATTCGGCCGCTGCGCGGTGCCGGTCTTACCCGCGACCCGATACCCGTCGATCACAGCATTAGATGCCGTGCCGCCCTCACCGACCACCGCTTCGAGCATGTAGGCCATCGTCGCGGCCGTCTCGGCGCTGAGCACCCGGACTCCCTCGGGCTGGGGTGCCTCGCTGACGACGCCGTCCGCGGAGGTTGTGGACTCCACGATCCTGGGCGGGATCCGTACGCCGCCGTTGGCGATCGTCTGATAGATCGAAGCCATCTGCAGTGTTGTGAGTGCGAATCCCTGACCGATCGGGATGTTGATCGACTGGGCGATGCTCCAATCCTGATGCGGAACAAGGATTCCCGGGCTCTCACCCGGCAGTTCGATTCCGGTGGTCTCGCCGATTCCGAACGCGCGAAGATACTGCTCGAGGCGTTCGTTGCCCAGTTCGCGGGCAATGCCGATCGTTCCGACGTTGGAGGACTTGGCGAGGATTCCGGTCACCGTGTAGTTGATCGGGTTGTGCGGGTGGGCATCTCGCACAGTCGTACTGCCAACCGTGATCGAGTCGGCGGTCAGCCGAACGTCGTCCGGGTTCACGATGCCCTCCTGCACCGCCGCTGCCACCGTCATCGCCTTGGCGACCGAGCCCGATTCGAGGATCCCGGAAACGGCTCCGTTGCCGAGGGTGTCCTCATCGGCCGTGCTGGCGGAGTTCGGGTCGAAGCTTGCGCAGGTGGCCATGGCAAGGACACGGCCGGTCTGCACGTCGAGGATGACGCCTTGGGCGTTCTCCGTCGACCCGTCCGCGCATTGGGCATCCAGCTGCTGTTGGAGCCGGAACTGCACGTCCTGGTCGATGGTCAACTGCACCGATCCCCCGGGGACCGCCGGCTGATCGGTGCGCTCACCAGCGGGAATGATCGCGCCGTTGCGACCGACCTCGTAGGACGCAGTGCCCGGAATCCCGGTCAAATGTTCGTCGAAGGTCTGTTCGATGCCGGCCAGCCCCGCCCCATCGGCGCCGGTGAACCCCACGACCTGGGCGCCGATCGACCCGGCCGGGTAGAGCCGCAGCGGCTGGATCTCGACCCCGATGCCGGCGATGTCGAGATCCATCACCCGTGCGGCCACCGACGGCTCCAGCCGCTCAGCCAGGACCTGATACCGGTTGTCGGCCTGCATCTTGTCGACGAGTTCGTTGACCGGCACCCCCAGGACTCCGGCCAACGTCGTCGCGGCCCCGACCGGATCGTCGACTAGTGAGGGATCGGCATAAATCTTGCGCGCCGAAACGGTGTAGGCCAGCGGGTTGCCGTTGGTGTCCAGGATCTGACCGCGGGTGGCTGCCAATACGTCCTCACGCAGACGGTCGGCGGACGCCGCCGCGGCGTACGCCGTGCCGTCGAGTCCCTGGAGCAGGACCAGGCGACCCAGGATGACCGCGGTGAGAATGGCCATGACGGCGGCGGCGTACCGCAGCCGTTTGTCCGGGACCGCCAGCGTCAGCCGACGCCGACGCCGAGGCCGGCGCCGGCGTGGAGGCGGGGGCGGAGGGGGGCGTCGTTTCGCCGATGTCCGCGAACCAGCGGGGTTCGCCCGGGAGGGGTGGTGCGCTCGGCTCGGTGCGGGCGGGCGGCGGCGGCTGCTGGGCCGGGTCGCCATGTCAGCGGGACCCCGCCGGAACCGGGGTGCCCGAAATGACGATGGACCCGTCCGGTGCCACGATCACGAAGCCCGGTTGCCCCGCCGGGACCATCCCGAGGTCACGCGCAGCCTGGGCCAACTCCTGCGGGGAGAGTCCCTCGGCCACCTGCCGTTGCAGCTCCTGCTCGACCACGGCTAGTTCGGCATTGCGCTGGATGAGCTGTCCGGCGCGCAAGGATTCGGCTGCGATCACGGTGTTCAGCACCAGCAAGCCGATCGTGCCCAGAATCACCAGCCCGAGCACGAGAACGATGAACGGGCCCCGCCGCATGCTCGTCGTCGCGTTCGGAACCAGGCGCAGGGCCGGCCGGGATTGCGTGCGCCTGGGGCTTGTGGTTGGTGCGATTGTGGCTCGCGGGATTGTGGTTCGGGTCCGCGGGGCGGCCGCGCTACTTGCCATCAGGCGGCTCCGCTCGTCAGGTGCCCCGACCCTGAGCGCGAGCGGGCAAAGCCCACCCGCTCAGCGGCCCGCAGCTTTGCCGACGCCGAGCGAGGATTGAGATCGATCTCCTCGGTAGTGGGCAACTCGGCCCCACGCGTCAACATCCGCAGCCGCGGCCGAGCCTGAGGCAGCAGAACGGGCAGATCCAGCGGCGTGCCGTCCTGGGTGGCCCGGACGAGCGCGCGCTTCACGATCCGGTCCTCCAGCGAGTGATAACTGATCGCGACGAGGCGCCCGCCCGGTAGCAGCGCCTCGATCGCCGACGGGAGCGCCGCCTCGAGGGCGGCGAGCTCGCCATTGACCTCGATTCGCAGGCCCTGGAACGTGCGCTTGGCCGGATGCCCGCCGGTTCGCCGGGTGGCCGCCGGTATGGCGGAGCGCACGAGTTCGGCAAGGGCGGCCGAGCTAGTGATCGGGCGGCGGGCTCGTTCGCGCACGATTGCGGCTGAGACCCGGGAGGCGAAGCGCTCCTCGCCGTACGCGCGCAGGATCCGCGTCAGCTCATTTCGGGTGTAGGTGTTGACGACCTGCTCGGCAGTCAGCGAAGCGGTGGAGTCCATGCGCATGTCCAGGGGCGTGTCTCGGGAATAGGAGAAGCCGCGATCTGCCTCGTCCAGTTGCATGGATGAAACGCCCAGGTCGAACAACACGCCGTCGACGCCGGTGACGGCGGACTGCTCCAGCACATCGGCAAGGGCATCGAAGCTGGTGTGCACCAGATGTACTCGATCTCCGTAGCCCGCGAGTCGATCTCCGGCGATTCGGAGGGCGGCGGGATCCCGATCGAGACCGATGACGCGTAGCCCGTCGTGTGCCTGCAGCAGTGCGTGTGCGTGTCCACCCAGGCCGATCGTGGCATCGACGACCAGGGCGTTCGGGCGGGCGGCGACCGGCGCCAGCAGCTCGGTGACCCTGGTCAGCAGGACCGGCACGTGACCAGGGCTGACAGTCATGACTCCTCCGCGGAGCAGAGTGCGTCGTCGGCGCTCATGACTCCTCCAGTTTCGTGTCTCGCGGATGGCCGAGTCGGCGTCCTCCGATCAGGTCCCCACCCGCTCCACCGCAACGCCGACCTGGCACCGGGGAAGGTGCGCCAGGGCGAAGCACAGGCGGTGCGGGAAGAGACCTCACCGGAGGTGAGCCGAACAGCGATGGTGCTCAGATGGGTCGCGGCAACACCTCGGCCTCCAGGTCTGAGAAGGACTCCTCGCGTTCGGCGACGAAGCGTGCCCAGGCGGCCGACTCCCAGATTTCGAAGCGGGTGTTGGCTCCGACAACGACGCAGTCGCGATCCAGACCGGCGTAGTCGCGCAACTCCTGCCGTACGACGACCCGCCCCGCCTTGTCCGGCGTGGGGTTGGCGGCCGAACCGAACAGGAAGCGCTCGTACTCCCGCACGGCCCGCGATCCGCCGGGCGCGGAGCTCTGGGCGAGGGACTCGGCGATGCGGGACATGTAGGCCACGGGATAGCCGAACAGGCAGCGTTCCTGGCCCTTGGTGATCACGAGGCCATCGGAGAGTTCCGCGCGGTAGCGCGCTGGCAGGGCCAATCGGCCCTTCTCATCGAGGCGCAGCACGTGCGTTCCGAAGAACACCGCCCCACCTCCTGCCTGCCAGATCCACCATTGTGCTCCACGGAGCTCCACTATAACCCACGAACCCCCACATTGGCTCTTTCAAAAGCGCCTGCGGCACGCGTGGCGGTTCTTGGGGCGCGCCTACACATCCCTGCGAGGGCGACGTAGGCTGCTTTGCACCCATCCCGCACGTCGTCGCACACCCGGATGCCACCGGATGAACCGGTGGGCAGGCAGGAGGAACGCTGCGTGAGCGCCGCCCCGCACCCTGAGGTCTTGGGTGCCAGCGAGGTCTTGGGGTACCGAGGGGTCATGGGCCGAGGCGAGCCCGCCCCGGCGGACGACGGGGCACACCGAGCTCGGCAGGGAGCCGTCCCGCTGGACGAGGCGCGCGAGATCGCGACCCGGATCGCGACCAACATCGAGCGCGTGATCGAGGGCAAGCCCGACATTGTCCGACTTGCGCTGGTCGTGATGCTGGCCGAGGGCCACCTGTTGATCGAGGACGTTCCAGGTGTCGGCAAGACCAAGCTGGCCAAGGCGCTGGCGCGCTCGATCGACTGTTCGGTACGCCGGCTGCAGTTCACCCCTGACCTGTTGCCCAGCGACGTGACCGGCGTGAGCGTCTACAACCAGGACACCCACTACTTCGAGTTCAAGCCTGGTGCGGTGTTCGCCAACCTGGTGGTCGGGGACGAGATCAACCGGGCCTCTCCGAAGACACAGTCGGCACTACTGGAGTGCATGGAGGAGCGTCAGGTAACGGTGGACGGGACGACCTACAAGCTCGAGAGCCCGTTCATGGTGGTTGCCACGCAGAACCCGATCGAGATGGAAGGCACCTACCCGCTGCCCGAGGCCCAGCGGGACCGGTTCACCGCGCGGGTGTCCAGGGGTTACCCGGACACCCGCGCCGAGTTGGCGATGCTCGGCGGCCACGCCGACCACGACCCGCTCGAGGATCTGCGACCGGTGTCCAACGCCGCCGAGGTTCGGAGCCTGATCGCTGCGGTAGCCGGGGTCTACGTCTCCCCTGCCGTGTCCAGCTACATCGTCGAGCTGGTCGCTGCGACCCGCCGCAGTTCTGAGCTTCGGCTCGGTGGCTCACCGCGGTCGAGCCTTCAGCTGCTCCGCTCGGCGAAGGCGGTAGCGGCGCTGGCCGGCCGGGAGTACGTGCTGCCCGATGACGTCCAGCAGCTCGTCGCGCCGGTGCTCTGCCACCGGGTGATCCTTACCCCCGAGGCGCAGATTGCCCGTCGGAGTGCCTACGACATCATCGCCGATTGCGTGAAACGGGTTCCGGTGCCGCGCAATGCACCCGAACCGACGCTGCGCTGAGTTCGCCGCCGAGATTGCCGACCGGGATCGCTGACCTGAGATGCGCAGTATCTGGGAGAACCTGACCCTTCGAGGCAACTGTCTCGTAGCCGCGGGCATAGCGCTTGTCCTGACCGGCATCACGCTCGGCGAATCTGCGCTGTTGCGCGCCGCCATCTTTGCTCTCACGCTGCCGCTTGTGGCCTCGTTGTTCGTGGGCCGCAACCGATTCCGGCTGTCCTCGACGAGATCGATCGTGCCGAGCCGAACGCCGGTGGGCCAGCCAGCCACCATCGTGCTGCGGGTGACGAACCGGGCCGAACAGCGCAGTGGACTGCTGCAACTGGACGACGCGGTGCCGCACGTGCTCGGCGCGCATGCCCGGTTCGTCGTCGATCGGCTCGCACCCGATGCGAGCGTGGAGCTGAGCTACCAGGTGAGCTCTGCCCTGCGTGGTCGGTTCGCCATCGGACCCCTGCGCCTGAAGCTCACCGATCCGTTCGGCCTCGTCGAGCGCAGCCGAGGCTTCGCCGCCACAGACGTCCTCACGATCGTCCCAGTGGTTCATCCGCTGCCCGGAGTGGGGCTGGGTGGGGCGTACTCCACCGGCGGTGACAGCAGCGCGCGGTCGGTCTCCATTCAGGGTGAGGATGACGCAGCTACCCGCGAGTTCCGCAGTGGTAATGACCTCCGCAAGGTGCATTGACGCTCCACCGCTCGGGTTGGCAAGCTAATGGTCCGCCGGGCGGAACAGCCGTGGCAGACGCGGTCGGCCCTACTGCTGGACACCCGG
>JBPCPI010000177.1:0-12228 GCA_050999295.1 Geodermatophilaceae bacterium | reverse complement strand
GCCTAACCTGCGGCCTAACCCGTGGCCTAGCGGATCACGCCTGGCACCGGGTCGCTCGCCAGGAATGTGAGGACGAGTTCGGCGAATGGATCCGGTGCGGACAGGTGGACTCGATGACCGACCGGCAGCGTGACCAGCCGGCAGTCTGGGATCAGCCGGGCCATCTCCTCCAGCCGGTACCCGGGCACATGACTGTCCGGACCACCGTGGATCAGCAGCGTCGGCGCGGTGATCGAGCTCAGCTGCGACCACCACAACTCGTCCGGCCGCCGGAACTCCCGGAGCACTGTCTTGGCCATGTCCAGGTCGAGGTGGCGCCGGATCCAGCGGTAGCGCCCAACCAGGA
Source organism: Geodermatophilaceae bacterium (assembly GCA_050999295.1). Lineage (GTDB taxonomy): Bacteria > Actinomycetota > Actinomycetes > Mycobacteriales > Geodermatophilaceae > JACCQS01. The sequence continues at coordinate 11,882 of JBPCPI010000177.1, read as the reverse complement.
ACGCGACCAGCAGCACCCGCGACCGAGGCGGCAGCGAACGCAGGCCCCGTCCTCGGTAACGATCGCCGGGGTACGGCGGAGGCGGGGCGTCCTCGATCACCAATCGGCGCACCCGAGCCGGCTGCCGCTGCGCGAGGATCGAGGCCGCGTGCCCACCGAGTGAGTGCCCGATCAGGTCGAGACTGCCGATGTCGAGACTGTCCAGCAGGAAGATCAGGTCGGCCGCGAAGACTTCGAAGGTGTACGGGCCGGTTCGGTCGCTGTGCCCGTGGCCGCGCAGCTCGGGCACGATGACCCGCCGACCGGCTGCGGCCAGCCGCGGCCCAAGGGCGTCCCAACTCCACCCGGCGGAGAACAGTCCGTGCACCAGTACGAGCGGGTCCCCGGCTGGGTCGCCGAGCTCGCGGTACGCCAGCCGGACCCCGGCCCGATCCACGTACTTGTACCTACCGTCACTCACCGGGACCAAGGTAGACGCGATTTCACCGGGACTGCCTGTCGGTCAGTTCAGGTCGCGTTCGGTCGTGTCCCGGGCCGGGGCCATTCGGGCCCGGCACGCACCCCATTAGGGACGAGAAGTGACTAATCGGGCTGTCAGGTCGTTGCTGAGCCCGAAAAGCCAGTTCTCGTCGTAGGCAAGCGCTCTTCAGGCGCCCAGTCCCGCCAACTTGCGCTGACCCCGAGGATGTAGCCATGAGGACGGACGACGTCGTACAGGAGGCGATCGAGGAGTTGTATTCGATCGACCCCGACGACTTCATGGCACGCCGGACAGCGCTCGCCGCGACTGCGCGTAAGACCGACCAGGCAGCCGCGAAAGACATCGCAGCACTGCGTAAGCCAACGCGGTCGGCGTACGTCCTGAACCGCCTCGTCCGCTCCGATTCGGAGGCAGCGCAGCGCCTGAGCGATCTCGGCGGCGAGCTGCTCGCGGCCCAAGACGCCCTCGACGGGCCGCGGATGCGGGAGCTGTCGACCGTGCGTCGTGGCCTGGTCGAGGAGTTGGCAAACCAGGCCTTCCAACTCACCGGGCAACCCTCGCCGCCGCCCGCGTTGCGCGACGAGGTCGTCTCGACGCTGAACGCGGCGGTGGCCGACGAGGGCGTCGTCGAGCAGTTGCGGACCGGCACGCTGCTTCGCTCGGCCCGGTGGGATGGGTTCGGGTTCGCCTCTCCACCCGAGCTCAGCGTCGTACGGCCGACGGCGCCACGTCGAGCCCGCGGCGACCCCGCCACCCAGCCGAAGCCGAAGGCGGGCACGCGGGGCACAGCGGGCGGACCCGCGAGAGGTACGGCAACGGCGTCCAAGGCAAAGCCGGCACGCGCCACCAAGACCAGCGCCGACCGGCGGGCCGCGGAGACTGCGGCGCGGAGCGAGGCAAAAGCCGAGGCACGGGCCGCCGAGCAGCGCCGGCGCGAGGCACTGGCCCAAGCTCGGCGGGCGGTCAAGGATGCAGACGCCGGACTCGCCAAGACCATCAAGGCCGAGGATGAGCAACAGACCCGGGTACGGCTGCTGCACGAGCAGCTCACCGATGCCCGCCGGCGCCTCGACGAGATCCGGATCGATGTACGGCGAGCCGAGAACCGGCAGCGCAAGGCCCAACAGGCGCTCGAGCGTCAGGAAAAATGACGATCCACTTGACGCCGGGATCCGTAGCGGGCAATCTCTTGTTACCGCTCTGTGACCAAACCGTCGCAGACGGTACGCGGGGGCCAAAGACTTCAGCCCAACCGATCAGCTCCGCATCTCGAAACGGGGTGACCTGCATAAGGCCGGATGCCTTACCTCTGCTCGTCGGCGATGCTGCCACCACCGCGCCAGGGGCGTGCGGCCCGATGACCACTGTTGCCACGAGTCGAGCGCGGCAGCCCCTCGGCGCCGGTCGAGGACTCGGATGCACTACCGCAGACGCCGTAGCCGCCGGCCTAACTGCGTAAGTTTACGGCGTAAGCATGCGGGTACGGTCGGGTTTCAAGCCTTCCCCCGAGACCCTCCATGAAAGCGAGTCGCAATGAGTCAATCCCGCAACACCCTCGTCCGGTCCATGCACGATCTAGGCGCCGCCGCGTGGTTCGGGGGCTCCCTGGCCGGCGCGATCGGGATCAACGGCGCCGCGAGCGACATCGAGGATCCGGCCGAACGCGCGAAGATCGCATCCAACGGCTGGGCCCGCTGGTCACCGGTCAATGCAGCCGCGATCGGCGCGCACGCCCTCGGCGGACTGGGCCTGATCTTGGCCAACCGTGGCCGGGTCCGCGACCAGGCCGGCGTCACGTCCAACACCATCGTCAAGACCGCGATCACCGGAGTGGCGATGGCGACCACCGCCTACAGCGGGATACTCGGTAGCAGGATCGCGGCAGCCGACGACGCAACCAGCGCCGGTGCCACGAACCCGAGTGCAGACACTCCGGGCGATGTGGCGGCTGCCCAGCGCCAGCTCAACGTGCTGCAGTGGGTCAATCCGGCGTTGACCGCACTGATCGTCGTGCTCGGTGCCCAGCAGGGCGAACAGCAGCGCCCGAAAGAGCAGAAGGCCGGCAAGATGAAGAAGGCCCTGCAGCGCACCAGCTGAGTCACTTGGCGTCCCTGCCCATTCGCACACCCGGGTGGGCGGGGATGGTCAGTGCGGGAAGTCCTCGCCGGTGTACTCCCGTGGCTCGACCAGCACCAGCCAGTTCCCCGAGTTGTCCCGCAGGATCGCCTCGACGCCGTACGGACGCTCCGACGGCGGCTGGACGAACTCGACACCGTTGGCCGACAGCTCCTCGTAGGTCAACTTGGCGTCGTCGGTTTGCAGGCCGATGCCGCCCATCGACCCGTTCGCCAGTGCCCGGCGTACGGCGGCGGCCATGTCCTCGTCCAGCGGCGGGCCGGGCACCATGAGGGTGACGTCGAGTTCGGGTTGGTCCGGGTGCCCGACGGTCACCCACCGGAATCCGTCGCCCAATGTGACGTCGGTGCGCTCGACGAAACCGAGTTTGTCGATGTAGAACCTCTTGGCCTCGTCCTGGTCGGTGACGTAGACGGAGACGAGGGAAACGTTAGTGATCATGGGAAGAAACCTAGGCCGCGCCGGGGTCGGATGGCTTCTCGGAAATTGCGGAACTCGCAACCCGGTCGCTGAGGCCGTGCATGAACACGTAGCACCCCGGGATCCGTGGGGCGCCCCGCTCGGCGTACTTCGCCTGGTAGTCCGACGGTGCCACGCCGACGACCTGGGTGAACTTGGCGCTGAACGATCCGAGGCTGGTGTACCCCACCAGGTGACAGACCTCGGTGACGGTGAGGTTCGTGGCGCGCAACAGATCCTGGGCGCGCTCGATCCGTCGCTCGGCCAGGTACAGCGCGGGTGTCTTGCCGTACGTCATGGCGAAGCAGCGCAGGAAGTGATACTTCGACACTGCTGCAGCGGCGGCCAGCGCCTCGAGGTCGAGCGGCTCGGCGTAGTGCCGGTCGGCCAGATCGCGGGCACGCCGCAGGTGTACGAGCAACTCTTCGGGGACGTTCAGCATCACCAGCGAGGCTAGCCCCGGAGCAGTTCGCCCGACCAACGATGAGTTCCGACTCGTCATTCGACCCGTTCTGAGCGCCTTCCACCTCTCGCTTCACCCGCAATGCATTCAGAACGGGTGTCATGCGGGGGAGAAACCGCGGACCACCGGCCCCTATCGGTGGTGCTTGAGTTCCTCGTGAACAGCTGGGCCGGCACCCGGCTCGGCATGCACGATCGCGGCGGACAGCCGGGGAATGTTGTGCAGCAGCTCGTGTTCGACATCATGGGCCAGCTGATGGGCTGAGTGCAGATCCAGCGCGGCGTCGACGACGATGTTGATCTCGGCGCGCAGGGCGTGCCCGATCCAGCGCAGCCGCAGCTCGGCGAGGTCCTGGACACCGGCCACACCCCGCGCGACGCGGTCGGTCTGGTCGACGAGGTCGGGATCAACCGCGTCCATCAGCCGGCGGTAGACGTCGCGGGCCGCCCCCCGGAGCACGAACAGGATCGCCACCGTGATCAGTAGTCCCACGATCGGGTCAGCAAGCGGATAGCCGGCCAGCACGCCGAGCGCGGCGGCCACGACCGCCAGGGACGTGAAGCCGTCCGTACGTGCATGCAGCCCATCGGCAACCAACGCCGCCGAGCCGATCCGGCGCCCGACCCGGATGCGGTAGACCGCGACCAGTTCGTTGCCGGCGAAACCGATCACGCCGGCGATCAGGACGATGCCGACGTTGGTGATCGGTTGCGGATCGATCAGGCGGCGAATGGACTCGTACCCGGCCAGCACAGCCGAGAGCGCGATCATCGCGACGATGAACACCCCCGCCAGATCCTCGGCGCGGCCGTACCCGTACGTGTAGCGCCGGGTCGCTGCTCGCCGGCCCATGACGAACGCGATCCACAGCGGCACCGCCGTGAGGGCGTCCGAGAAGTTGTGGATGGTGTCGGCCAACAACGCTGCCGAGCCGCTCACGAGGACGACGATCAGCTGAGCCAGCGCCGTGAGGCCAAGGGCGACCAGGCTGATCTTGACCGCCCGGATCCCTGCTGCGCTGGATTCCAGCGCCGAGTCGACCGAGTCGGCAGCGTCATGGCTGTGCGGGCGGAAGAACGAAGACAGCCATCCACGTACGCCGCTCGGATGCTCGTGCGCATGGTCGGCGCCGTGCCCGTCCTCGTCGGCGCTGTGCCCGTGCTCGTCGGCGCGGTGCCCATGCTGTTGCTCGCCGTGGCTGAGCTCATGCTCGCTGGCACTCATGCGGGATAGCTGCTGGATCGTCGGCTAGGGAGATGCCAGGGCCGGAGCGGCCAGCTCCCGGAGATTGACCTGCGGGCGGGCGCCGAAATGGGAGATGATCTCGGCCGCGGCGATCGAGCCGAGGCGACCGCACAGTGGCAGGTCGAGACCGTGGGTGAGCCCGTACAGGAAGCCGGCCGCGTAGGAATCGCCCGCGCCGGTGGTGTCCACGATCTGCACGACCGGTTCGGCCGCGACTTCGTGGAAGGTGCCGTTGGCCGAGACGAGCGAGCCCTTCTCCGACCGGGTCACCGCCACCACCTCGCAGCGGCCGCGCACCAGCGCCAGCGCCTCGTCCAGAGTCGCGACCTCGTACAGTTCACGCAACTCGTCCTCGTTGGTGAACAGGATGTCCACGTCGTTCTCGACCAGGGCCCGGAACTCCTCCCGATGCCGAACGACGCAGAAGGTGTCGGAGAGGGTGAGCGCGACCCTGCGGGCCCGGGCGTGCGCGGCAGCCATCGCTGTACGGAACGCCTCCTTGGCCCGGGGCGGGTCCCATAGGTACCCCTCCAGATAGGTCACCTTGGCGCGACCGACCAGATCGGTGTCGATGTCCTCCGGGCCGAGCTCGACGGCTGCGCCCAGGTAGGTGCTCATCGTGCGCTGGCCATCGGGGGAGACCATGATCAGGCAGCGTGCGGTAGCAGGCCCATCGGTCAACGGCGAGGTCTCGAACAGCGCGCCGGCGGCGCGGATGTCGGAGGTGAACGCCTCACCCAGCCTGTCATTCCGGACCTTCCCGACGAACGCCACGTCCCCGCCGAACGACGCCGCTCCGACGATCGTGTTGGCTCCCGAGCCGCCGGAGATCTCCACGCTCTGCCCGAGGTCTCGGTACAACGCATCGGCACGCTCGGCGTCGATCAGCGTCATGCTGCCCTTGGGCAAGCCGTGGCTGAGGATGACGTCGTCGTCGGCGTACGAGAGCACGTCCACAATGGCGTTCCCGATGCCGAGTACGTCCAACTCGGCGGTGTCAGCGCCCATCGCGATGTCCCCTGATCGTCGAGCGCGCCGCCAGATCCACGCAGCGGACCCTACCTGGCTGACTCCGATCGGGTAGATCGCGCGCGCGGCCGGACGTGGCCGCTCACCGCGTCACGTCTGCGTCTGTGCCAGAGCACGACGAAGCCGATCCAGGAGACAACGACCGCACCGGCGACAGCCGACTGGACGGCAACCAGGTGCTCCGCCGGGTAGACCACTCCGGTCAGGTACCGGTCGATGAAACCGCTGGGCAGTCCCTGCTCGCCGGCCCGGCGCCTGGCCCAGTCCTCGACCTCGGTGAGCGGGCAGGGCACCTTGACCACGGCGTTGAGCACGCCCCAAATCGCGAGCCCAACGTGGGCCCAGATGAACCGCGGCCATCGCCAGGCCGCGAATCCACCCAGGGTGAGGACCACCAAGAAGGCGAAGTGCGCCACCATGACCAATTCCGCGATCGCCCGGTACACCTGCCCTCCACTCCATCCCTGCTCATTGTGCGCCCGGCAATCGAGGTGGGTAAGCGCCGGCACCCAGCGATCGGTGTAAGCAGGTTACGAACGGGTACCGGCCTGATAAGAACGGCAGCCGTCGTCAGCAACGACCGAGAGAAGGGAACCTCCCAATGGCCAGCAGCGTCGTCACCGTGATCAAGGAACAGCACCGCGAAGTCGACAAGTTGGTCAAGCAGGTCGAGGCGGAGAAGGGCGATGTCGCGGCCGCCCTGCAGAAGATTCACGACATGCTCAAGCCGCACCACGAGGCCGAGGAAGGCTTCGTCTACCCGACGATCAAGAGGGTCGAGCCGGACACCGACGAAGAGATCAAAGACGGTGCCGCCGAGCACGACCAGATCATGGGGCTGCTCGACGAACTCATGAACCAAGAGCCGGGTGGACCGGGCTTCGACGGCACTGTCGCGGCCTTCGCCGCCGAACTGCGCCATCACTTCGAGGAGGAGGAGGAGGACCTGCTTCCCGAGCTCCAGAAGAACATGTCCAGGCCGGACCTGGAGGAGATGGGTGAGCGGTTCATCAAGGCCACCACCGGCTGAGCCAGGCCAGTCGTCGGCGCGGCATCCACCAGATGACGATCAGACCCAGGACACCCAGCACGCCGGGAGTCATAGCCAGCGCGCCCCACCAGTGGCTGGGCACCTCCCACAGCCCGTCCTGCATCTGAGTCGCGGCTTTCCAGGTCAGCGCCGTGCCAGTGACGACCAGCGCGCCGAGCATCTGGCCGTCATCGCCGCCGCGTTGCCACCGGGCAGGCGGATCCAGGTCGGTGCCGAGGACTTGGGTCGCGCCGATGCCGTCCTCGGTTGCGTGCTCACTGTCGCCGAGAACGGCCTGGCGGATCGACTCGGTGCCACCGTCCAGGCGAATCTGCGCAGAGCAAGTGCCGACCTGGAGCGGCTCGTCGGCGCGGGCGTGCACATCCGCCTGGTGAAGGGCGCCTACGTCGAACCGCCTTCCCGCGCGCTTCCGTACGGCGAACCCACCGACGTCGCGTACCTCACGCTGGCCCACCGGTTAGCCGAGACTGGGGCCGAATTCGCCCTGGCAACACACGACGGGGTCGTACGCGAGGCGCTGTTGGCCGCGCTTGGCCCGCGCCCGGTCGAGCAGCTGCTCGGCCTACGACCGGAGGTCCTTGACGATCTGGTCGAACGGGGGGTTCCGGTACGCGTGTACCTGCCGTTCGGACACGACTGGTTCCGCTACTGGATGCGTCGCGTCGCCGAATCCCGCGGGAAGACCTGAGTGACTGGCGGCGCGCACCCACGCCTGCTGCCACCCTCACAGCTTTCTCAGAGTTCGCCCACGATCGGCACACAACTGCTGCCTAGCGTCCCTGACATGGGTGCCGGGATCGGTCCGCGCGCCCCCGAAGCAGGGAGTCCGAACATGTCCCGACGACGACACCTCATCACCGCAATGAGCCTGCTGATGCTCGGCATGGCCGGACTGACCGGCTGCACGAGTTGGTTGGGTACACCCGCCAATGCCGACCCCGTTCCCGGCGGCGGCTCGACCGGGTCCCCCAGAGGCAGCGGCAATCCGCTGCTCAGTGACGAAGAGGCCGCCGCGATTCCGGTCGACAGCGACATCGTCTACCGGGAGGTCGACGGCGAGCAGCTCACACTCGATGTCTGTTCGCCGCCGGACGGCGACGGTGCGGACGGTGATGGTCCGTACGCCGCGGTGCTGTTGATCCACGGGGGTGGGTTCGCCACGGGCGACAAGGACGGACGCCCATGGCAAGCGATCTGCCGCTGGCTGGCGAACTCCGGCTACGTGGCGGTCAACCTGAACTACCGCTTGGCCCCCGAGCATCCGTTCCCGGCGGCCATCGAGGACGTCCAAGCGGCGGTCGAGTGGACCCGCGAACATGCGCAGGACTACGCGATCGACCCCGACCGGGTCGGGGTACTCGGCGGGTCGGCCGGTGCCAACCTTGCCCAACTGCTGGGTGCCTCCGGTGCGGGGTCGGCCACGATGGGCGCTCGGGTCAGTGCCGTGGTCTCGTTGTCCGGGCCATCCGACCTGACCAGGGGGGCGCTCGATCTAGGCACGCCCGATGACCGCCAGATCAGCGCCGTGCTCGACTACCTCGGCTGCTCTGACATCGACGAGTGCCCGCAGGCCGCGGACGCTTCGCCGATCACACACGTTGATGCCACCGATCCGCCGTTTATGCTGCTGCACTCCCGAAACGAGCGCATGCCGATCGAGCAGGCCCAGGCCATGGCCGATGCGCTGAGCGCTGTAGGGAACAGTCCGGACCTGCTGATCCGGCCCGGTCATGCCCACGCAGTTCGCCTACTGGCCGGCCACCGGGTGCAGACTGCCGTGCTGGACTTCCTGGACCGGACCCTGGGCTGAGCGCGACCAGCCATTATCTCTCCTATGCCGAGCGAGTCGGGACCCGATGTCCTCATTGTCGATGACGACGAGGACATCCGGGTCTCCTTGGAGCGTGGCTTGCGGTTGTCTGGCTTCTCGGTACGGACGGCCGCCGGCGGGATGGCGGCCTTGGCTGCGGTGGCCGAACGGGAGCCGAGTTGCATCGTGCTGGACGTCGACATGCCGGGCATGGACGGCGTCGCGGTCGTGTCCAAGCTGCGCGAGCAAGGGGTGCAAGCCGCCGTCTGCATGCTCAGCGCCCTGGTCTCGGTCGATGATCGGGTGACCGGCCTGGCCGCGGGCGCCGACGACTACTTGGTCAAGCCCTTCGCGCTGACCGAACTCGTCGCCCGGCTCCGGGCCCTGCTGCGCCGTATGCCCGAAGGCCCAGCCGGCCCGCTGATCGTCGGGCCGCTGACCGTCGATCCGGGTCGACGCGAGGTCCGGATCGGTGACCTGCCGCTGGAGCTGACCAAGCGCGAGTTCGACCTGCTCGAAACGCTGGCCCGCAACGCCGGGACGGTCCTGACCAGGGAGCGTCTGCTCGAGATCGTGTGGGGTTACGACTTCGCCGTCCACACGAATGTGGCGGATGTGTTCGTCGGCTATCTGCGCCGCAAGCTCGAAGCGAGCGGCGCCCCGCGCATGGTGCACACCGTCCGCGGGGTCGGGTTCACCCTGCGACCTCCGCCGTGACCCAGCCAGGCGCGTCACAGCCGGGCGCGTCACAGCCGGGCGCGACTCGAGCGGACCCGGCCCAACCGATCCTGAACGGGCCGACTGGCCGGCTTCGCTCAGTCCGCGCGCGAGTGAGCCTGGCCTGCGCGGCGGTCGCGGTCTCGATCGTCATCGTGCTGACCGTTCTTGTCGTGGTCGTCCTGAGCAACCGCGAGTACGCCGCGCTGGACCGCCGACTCCAGGTGATCTCCCATGCGCTGGCCCCGAACGTGGCGGCCAACTTCCCGGGCGGCCTGGACGACCCGCTGGGCAGCCCCCGGGCTCGTGGGGTGCTGCGGGCGTTGGCGCCGGATCTGGTCGCGACGGTGGGCCGAGACGGTACGGCGATCCGTACGGCCTCGGCCCCGGGAACCCCGGAGTCCGCGGCGTCGGAGTTGCCGGTCGCACCGCTCGGGCAGTACACGGTCGACGTCGACGGCGCGACCTACCGGGTGCTCACTGTTGCCGTCGACGGCGTCCCCGATGCGACGCTGAGCGTGGGCCTTCCGGCTGAAGTGGCCGCAGCGCCGGTGCGCGCGATCCGCCTGTGGGGCATCGTGATCGGAGCCCTGGCCGCAGTTGCCGGAGCGGGTCTGGGCTGGCTGGTCGCCGGCATCGCCGTACGACCCCTGCGCCAACTACGGGATCGGACTCGCGCGGTGGACGGCCGAGGACCGATGCCCACCCGCGAGGAGCTGACCGCAGGAGCATCGGCCACCGAAACCGAACAACTCGCCGACGCCGTCGCCGGCCTGCTGAACCGAGTCGAACTCGCCCGGAACGAGACCGAGCGGACCCTGCAGAATGCTCGCGACTTCGCCGCGGCGGCAGACCATGAACTGCGTACTCCGCTGACCACGGTCCAGACCGACCTCGACGTCCTGCTGGCACATCCGGACCTGGAGGCCGACCAGCGCCAGGAGATCCTCGCCGAGGTCGCGGGGGCCAAGACCCGCATGCTGGACACCCTTCAGGCACTGCGTGCCCTGGCTGACGGGGATGTTGCGGCCGCAGGAAGTGGTCCGTACGCAACCACGGTCGACCTGGCCGACCTTGCCCGGCGCGCCGTCGAGTCAGCTCGGTCACAGTCTGGCGACGTGGCCTTGACCCTCCAGCTGCCGGATCAGGACGCGATGGTGGTGGGATCCCCGGCGGGGCTGCGGCTGGCGATCGAGAACCTGGTGTCCAACGCCCTGCGGCATGCGCATGCCCACCGAGTGGAGGTAGGCGTAGTGCCCCGCAACGGGTGGATCGTCGTCTGGGTCGACGACGATGGGGTCGGCCTGCCCGCGGCCGAACGGGAACAGGTCTTCGCGCGCTTCGCCCGCGGCTCGCAAGCGGTCGGTTCCGGCTCCGGGCTGGGGCTCGCCCTGGCCGCTCAGCAAGCGGACCTGCACGCAGGACTGGCGCGCCTGACCGACAGCCCCTGGGGTGGCTTGCGCGCCGAGCTCGCCATACCGGCCGCCAACCCCGAGCGGCACACGTTGGGTCCGGGGCCGGATGTCCTGCTGGACGCCAGCGGTCCCGAGCGCTCCCCCGAGGGACCGGATGCCGGCGCGAGTCGACTTCCCGACGCGTGACGTTTGACAACCATCAGGCGGGGAATCTAGATGATGTGATGCTTCTATACCCGCCGGGGGTGTACCGCGCCGAGGACGACACGGGTCTGCTGATCGCCGTCATGCGCCGCGGCGACTATGCCGTGGACCGGCACGTGCTCGACATCGGTACGGGCAGCGGCGCCTTGGCCATCGCTGCGGCAAAGGCCGGTGCTGCATCGGTGACCGCCGTGGACCTGTCCCTACGGTCGGTGCTCGCGACGTGGGCCAACAGTCGGCTGCATGGTGCGAGGGTGTCGGTACGGCGCGGGGACCTCTTCGCACCTGTGGCCGGCCGACGTTTCGATCTGGTTGTAGCAAACCCGCCTTACGTCCCATCGGAGAGCAGTCAGTTGCCGCGCCATCGGATAGCCCGATCCTGGGACGCCGGGCCGGACGGGCGCGTGCTGCTCGACCGGATCTGCGCAGACGTGGTGGACGTCCTCGCCCCAGGCGGCGACGTGCTGCTGGTGCACTCCGAGTTGTGCGGTACCCAGGCGACGCTGGACGCGCTGTCCGCCGCCGGGCTGCGGGCACAGGTGCTGGCCCAGGGGAGCGTCCCGTTCGGGCCGGTACTGCGGTCCCGAGCGGCAATGCTCGAAGCGCGGGGGATGATCGATCCAGGACAACGGATCGAGAAACTCGTGGTGGTGGGAGCGCGGCATGGCTGACCTGAGCCCGAACGGGCGGCGAAACTCGCCGGCGCGCGCCCGCGAGATCATCGTCACCGATGACGGGCCGCTACTGGTGTCCGGTCCGGTGGAGATCGTGCTGCCCGACGGTTCGCGAGTGAAGTCAGACCGCCCGGTCACCGCCCTGTGCGTCTGCAAGCGCAGTCGCCGACAGCCCTTCTGCGACACCAGCCACCGGTG
>JBPCPI010000131.1:0-3044 GCA_050999295.1 Geodermatophilaceae bacterium | reverse complement strand
AGCTCGACTTCCTTGTGCCGCCATTCAGAAGCCCGGTAGATGCATGCGATCAGGCCCATCCTGTGTACGCGACGGAGATCGCCGTAGACGAAGGCGTACCGAGCTTTGGTCTCCTCGCTCGCGCCTTCGCTGAGGCCGAGATGCCAGTCCGCGTACTCCTCCCAGGAGTGCGTCGTCAAGAAGGCGTTCTCGTCGTCGGCAGTGGGCTGGACCTCTCCCCAGCTGCTGTTGAATACGTACTGGCGACCGTCGATGAGCCGACGCGCCCGAGCGACCGCATCAGGGTTGACCGAATACGAAGCCACCGGCTGATTCTGCACCCTCAATTGCCGTTGAGGGCTGACACAGATGCGCCTCGGTCTTGACGGTGCCAGCATGGTGCCGTGAGCCAACCCTGCTGATCGTCGACGATCACGCGGGTTTCCGCGCCCGCGAACCCGACCCATAGACCGGCCTTCGGCTGGTGGCGCCCGCCGCGCCAGGTCGGCCGTTGCCGAACTCGTGGTGGACCTGGTTGCAACGACGTACAGATCGTTGTCACAGCCTTCACCGATGCCGAGGTCCGCTCACTGACCGATAGCTCTCGCCCCACGTCAGCACCGCCCTCCATGGCGAAGGACACGTCGGCGTTAGGCCATCGACGATCAGGTGCTCTCGCTGACCGTCCTTGCTGACAGCGCAGGACCGCAGGACGAAGAGATCGTCCGGCTCGTGACAGAGCACGACTTCACTCCCGTGCCATGAAGGGGCGAGGTCCCGGCCGTACTGCGGCGCGCCGCTTCATCTCCCGGGGAGCACCCGAGACTCGGCGCTGGGCAGCTTGGCCCACCAGCGCCGGTACCTCCGATATACCAGCGGCTCGCGGTCGCCCAGGAAGGCGACCAGGGATGCTGCTTCGACGGCGAGCTCGTCCCAGGTTCGGGTGTCAAGTCGGTAAAAGGCGATGACCCGGATGCCGTCCGACTCGGCCAGCCAGACGCCGGCCACCTGCCCGTCGATCAGGATCGTGGGCAGCGTGTCGCCGTTCTGCCGGATCACCAGACTCCGGTACGGCGCAGGAATGACCCGGCTGCGGTCGGCGTAGGCGAACAGCACGCTGTCCCACATCGGCAGCAAGCGCGGCGGGCCCGGCGTATCAGGATCCGGACGTGCGCCATGGGGTACGTCGTAGAGGCCCCCGTCGAGCGGTTCCAGTCGCGGTTGCAGGCGACCGAACGCTGCCCGGGCGTCGGAGCGCGCCACCTTGCAGAACTGGGCGAAGTCCAGCACCGACGCTGGGCCGAACGCGGCGAGATAGCTGTAGGCCACGGTGTCCATGCATTGATCGGCGTGGTCCTCGACCGGCTCGGTGCGGGCGGCCACAAACGACGGTCTATAGCCGAAAGACCATGGTCCGCCGGTCGGGACATGCACGATCGGCGCGAACGGCCGAACCGCCCACCAGACCCCCGGGTCCGGGACCGGCCCCAACAACTCTTGCAGGAACGCGGCCATCTCCGCATTCGTCCGCGCCTGGCTGGCGAAGGCCGCAACGGGCTTGGCCAGCGCCGCCACCTCGGCATCGCTGAGCTCAGTGGAGGCGAACCGGGGGGAGGCCGTGCGGGCCCTTCGTGCGTAGCCGGACAACGCGCAGTGGAATCGCGGATAGTCGACCATCGCGACCGCATGCAACGTCGTCCGCAGCAACGTCGCCTTGACGATGGTGTGCTCGGCGAAGGCGCTGTCGAGCTCGACCGGGTCGAAGTCCTCCAGCCGGTTCCACAGCGCGATGTACGGCGATGCCGCCTCCTGCGCCTGCAAAGCGCACAACCGTTGGATCGCGGTCACCGGATCGATGCATTCACGACGCAGCAACATCTGCCGGGCCAGCGTGGCTCGGTTGAGCGCCCGCGCGGTGAGGCTCACACCGGGGCCAGCGCGAGCTGAAACCTTCTCGGCACGTACGGGACCGGGTCAGCGCGCGCTGAGGAAGCTGAGCACCCGCTGGGTCAGGAGCGCCGTGGCCTCCGGGTCGTAGGACGGCAATGAGCTGTCGGCGAACAGGTGCTGGTTGCCGGGGTACACGAACAGCTCCCCGTCCTCGACGTTCTCGACGAGCGCTCGGGCGGCGTCGATGTCGCCCTCTTCTGCGAAGAACGGGTCAGCGTCCATCCCGTGCACCTGGACGGGTACGCCCTCGGGCCAGCTGGACCCGAACTCCGTGGGCGGGGCGCAAGACTCGAGCAGCAGCGCCCCCTGCGCTCCTGGCCGCGTTTGCGCGAGCTTCTGCGCCGGCATCGCACCGAGCGAGAAGCCCGCATACATCAGCTCGGCGGGCAGCCCCTCGACCGCGCGGACGCCGCGCTCGATCACCTCACCGAACCCGATCTCCTGGATGAAGTCCGACCCCTGCTCGATGCTGTCGAATGTGCGCCCGTCCAACAGGTCTGGTGTGTGCACGGTGTGCCCGGCGTTGCGCAACTCGTCGGCGAACGCGACGACACCCGCCGTCAGCCCCTGTATGTGGTGGAAGAGCACTACCTCAGCCATCTCAACACTCCTGTTCTCAGACCTGGCGACGGAACGATCCGTCGATTTTAGAACCGGGCTACGACATCACCTCGTACGACGAGCAGCGTCCATCGGTGGAGACGGGCGACTGGTGTATGTCCTTTCCCAGGCTGCCCATTCGTTACAAACTCGTGGGACCAAGGTGGGCCCACACGGCAAACGAAGGAGTGTTCTGATGCCGCAGTACCTCGCTCTGACCTACACCGCGGATGTGGACTGGTTTGCGCCCGAGCAGGCTAGTGAGCTCGCCGAGTACCGCCAGTTCGCTCATGCCAACGCTGACCGCCTCCGGGCAAGTGCCGTCCTGCATCCGACCAGCACGGCCACGGTCGTCCGAGTGGAAGGTGCCCGTGGCGGAAACGTGGTCACGACCGACGGGCCCTACGCCGAGACCAAGGAGGCCTTGACCGGGTACTACCTGCTCGAGGCGGCAGACCTGGACGAAGCAGTGGCCATCTCGGCCCAGCTTCCCGCGGCCTGGGCCGGCGCGGTCG
>JBPCPI010000013.1:0-8620 GCA_050999295.1 Geodermatophilaceae bacterium | reverse complement strand
GAGTTGCACACCGACGACGCCGATCGGATCCCGCGAGCACTCGAGGCGCTCGAGGGCGCCGTCGGGGTCGACAGCGACCACGAGCTGCTGCCACTGATCGTGGACCGCATCGCTGCGCGATGATCAGGCCACCTGATCGAGTCGTTACCTACCGGGGGGCAGGCCATGGGAGAGGTCACGACGGGATCAGGCCACCTGATCATGTCGCCGCGGGTGTCCAGCGATTGGCGGACCCACAACCAGCTACCGGGGGCTAGAGGCGGTACGCGCGGTACGGGAGGCTGAGCACATGACAACGGATACACCGCACCTCGCCGATCAGCAGACTCCGTCGCCAGCACCGGCTCCCGTCGATGTCGCGATCAGCGTTCGCGGCCTGCGCAAGACATACGGCGAGCACGAGGCGGTAGCCGGTGTCGACCTCGACATCGCCCGTGGCGAGATCTTCGCCCTGCTCGGCCCCAACGGTGCCGGCAAGACCACCACCGTGGAGATCCTCGAGGGCTATCGCCGCCGCGACGCGGGAGAGGTCAGTGTGCTCGGCGTCGACCCGGCCAAGGCCGATGCCAGGTGGAAGTCCCAGATCGGCATCGTCCTGCAGAGCAAGGGTGGTGACAGCGAACTGACCGTCGCCGAGACCGTACGCGTGCAGGCCTCGTACTTCGCCAACCCGAGACCCGTCGAGGAGGTGATCGGGCTCGTCGGCCTGACCGAGAAGCTCAAGGCCAGGGCCAGCTCGCTGTCCGGTGGCCAGCAGCGCCGCCTCGACGTGGCCCTGGGCATCGTCGGGCGACCGCGGCTGCTGTTCCTGGACGAGCCGACCACCGGCTTCGACCCGGAGGCGCGGCGACAGTTCTGGGAGCTGATCCGCCAGCTGCGCGCGCTGGGTACGACCATGCTGCTGACCACGCACTACCTCGACGAGGCCGAGGCCCTGGCCGACCGGGTCGGCGTGATCGCCGCGGGGCGGATCGTCGAGGTCGGCGTACCCGCCGAACTCGGCGGACGTCATCTCGCGCCGGCCCGGGTGCGCTGGGTCGAGGACGGGCAGCATCGCGAGGAGACCACCGCAACTCCGACCGCCGTCGTCCAGACACTGAGCCAGCGGCTGGGCGGGGAGATCCCCGAACTGTCCGTGCTGCGCCCCAGCCTCGAGGACATCTACCTCCAGATGATCGGAGAACCGGCGTGAGCAGCCCGACACCGAAGACCGCGACGCCCGCCTCTCGGGCAGCCATGGCCAACGACCGGGTGGAGCTGCCCCCGACCGGTCAGGTGTACGCCGCTCGCGCCCGCGTCGAGATCCTCGAGTTCTTCCGGCAGAAGGAAGCCCTCGTCTTCACGCTGATCTTCCCGTCCATGCTGTTGCTCATCTTCGGTGCGGTCCTGAACTTCGACCTCGCGCCTGGCCTGACCTTCGTGCAGTACTTCATGGCCGGAATGGTCGCCTCGGGCGTCCTGGCCGCCGGCTTCCAGAATCTCGCGATCACCATCGCGATCGAGCGCAGTGAGGGACGACTCAAACGGCTGTCGGGCACGCCGATGCCCAAGTCCGCCTACTTCGTGGGGAAGATCGTCCAGGTCATCGTGGTCGGCGTGGCCACGATCGCCCTGCTGTTCGTGGTCGGGGTGGTCGTGTACGGCGTCGACCTTCCTCCGACAGCGGCCAAGTGGGCGACGCTGGTATGGGTCACCCTGCTGGGCCTGGCCTCCTGTTCGCTGCTCGGCATCGCGTTCTCGAGTGCGATCAAGAACGGCAAGTCCGCTCCTGCCATCGTCACGCCGATCGCCCTGGTCCTGCAGTTCACCTCGGGTGTGTTCTTCGTCTTCACCGACCTGCCGGACTGGATGCAGAACTTCGCCGCGGTCTTCCCGCTCAAGTGGCTGACACAGGGGATGCGGGCAGCGTTCCTGCCGGATTCGTTCGCTGCTCAGGAAGCTGCCGGCTCCTTCGAGTTGGACAAGGTCGCCCTCGTGCTGGGTGCTTGGACGATCCTCGGTTTGATGCTCTGTGTCCTGGTTTTCCGATGGCGTGACCGCGCGGACGGGTGATTCGGTCAGCCGGCTAGCCCGGTGAGGAAATCGCGCACCACAGCGTTGAACGCCTCTGGCGCCTCCTCGTTGACGCCGTGGCCGGCGTCGGGCAGGACCACCAGACGCGAACCGCGAATCTGCTCGTGCAGATCCTGTGCCACGTGCCTCGGCGAACGGGCGTCGGCGTCGCCGTAGATCAGCAGGGTGGGAACGGTGATGCGTGGCAGCACATCCCGCAGATCTGCGGCAAAGAAGGCTTCGGTCACCGGACGAAACCCGCTCGGCCGTAGATCCTCGAGGATTTCCATCGCCTCCCGCAGGAGCGCTGGCGGCGTCTGGTCTCGGTACACGGTGGCAAGGAAATCCGGACCCCATTCGGCCACCGGACGGTCGAGGACATCGTTCACCCACCGCACGCGTCGAGCGACCTCAGCCCGAGGCAGGGATCCGCCCCAGCCCGCGTAGGCCCCGGCCAGGATCAAGCTATGGGGTAGCTCTGGATAGAACCGGTAGAGCACCAGTGCGTACATCGACCCGAAGGAAAGTCCGCCGAAGTGGGCACCGTCGCAGCCCAGGGCGGCTAGGAAGCCGGCGAGGTGGTCGGCATAGTCGCGCAGTGTGAACCCCTCTGGCGGGTCGTCGGACTGGCCACAACCCAGGCAATCCACGGCGATCACGTCGAAGTCATCCGACAGGCCGTTCAATTGGGCTCGCCATTCCCGGCTGTCGAGAAATCCTCCATGCAGCAGCACCAGCGGCTGTCCCTGTCCCGCACGGCGATAGGCGACGCGCAGGCCAGAGACAGCCACCGTCTCAACGCCTGCTGCCATCGGCACATCATCCGCGCAGCGACCCGTGCCCGGCAACACGTGACCGGGCCTGTCGGCGAGCGGCAAGCCTCCACCGAACTGTCGCTTCGTCGTACCCGGGCCGGCCGGCGCGGGGGCGATAGCGTGACTCGCATGCAGCACGCTCTCGACGAGGAGTCGATCCGCCGGGCCCCGAAGGTATTGCTCCACGATCATCTGGACGGAGGGGTGCGACCGCAGACGGTCGCCGAACTGGCCGGCGATGTCGGATACGCGGACCTGCCGGCAACTGACCCCACCGAACTAGCGGCGTGGTTCCGTACGGCCGCGGACTCCGGTTCGTTGGAGCGCTACTTGGAAACCTTCGTACACACGGTCGGGGTGATGCAGACCCGCGAAGCGCTCTCGCGAGTATCGGCCGAGTGTGCCTTGGATCTGGCTCGCGACGGCGTGGTCTACGCCGAGGTCCGATTCGCCCCGGAACTCCATGTCGAGCAGGGGCTCGAGCTGACCGAGGTCATCGACGCCGTCCTGACCGGTTTCGCCGCTGGTACGGCGGATGCAGCCGGAGCCGAGCAGGGCGGGCATCAGATCCGAATCGGGGTGTTACTGACCGCCATGCGTCATGCCGCCCGGTCCCGGGAGATCGCGGAACTGGCCATCGAGTATCGCGACCGAGGAGTCGTGGGGTTCGACATAGCTGGGGCCGAGGCCGGGTTTCCACCGACCCGACACCTGGATGCCTTCGAATACATGCGCCGGGAGAGCGGGCACTTCACTATCCACGCGGGCGAGGCGTTCGGGCTCCCCTCGATCTGGGAGGCCCTGCAGTGGTGCGGCGCCGACCGCCTCGGTCACGGCGTACGGATCGTCGACGACATCACAGTTGACGGCACGGGCACTGCGACCCTGGGCCGGTTGGCTGCCTATGTGCGTGACACCCGGGTCCCACTGGAGATGTGTCCGTCCTCCAACGTGCAGACCGGTGCGGTCTCGAGCATCGCCGAGCACCCGATCGGGTTATTGCGGCGCCTGGGGTTCCGGGTCACCGTCAACACCGACAACCGGCTGATGAGTGACGCCAGCTTGACCTCGGAGATGCTTGCGCTGGTAGGGGCCTTCGGGTACGGCTGGGCTGATCTGCAGTGGCTGACGGTGAACGCGATGAAGTCCGCCTTTATCCCCTTCGACGAGCGGTTGCACCTGATCAATGAGGTCATCAAGCCCGCCTATGCCGCCATGATCTGAGGGCCCAGCCGTGTCGAACTGAGCTGACTCGGTCAGCCCAGGGGTCTGGTCCGCAGTGGCCAACATGCCGCTATGGCATCGAAATCGGCGTCGTTGTGGGCTAGTTCGACATCATGCCGCGCGGCGATGGCTGCGATCAGGCAGTCGATCATGCTGCGGGGCGTGCGGCCCGTTCTGCGTACAGCGCGGAAGATCATCGCGGCCTGGTGAAAATCCAACTGCGGTTCGACCGACAAGAGTGCCAGCCCGTTAACCAACCGGTCGACAACCTCAGCTCGGAGGTCGGTATCGGCGCCGGCAAGCAGCTCCATCGCGATGGGCTCGGTGATCGCCAGATCCTCGTCGGCTTCGATCAGGTCCAGCATCCCAACAGCGGTAGGGCTGGGACTTTCCCGCAGCCAAGCGATCCAGACCGACGAATCGACGAGGATCATCTTAAATCCGCTTCACCGGTCTCCAGGGCCTCGCTCGCTGCCCTCACCGGCTGGTCCGCTCCTCGCTCGTCCCTCGCTGCGATGCTCCCAGCCTCTCGACCGGCTCAGAACCTGTCGGGCCACGTAGTTCGTCTAGCTCTGCAGCGAAACCACTGCCCCGGATGTTAAGCAAGAACTGCTTGGTCACCGGTGCAGCAAGCAGTCGCCGCAGGGCGAGGTCCACGGTTTCGCGCTTTGTCCGGGTGCCGAATCGCCGCATCACCTCGGCTATCAGAACGTCGTCCAGGTCAATGTTTGTGCGTCCCATACACAAACGATACACTATCGTCGCGAGACGGCGTCCTAGTCGTGCCAGCGAACGGCTCCGCTCACCTGCTCCACGAGCTCATCCCACGCCGAGGCCATCGACGCGGTGTCCGCGGGCGCCAATGACGTGCCGACTCCGCGCTGGCTCTCGACCAGGGCTCGGCCGAGCGGAGTCGTCGGCCGGATGAGCCCATCGACGCTGTCCAGGTCGGCGTACTCCGCGATGTCGAGCGCACCGTCGAAGGCGTGCGCAAGCCGGGAGTAGTCGAAGACGTCGGTGTCGCCCCCGCGGCCGAACAGTTCGGAGATCTCGGCGAGGTCGTACCGATCCTCTTCAGCCGGCAGGGCGACGACATCGCTGTCAACCACGTCGGCCCAGGTGGCGATCTCGCGCAGGTCATGCGGGGTCTTGCCACGGATGAAGGTCCCGAGGCCGTCTGCGGAACGGAACAGGTGCACCCGGCCCTTACTGCCCAGGAACCGTGGGGTGTCCTCGACGTAGCACCGCAGCGTCAGCCCGCTGCCCTCGGGCAGTGTGAGCTCGACCGGCAGGATGCCGACCGACTCCCAGAACTCGGTGGCTTCGTCGACCTCGTCGGCATCGGCCTGCCATGCAGTGCTGGGCAATTGGATGACGGCGGTCCCGGTGAGTGGCTCCTCGATCAGTACGTCGTGGTCGCCGGACTCCAGAGCGTTGCGGTCGGCGTCTTCGATCTCCCGGCCGAGAGCGCCAGCCGCGGCGTTGCGCTTGGCCCGTTGCGCGGCGACCGTCTCGCTCCGATCGGCGTCCTTGTGCGAGAGTTCTCTCTCCTGCGCATCCAGGATCGTCACGTCCACCTTCGGCCAGCGGATCCGCTTACCGAGGCGGGTGAGCACGGTCTCCCAGTGCTCGTCGACGGCTTTGCCGACCGCGGTCCAGGAGTTCTCGCCCTCACGGCCGACGAACGCGTCGGCGCCCATGGACAGCAGCCCGATCTCGGGCACCTGCTCCAGGTCGCGCACGATGCGCGTCGCCGAACAGCACTCCGCGATCCGGCTCACGATGTCGATCGTGTCGGCGACCTCGCCCACCGACCACCGGTCCGGGTTCTCCGCGACCAACTCGTACAACCCGTCCAGGTCGTAGCGGTGATCATCGTCCGGCATCAGGTCGCGAGCCGGCAGTGCGGCGACGACCGGCCAGACGGGGTGATCGTCGAGATCGTGCTCGGTAGCCGTCCGGCTGTAGGCGGCCAACTCACGCTCGGACTCGAACAGGTGCAGCCGGCCCTCGGCGCCGAGAAAGGCCTGCCACTGCTCCCCGTCCTCTTCCCACGGCGGGGCCCACAGGGTGTAGCCGGTCCGGTCGTCGAGAGTGAGGGCGATCGGGACGATGGAAGGTGCTGCCATGGCAGTGAGGTCAGACTCCGATCGGGTGCCAGACGGTCTTGGTCTCCAAGAACGCGGTCATCCGGGAAAGACCCGGCTCGGCGGCCCAGTCTGGACTACTCGGCTTGGCAGCGAAATCCGGAGGCCGCCTGACCCGCTTCAGCGTGCCTGCCGCTCGGTACTCCAGATCCCGCGCCAACTCGACGTCGGCTGCGTGGTCACCCTCGTTCGCGCCGGCGGTTCCGGTCAGGTCGATCCCGTTGACGTCGGCATGGTCTGCCAGCCACGGTCCGATCTCGGCGGCCCCGCCGGTCAACAGGTTCACCACACCTGCGGGTACGTCCGATGTGGCGAAAGCCTCGGCCAAGGTGATGGCCGGCAGGGGCCTACGCTGCGAGGAGACTGCCACCACGACGTTGCCCCCGGCCAAGGCCGGGGCGAGAACGCTGACCATGCCCAGCAGCGACGAGTCTTGCGGCGCAAGGACGGCCACGATTCCCGTTGGTTCAGGGATCGAGAAGTTAAAGTACGGACCGGCGACCGGATTCGTGCCGCCGACAACCTGGGCGAGCTTGTCGGTCCATCCCGCGTACCAGACCCAGCGGTCGATCGTGGTTTCCACTATCGAGCGCGCCTGGGACAGCCGCAAACCCTCCCCGGCTGCTACCTCGCCGGCGAACTGCTCCGCGCGGCCCTCCATCACCTCCGCGACCCGGTACAGGACCTGACCGCGGTTGTACGCCGTCGCCCCCGACCAGCCGGGAAACGCGGCCCTCGCCGCCACGACCGCATCGCGTGCGTCCTTGCGTGATGCCCGGCTCGCGTTGGCCAGGAATCGGCCCTTCGCATCGGTGACCACATATGAGCGGCCGGACTCCGAACGGGGGAACTTTCCACCGATGTAGAGCTTGTAGGTCTTGCGCACGTCTATACGCATGACGCGCTCCCCGCGTGAGGATTCTCGATGTGACAATTCGCGTTCCGCTCGACCTCGCTGGTCACGATCACGCCTCGCCGTCGTTGCCGGCCAGGTAGGCGGCCAGGCCCTGCCGACCACCCTCCCGGCCGTACCCGGACTCCTTATAGCCACCGAACGGGCTGGTCGGGTCGAATCGGTTGAACGTGTTGGCCCACACCACCCCGGCCCGCAGCTTCGAGGCGATCGACAGGATCCGGGAACCCTTGTCGCTCCAGACCCCAGCGGACAGGCCGTAGGGGGTGTTGTTGGCCTTGGCGACGGCCTCGTCGGGCGTACGGAAGGTGAGCACCGACAGGACCGGCCCGAAGATCTCCTCGCGGGCGATCCGATGAGCCGGAGAGACGTGGGTGAAGATCGTTGGCGGGAACCAGAATCCGCGATCGGGAAGATCGCACGGCGGCGACCAGCGCACCGCGCCCTCCTCCTCGCCGACGTCGGACAGTTCCCGGATGCGGGCGAGTTGCTCGGCGGAGTTGATCGCGCCGACGTCGGTGTTCTTGTCCAACGGGTCACCCACCCGCAGCGTCTTGAGCCGACGCTGCAGCGAGGTGTTGAGTTCCTCGGCAACCGACTCCTGCACGAGCAGTCGAGAGCCGGCACAGCACACATGTCCCTGGTTGAAGAAGATCCCGTTCACGATGCCCTCGACGGCCTGGTCGATGGGAGCGTCGTCGAAGACGATGTTGGCTGCCTTGCCGCCGAGTTCGAGGGTGAGCTTTTTACCTGTCCCGGCGGCAGTTCTCGCGATCTGTCGTCCGACCTCGGTCGAACCGGTGAACGCGATCTTGTCGACATCGGGATGTTCGACCAGCGCCTGCCCCGTGTTCCCCGCGCCGGTGATGATGTTGACCACGCCCGGCGGCAGGTCGGCCTGCTGACAGATCTCGGCGAACAGCAACGCGGTCAGCGGCGTCGTCTCGGCCGGTTTGAGGACGACGGTGTTGCCGGCCGCGAGTGCCGGGGCGATCTTCCAGGCGAGCATGAGCAGCGGGAAGTTCCACGGAATGATCTGGCCGGCAACCCCCAGCGGCCTGGGGTCCGGTCCCAGCCCGGCATAGGAGAGCTTGTCCGCCCAGCCGGCGTAGTAGAAGAAGTGTGCCGCCATCAACGGGACGTCGACGTCCCGGGACTCGCGAATCGGCTTGCCGTTGTCGAGGGACTCCAGCACGGCGAGTTCCCGTGCGCGCTCCTGCACTAGCCGGGCGATCCGGAACAGGTACTTACCCCGGTCCGCCGGAGCCAGCCGGGACCAGGTCCGATTGTAGGCCTGGCGCGCAGCCCGAACCGCGGAGTCGACGTCGGTCGCATCTCCGGCGGCGACCTCGGCCAGCACTTCCTCGGTCGCCGGGCTGATCGACTTGAAGCTCGATCCGTGCCCGTCGACGAATTCCCCGTTGATGAACAGGCCGTACGAGGGCCGCAGGTCCACGATCGCCCTGGAC
>JBPCPI010000268.1:0-6850 GCA_050999295.1 Geodermatophilaceae bacterium | reverse complement strand
CTGACTCGTCCAAGAGGTCGGCAACCGTGTCCGGTTCCCAGATCGCCCCCGGCAGGACGCCGGTCACACCGGCGACCAGCAGCGCCGGCGTCATGAGTGACCACAGCGAGGCCTGCTGTTCGCGGCTACCCGGCAGCGGGACGTACGGCGCGCGCGCCTGTGCGCATCGAGCGTGCAATGGCGCATCGGCAGCGCCGACTCCGACCAGTGCGCAACCACGACGGGCTGCCTCATCGGCTGCGGTCAACGCGTACGCCCCTGCGCCGGTCCGGCTCAGCACCACCACGAGGTCCGCAGCGGTGACCCAAACCGGGATGTCCGGGCCCGGTACGTGCAGCACCCAGACGGGGCAATCGGGGCCGGCCAGCGCGCCCAGTGCCGATCCGACGATCGCACCCTCTCGACGGCCCACCACAACCAGCGCGCGGGGACGGCCGGAGTCCGCGAGCGAGGCGATGTGTGCCTCTTCGACCAGCCGGGCGGTCTCGCGTACCTGAGCGCCGGCGCTGGCGACCGCGCGCAGCAACCGTCGTCGATCTCGCTCCACCAGCCGTTCCGGGGAATCGAAGAGCTCGTCAGCCGACACGGGAAGGGTCATCGAGGCTCAGCCAGCGCGACGGCGGGCTTCGTCGAGCAACAGCACAGGTATGCCGTCCCGGATGGGGAAGGCCCGATCGCATTCGGTGCACAGCAACTCGCTGCCGCCGCTGCCGAGTTCAAGCGGGGCGTGATGTTCGGCGGGACACGCGAGAATGGCGAGCAGTTCCGGGTCGATGGCACCGCCGCTTGGCCGGTCAGACGATGCGGTCACGTACGACCTCCAGTACCTCGTCGCGAAGTTGTTCCATCCTTGCGGGCACCCGGCCCTCGACGTTCAGGCGGAGCAGCGGTTCTGTGTTGGAGCCCCGAAGGTTGAACCAGCTTCCGTCCGGGAAGGAGATCGTGAGCCCGTCCAAGCGGTCGATCTCGGCCCCAGAACGGTCCGCGAACACCTTCTCGACTGCGGCGCAGCTTCCGACCGGGTCGTCCACCAGGGAGTTGATTTCGCCTGATCCCGCGTAGCGCTCGAAGGCGGCGCCCAGTTCGGACAGTGGTCGGTCCTGCTCACCGAGTGCGGCAAGGACGTGCAGGGCGGCGAGCATGCCGGTGTCCGCGCGCCAGAAGTCGCGGAAATAGTAGTGCGCGGAGTGCTCACCGCCGAAGACTGCGTTGGTGCGAGCCATCTCGGCCTTGATGTAGGAATGCCCGACGCGCGTACGTACCGGCCGACCACCGTGCTCGGCGACGATCTCCGGCACGGCGCGTGAGGTGATCAGATTGTGGATGATCACCTCCCCAGGGTGTCTGCGGAGTTCGCGTACGGCCACCAGCGCGGTTACCGCCGACGGCGAGAGCGGCTCGCCTCGCTCGTCGATGACGAAACACCGGTCGGCGTCACCGTCGAAGGCAAGACCCAGATCCGCGCCGGCCTCGCGGACCTTCACCTGGAGATCGACGAGGTTGGCCGGGTCCAACGGGTTCGCCTAGTGGTGGGGACAGCTGCCGTCCAGTTCGAAGAACATCGGAATGACGGTCAGCGGCAGATCGGCGAGTACGGCGGGGACGGTGTAGCCGCCCATCCCGTTGCCGGCGTCCACGACGACGCTCAATGGGCGGTTCGCGCGCAGGTCGACAAGACCGCGCAGGAAGTCCGCGTAGGGCAACAGCATGTCCTGGGTTCGGGCCCCGCACAGCCTTGGCCCGGGCTGCAGCGGGCCCGCTTCGGCCATCCGCTGGATCTCGCGCAGCCCGGTGTCCGCACCGATGGGCGTGGCCCCGGCCCGGCAGAGCTTGATCCCGTTGTACTGCGCCGGATTGTGGCTGGCGGTGAACATGGCGCCGGGCAGGTCCAGCGAGCCCGAGGCGAAGTACAGCATGTCGGTGGAGCCGAGGCCGGTCTCGACAACGTCCACGCCCTGGGACAGCACACCTTCGGCGAAGGCTCGGGACAGCGGTACCGAGCTCTCCCGCATGTCGTGGGCGGTCACGACGGCCGGTGCACTCACCACCTGGGCGAAAGCAGCCCCCAGATCGCGCGCGATCGGCTCGTCGAACTCCTCGGGGACCAATCCGCGAACGTCGTACGCCTTGACGATCGTCGACAGATCCCGCGTCTCCATAACGCTCGGGAGCCTAACCGGCGGCCGGGCCGGTGGACCCGGCGGTCAGGGCAGCAGGGGGACCGCGCGCAGGTGGCCGCGACGGCCGCTTCCCGGTGGTGGCGATTCGGCTGCGGTGTGAGTGGGCCTGGCCGCCTCCCGCACTGCGTCGGCCAGGGCCAGGAGATCATCGGTGCTGGGCAGGATGTCGTCGGGGTTGACCTCGTGCCTAACCACTTCCCAGCCTCGTGGCGCCGTGAGCCGCTGGCCGTGGGCTTCGCAGAGGTCGTAGCTGTGCGGCTCGGAGTAGGAGGCCAGCGGTCCGACGACCGCGGTCGAATCGGCATAGACGTAGGTCAGCGTTGCGACCGCTGCGCTGGCGCATCCGCTGCGCGAGCACCGACGTGCCTGCTGTCTCACGACGAGGGACGCTATCCGGATTTCAGCGATCAGCGGGTGAGGCGCACCGGCGTAGTGGATGCCTGTGCGGGGGTCGGATCGCCGTACGCTCAGCCGGTGAGCCGCCGTCCTGACCGCAGCCGCGCGCGTGACCGTCGGGGCCGTGGCTTGCGCGGCAGGCTGGTCCCGCAGACGGTGCCGCTGGCCCGCTCACGCGCCGCCCAGTTCGATGATCTGGTGCTGGACACGGTGGAGGATCTCGAACATCGCTGGCGGCGCGAACTCGACGGCGTGGAGTTCGCGGTGGAGGACGTTCCCTACCTGAGCACGGCCAGCCCGGACGAACTCGTGCACGGCAGCGACGTGCTGGAGGATGGCAATGTCCCGCTGGCTCGCCTGCTGCCGGCCAGACTCTCCGAGTCCGGCCATCGCCTTCCGGCCCGGATCGTGCTCTATCGCCGTCCGCTGGAGATCCGGGCCCGTGACCGCAGCGACCTGGCCGATCTCGTCCACGAGGTGGTCGTCGATCAGGTCGCCGTCCTACTTGGCCGAGACCCCGAGGACATCGACCCCGGGCACTGACGATCACCCGACGTTGACCACCCAGGCTGGCCCGCGCGGTGGGCCTCAGACGGCGCGCTTGCGTAGCTTGCGTCGCTCCCGCTCGGACAGCCCGCCCCAGATCCCGAAGCGCTCGTCGTGGGCCAAGGCGTACTCCAGGCACTCGGCGCGGACCTCGCAACCGGTGCAGATCTTCTTGGCCTCCCGGGTGGAGCCGCCCTTCTCCGGGAAGAAGGCCTCCGGATCGGTCTGCGAGCACAGCGCTCGTTCCTGCCAATCCTGCTCCGCTTCCTGTCCCCAGGGATCGGTTGTGTACACATCCGCGCCGAACGGGTCCGCCGCCGCCCGGTCGCTGGGTAGCCAATCCCGACCGAAGCTGTCCGCCACTGTGCCTGCACCACCCCCGTGGGCGCCGGAAACGACCGACCCGCGGGCGGCCCCTCCCGGCCAGTCGTCGTTCGACCATGCCCCGTCAGCTCTCGCCACTGCTCGTGCTTGCGCCATCACTGCTGCCCTACTGTCTCGACCCGGCAGATGGCTGCCTGACTGGCAACCACTCACACAGATGAAATTACACGCGTGTCGTTAGCCTCCCGTCAAGACCCCATCTGCTACTCGCGATCTGCGTCAAGCAAGGATGACCGAGTGCGAGTGGTGGTCCTGGCCGGCGGTGTCGGCGGCGCCCGGTTCCTGCTCGGTCTGCGCGACATTCTGCAACATCAAGGCGCCCAACACAATTCGGTCTCCGAGCAGGAGATCCAGGTCATCGTCAACACCGGAGATGACCTCACCGTGCACGGCCTGCGCGTCTCCCCCGACCTCGACACAATTATGTACACACTGGGTAACGGAATAGACACAGAACGTGGTTGGGGGCGTCGCGGCGAGAGTTGGCAAGCCAAGAACGAACTGATGGCCTACGGCGCCGAACCGTCCTGGTTCGGTCTCGGAGACCGGGACATCGCCACCCATCTGATCCGCACCCGCATGCTGGACGCCGGTTTTCCGCTGTCGCAGGTGACCGCCGCGTTGTGCGAGCGCTGGCAGCCCGGGGCGGCGCTGCTACCGATGAGTGATGACCGCGTGGAGACCCACGTGGTGTGCACGATCACAGGTGTACGGCGAGTCGTGCACTTCCAGGAATGGTGGATCGCCCACCGCGCGGAGCCCCCCGTGGAGGAGTTCGTGTTCGTCGGGTTGGACGAGGCCGTCCCTGCGCCCGGAGTCCTCGAGTCGATCGCGCAAGCTGACGCGGTGATCCTGGCACCGAGCAACCCGGTGGTGAGCATCGGTCCGATCCTGGCGCTGCCCGGCGTACGGGAGGCGCTGCGTGCGGGCCCCGCTCGAGTTGTCGGCCTGTCACCCATCGTGGACGGTGCGGTGGTCCGAGGAATGGCCGACAAGTGCCTCCCGGTACTGGACGTCCCGGTCACCGCGCAGGGCGTGGGAGGGCACTATGGTGCCCGTAAGTCAGACGGCATTCTCGACGGATGGCTCGTCCACGAGACCGACCGCGCCGACATTCCCGGGGTTGAGGTCCGGGCCGTACCGCTGTTGATGCGCGGCCCCGAGGCTACCGCTGGCATGGCGCAGGCCGCGCTCGATCTCAGTCGTGGCTGAGCCGGCGGGAGGCAGTCTGCAGATCCTGCCCATCGAGGGTCTGCCCGACATGCGACCCGGCGACGACCTCGCCGGCCTGCTCTGCGAAGCCGCTCCGTGGCTGCGGGACGGAGACGTCCTCGTGGTCACCTCCAAGGTCATCTCCAAGGTGGAGGGCCGGCTCATTGCAGCCCCCGCCGACCCGGAAGGCAGAGAGCTCGCCCGCCAGCGGGCCATCGGGACCGAAACGGTGCGGGTGGTGGCCGAGCGCGGCCCCACCCGGATCGTGGTGACCCGCCACGGCTGGGTGATGGCCGCTGCCGGCGTGGACGCCTCGAACGTCGCAGCAGGTGAGATCGCCCTGCTCCCGGTCGATGCCGACGCCTCCGCCAAGGCATTGCGGGAAGAGATCCGCGCTCGAACCGGCGTCCGGGTCGCTGTCGTCATCAGCGACACCACGGGGCGGACGTGGCGCAGGGGACTGTCCGACATCGCCATCGGCGTGGCGGGGATGGCCGCCGTAGCTGACCTGCGCGGCCTGCCCGACGCCAGCGGAGTCCCGTTGGAGGTCACCGAGATCGCGGTGGCCGACGAGATCGCGGCTGCCGCGGACCTGGTCAAGGGCAAGCTGTCCGGGCGGCCCGCCGCGGTCGTTCGAGGACTACGGCCACCGGCCGATGACGGCCGGGGAGCGGCGGCGCTGCGGCGCCCGGTCGAGGAGGACATGTTCGCTCTGGGCACCCGCGATGTCGTTCGGAGCCGACGGGATCCCACCGGGTTCGGCGCCGGACGCGTCCCGGGCCCGATCCTGCGAAGTTCGATCGACGCAGCGCTGCGCGCCTGCGGGCTCACCGAGGGGCTGGAACTGCTGCCCGACAATCCATGGCGCTCGGCCACCGAGGGGTCCGCGACTGCGGCGGCCCGATTGCTCCGTGGCGCCGATGCGGTGATCGTTCCCGGAGTTGTCGGCCCAGCGGACGGTGACGCGTCCATTCGGCTGGGGATGGCCATCGCGGCACTGCTCATCCAGTTGCATGCCGAGGGCCTGGCCGCGGCCTGGCTGTCGGCTTCCGAGATCGCCGCTGCGGTGTCTCCCGGAACGGCTGACAGGAGTCCACAGGGCGTGGTCGTCGTGGGTCAGATCGAGCGGTAGCTGCGGATCGGTGCCCGCGGCCCGTGACGCGGCGGCCGCGGCGCTCCTGACTCGATCAGCCGTACGACACGCTGTCGATGCGGCCGGAAGGGTTCGAGCAGTTCCAACATCCGCTGGTCGTCGATCCGCTCGCCGAGCAGTGCCCAGCCGACCAGGGAGGGGATGTGATGGTCCCCCACCGACACCGCGTCCGGATCGCCGATCGCCCGTTGCATCGTCTCGGCCGCAGTCCAGGCCCCGATACCGGGCACCACCTGCAGGCGTTTGGCCGCATCCTGCGCGGACATCTGCACCGCGGCCTCCAGCCGTCGGGCGACTGTGGCGGCCGCGCGCAGTGTTCGCCGGCGTTGCCCGTCGAGGCCGATGCGGTGCCACTGCCAGTCAGTCAGTTCTAGCAACGCCTCCGGTGTGGGGGGAACCCGCATCCGCTCAGCGGCCGGGCCGGGCGCCGGCGAACCCGCGGTGAGCAGCAGGAATCGCCAGGCCAGATGAGCCTCGGCGCTGGTGACCTTCTGTTCGATGATCGCCGCGATGAGGGTGTCCCAGATTCGGTTCGTACGAGCCAGCCGAAGCCCCGGGAACCGATGATCCAGTCGGACGACGATCGGGTCCGTGGGACGGAAGTCCGCGCGGTCGTCGTAGGCGCCCAGCCAGCCGGGCACGGTGTCCATGGCCCACTCCGCGCCTGGGCCCCAGGCCGCGTGGTGGACGCCGTGCCGCTCCACTCGTACCGCCACCGTGGCCGGGCCGGCCGGTGTGGTCGTGGCTCGCCACCAGACACCGTCCGGGGTGCGCCGGAAAGACGGGTCCCCGGGACCATGCCGCAATGGTCCCAGGGTCCGAGGGGCATCCACCGGCCAATCCGGGCGCCAGGTCGCTTCGTGCACGCCTCCCCCTCTCTTGGCGGTTTTGGGCGAAATCGCCACCGTCCAGACTGCCGGGAGGTTCCTTTGGGGGAGTCCGGAGGGACGTGCCCGTCCCGAAAGTCTCCCCGTTGGGG
>JBPCPI010000241.1:0-7022 GCA_050999295.1 Geodermatophilaceae bacterium | reverse complement strand
ACCGGGTAGGGCGGTCCCGGCCGGTACTGCGCGCTGTCGGTCAGCACGAACGGCGTCACCTCGCCCCACCCGGGAGCGAACGCGAAGGTCTGCCCTGGTGTGAAGCGGTACTCGCCAGGTTCGGTTCCCTGCGGGTAGTCAAAGTCCTGCAACGGCGTGTCCGACCCGTCGTCGACCCGCGCAGCCACGATTGCCGCAGCGGCCGCTCGGCCGACGGCGATCCCGAGCGCCCTGGCCGGACCGGCGGGTATGGCCGCGATCGCGGCATCGTAGTCGGCCTCGACGACGGCGACGCCGGCATCGATGCACTCCTGACCGAAGGGTGACGTCAGCTGCCCGAGAACCGGCACCAGCACGCCCCGCGCAGCGGCCGCCACAGCGGCTTCGGGCGAGGTGGTGGCCGGTGCGCGCCCGAAGAACGCGTAAGGCCTCGAGCGCAGATCGATGGCATTCAGGGCGTCATGGACCGCGATCTGTGTCATCGCGTACAGATGTGACTCGTGCAGCGGATTGTCCAACGGAGCAATGCACGCTGCGATGGCCGCGTCCGCTGCGTTGGCATTCCAGGCCAGGACGGCGTTCGGGGTGTCATCGACGTTCGCGCTGGAAGCTCCGGAGGTTCCCACCAGGAGCGCGGCACCGAGCATCAGAGTGAGACCCGCTCCCGTCATGGAGCGAACGAGAGGTACGTACCGGTTCTGACACGCCGGCTGGCGGGGATGGCAGGTGCGCTCGGTGGCAGCGATCGGCACGGGGTCGACGCAGCCGCCGCCTCGACTCAAGACGTTCCGCATGAGAGCCTCCGGGGGTCGGGTGCCAGTGGTGGCACGAGGTCCACGCTGATGCCTGTGATCGGCGCGCAGCCATACGACGTTTGTCGTATGGCGCCAGTGCTGGGGGGCGCGGATCCTGCTTCCGGACCGCTGTCCCGGCCGCGCGGCGCACGTGATGGACCGGCCGATCGACTCAGGCCCCGGCGTACCGCGACGCGGTCAGCGCCGCCCAGAAGATCCCGATCGTGACTACAGCCTTCTCCGCCCACCCGGTCCCGGCAAGGACTCCGAAGGCGACCAGCAGCGGCGCCATCACGGCGAAACAAGCCAGTGCGACGGGCGAGTGCTTCCGATCACGGCGCAGGCCGAAAGCGAGCGGTGCGAGCGACAGCGTGGCGAGCGCGGTCGTCGCGGCGACCGTGTGCACGCCCTCCGACAGCGGATGCGCGCTCGGCGTACACCAGTCGGCGTCACCGCCGTTGCAGCCGATCCGCGCGGTGGCGACGACGATTGTCGCGACCGCATTGACGGCGAGCAGCCCTGCTGCCGAGCCGGCTGTCCGTCGCAGCAACCAGCCGGCGCTGGCCATCGCGGCCGCCTGCACCAGGAACGCGACCGTGAGCACCCACGCGTACGGCGCCCCGTACCCCGCCAGCACGCTGATCGACCCCCGCACCTGGGAGTAGCCGTCGTGGCTCAGCCCGAGCAGCAGCCAGCTCCCGGTGAAGAGCACCGGACCGGCCAACGTCAGCGCGCGCAGGCTCAGGACTCGGCCAGCCCGTCGCGCAGGACGCGCTTGAGCAACTTGCCCGACGCGTTCCGCGGCAGCTCGTCGACGAACAGCACCCGCTTCGGGACCTTGAAGCCCGCCAACTTCCCGCGCACATGCGCGATCAGCGCCTCGGCCGTCACCTCGTCCTTGACTACGACGAACGCCGTGATCGCCTCGATCCAACGCTCATCCGGCGTACTGATGACGGCGGCCTCGGCCACGGCCGGATGGTCGTAGAGCGCGTCCTCGACCTCACGGGAGGCGACCAGGACACCGCCGGTGTTGATGACGTCCTTGATTCGGTCGACGACGGTGATGAAGCCGTCGGCGTCGGCGCGGACAAGGTCGCCGGAGTGGAACCAGCCGCCGTAGAACGCCTCCGCGGTCTCCTCGGGCTTGTCCCAGTAGCCCTCGCACAGCTGCGGGGACCGGTACACGACCTCCCCGAGCTCGCCGGGCGGCACGTCGTTCCCGTCGCCGTCGACCACCCGCAGTTCGACGAACAACACGGCGCGGCCGCATGACTCGGGGCGGTCCGCGTGCTCGTCCGGACCGAGAACGGTGGCTAGCGGGCCGATCTCGGACTGCCCGAAGCAGTTGTAGAAGCCGAGATCGGGCAGCCTCTTCTGGAGTCGCTGTAGCACCGGCTGCGGCATGATCGACGCGCCGTAGTACGCCTTGTGCAGCGACGACAGGTCGCGAGTCGCGAGGTCGGCGTGATTGGACAGCGGCACCCACACCGTCGGTGCGAGGAACAACGAGCTGATCGAGTCCGCCTCGACCCGACGCAGGATCTCTGGGACGTCGGGTGCTTCCATCAGGTGGTTGACCGCGCCGATGGCCAGGTATGGCAACAGAAACGCGTGCATTCCGGCCGAGTGGTACAGCGGCATCGCGTGCAGGGCGACGTCGTCGGAGCTGAAGTCCTCGGACAGGATGACGGAGACGTACTCGTGCACGAACGCGCGGTGCGTCATCATGGCGCCCTTGGGCCGCGCGGTGGTCCCGGACGTGTACAGCAATTGGACGAGGTCGGTGTCGGCAACGGTGACGTCCACGGTGGGCAGCGGACCGGTCCTCGATTGGTCGAGCAGGGATCCGTCGCCGTCGCGAAGCACCAGCACGGTCTCCAGCGAGTGCTCGATCTCGTCGAACTTCCCGGCGAGGGCCGGATCGGTGAGCGCTGCGCGGCTGCCGGACTGGTCCACGAGATAGGACAGCTCGTCACCGGCCAGGTTGTAGTTGATCGGGACGTGGATGAGTCCCGCCCGTGCACAGCCGAGGAAGCCGAGGAGATAGGCGTCGGAGTTCTTCCCGTACGCCGCCACGCGATCACCTTGAGCCAGGCCGAGATCGAGCAGTACGCCGGCCGCCCGGGTCACGGCGTCGTCCAGCTCCCGGTACGTCCACGTGCGGTCCTGGAACAGGAGTGCTGTGCGCCCCGGGTGACGCAGGGCGCTTCGCCGTACGACGTCGTCAACGGTGCTCGAGCGGGTAGCGATCACAGCGACATCCTCGGCCTGGTGCGGGGTTTGCCACCCTTCCGTGAACTGCCAAGCGTGGCAAACCGCGCACCCGCCGCGCCGTCCCCCCTCGTACCCCACGGCCGGGGGATGTGGGTCTCTCTTCCAGTCGTCAGGCTCCTCCTGTCGAGGAGGTCCACGATGCGCGGTTTCCGCCATTGGACTCACACCCTGCCTGCAGAGCTGAGCCGGCAGTTGATGTTGGCGCCGGGAGAGCGGCCGCTGGGCTGGGGCACCTGCGGTGAAGGCTGCAGTCTGGTGGCTACGGCGCACGGCCTGTGGGAATGCTCCTCGAGCGGCCCGGCCGTCCGACACTGCTGGCAGGCAACGGAGGTCCGCTGCGTCGGGGGCACGATGGAGGTGCGGTCGGGGCCGTCGGGTGACCCGATCTGTCCGCACGTCATGGAGTCGAGCAGCCGATTGCCTGAGCTCGTCCGCGCTATGGACTCCGGGAGCCGATTGGTCGAGCTGACATTCCGGCTGCCGTCCGGGACGACGGTCTTGCTCCAAGCGCGGAGTTGCCGCTATGAGAGCACGATCGTCTGGACGTCTCGAAGCGGGGGATCGAAGGTCTCGGACGCGGCGTCAGACACCGTCCTGGCCGACCAACTCCTGCAGCGTGCCAGGCAGGAGTTCGGTACGACGGGGAGTCGCCGGCACACGTCCGCGCTCGTCCCGAGCAGGGCGCAGGCCCAGTGCTGAGATCTACACCAGGATTCGCGTTATCTGGTAAAAGTCGTCACTCACGTAGTTGATGACGATAACGGCAAGGCCCTCGGTGTCCGGCTGCAGATCGACACGGAATACACCGGTCGCATTGCCGGCGGAGTTGGTCGTGAACCACAGGTCCGCGTTGTTACACCCGGCACCGCTAGGCGTTTGATAGTGGTCGATTGCATACCGGGTGTTCGGTATCGCATTTCTCAGTGAGACGGTCACCACTGTCGAGGCGCCGACGTCACCGACGCTGACATAACCATGTGCGCCTGGGACTCCGGGAACGATGGGCAGTCCGGTCTTGCACAAATTCACCTGCCCCTGGATCGGGCTTTCCCGCGCTACAACCGCGCTGGCGGCGTTCGATGCCAGCGTGCCGGTGGAGACTGCGAACATCGTTACACACACAGCAGAATCATTCGGAGCAGCCGCACAGATCCTCCAGGTTCCCGATGCCAAGGATGTCCGGACACCGTACTCGCTGAGAGGAGCGTGTGATGGTCAGGATCGGCACCTGGAACGTGGAGAACCTGTTCCTGCCCGGAGGTCCGTCGGGACCACAGACGGAGGAGGCATACGCCGCCAAGCTCGACGCGCTGGCCGGCACGATCACATCCTTGGCACCGGACGTGCTCGCGGTGCAGGAGATCGGCGCACCTGAGGCCCTGACCGACCTGGTGGCCCGGCTCGATGGCGACTGGCATGTGGCACTGGCCGATCCTGACGACCGCGACATCCGGGTGGGCTACCTCTCCAGACTGCCCCTGACCGAGGTCGATCAGGTGTCAGCGTTCCCCGCAGGACTGCGACCGATCCAGGTCGACGACACCGACGCCGTTCTCTCGGCGATGGGCCGACCGGCGTTGCAGGCCCGGGTGGATGTCTCCGGCCGCTCGCTGGAGCTGCTGACGTGTCACCTGAAGTCCAAGCTCCCGGGCTACTCCAACGGCCGGTTCTCGAGCAATAGCGAGGGCGAGCGGGCCAGGTACGCGGTGTTCGCGCTCAACCGGCGCGCAGCCGAGGCGGCCACTGTCCGCGACCGGGCCACCGCGCTGCTCGACGACCAGGGGCAGCAGCGCGCGCTCGTCGTGCTGGGGGATCTCAACGACGAAGCCGCTGCCGCGACGACCCAGATCCTGCTGGGACCACCGGGATCGGAGATCGGCACCGGCGGCTTCGACCCACCTGACCAGGGCGACGGCCAGCGGCTGTGGAACCTCGCCCCGCTGATCCCGGCAGAGCAGCGTTTCACCCGCATCTATCGAGGACGGCCCGAGCTGATCGACCACATCCTGGTCAGCCATGCCGTCGTTCGCGTGGTCGCGGCCGGGGACGTCGGAACCGGCGACACCGATGTTCCCTCCATCACGGAGAATCCGAACGCGAGACGCAACGAACCCGGTTTCGACCACAGACCGGTGTTCGTCGACATCCGGTTCGGGTGAGGTGAGACCGCATATCAACTGTGTCCGAGGGGGGACTTGAACACCCGCCAAGCCGGTATCGGGCAGTCATGCCGAGTCCGCGAATATGGCCTCCGACCTGCCCTTTCCTGGTTGTCCACAGAACGGCCGTCATGCCTGATATGGCCCCGTGCTAACAAGTCCGTTAGCAATCCGTTAGCAGTCGATGTCCACAGTGGACGGTCACGGGTTCAGGGTCTGTGCGGTCCGGCCGTGCGAGGTTCTGGGCCACGGTCACGCCGATCGGCAGAAGGTGCCGGGACTGTGAATCCTGGGGTACCCGGCGCGGCTCCTTCGTCGTTAGGAGAGTCTCGCCCTCGATCCGCAAGTCATGCGGCGGTGGTGAAGCTCCAGCTCAGGGTGGTGAGCGGGTTGTTCGCGCCGTCCCGGATGGCGGTCGGGCCGCCGGTGAGGGTGGCCAGGTACACGGTGCCCGCGGTCAGGTTGGCGGTCGGGTTGAGGATCCACTTGTTGGTAGTTCCGTTGCGGGACACCACCGCGGTGATGACGTTCCCTGTCACGGTGTCCTTGAGGGTGAATGTGGTTGGGTCGACGCCCAGCACGTTCTCGCTGAAGGTCGCGGTGACGTTGGCTGCTAGGCCGACGTTGTTGGCGTCGACGGCCGGGGTGCGGGCCGTCACGGTCGGCGCGGTGGTATCACCGGGACCGGTCGGGTCTACTTCGATGCTGACC
The DNA here is from genome assembly GCA_050999295.1 of Geodermatophilaceae bacterium. GTDB lineage: Bacteria > Actinomycetota > Actinomycetes > Mycobacteriales > Geodermatophilaceae > JACCQS01. The sequence goes on along the minus strand of JBPCPI010000241.1, from coordinate 1,081 downwards.
TCGTCCATGTCACCGAGGTATTGGTCGCCACCGCCGGGCTTGGCACCCACGGTCACCGGCTCGGAATTGCTGATGGACCCGAGAGTGACGGTATTGGTCTGCCTCACGCCGTCGACGATGAGCTCGATCGAAGTCGCAGTCTTCATGCATGTGATCGTGTGCCAGACGCCATCGGCAAGGTCGCGTGTGCCGCGGATGAAAGCGACTTTGCCGGCCGCGTCCTTGAACAGGCAGTAGGCACTGCCGATTCGGGTTCCTGAACTGGGGGGGTAGATCTCCATCTTCCACTCACCGCCGGAGGTACTAGACAGTCCCTTGCGGACAAGGTCGTAATCCACAACGGCGGCGCTGGGCACGTCCGTGAACCTCACGTGCGCCGTGATCGTCAGGTTGGCGGTACCGGGGTCCAGCTCCGGCGCGTCCGGCACAGTCGCGACTGAGTTCGTCCCATTGAAGTGATAGCCGTTACCGCCGTTGATGCCCGGAACGCTGGTGATCGCGGTGGTCGTACCGGTGTTCCCGTTGCCCGAGCTGTCGACCATGCTGGTCGGGTCTTCCATGGACCACAAGGCCACGGTCGTCGCTGCCTGCGCCGGTCCGGCCAGCGCCACGATCGGCACGATCGCCATCACAGCACCCACCGCAAGTCGAGTCCACCCTCGCATGCCGTTCCCCTCTTGATTCTTCGCCTCCGCGCGTGGCGAACACCGCTAGCAGGGTGTCGCTTGTGCCCAGCCTACGGCGAGGCAGGCTCCGACCGTACATGTACACACGCCGACGCGGACCCCACTAGCTGTACTGATCGGACAGGTTGGTCAATCTGCTGATCGTTAGGCGCGTTGGGGAAGTGTCCCGCGTCAAGTAGATGGCAGGAATTCGGGGCGGTCGAAGTTGGGGATCGCCGGGTCGGCGAGGCCGCGGTGGACCTCGGCTGGCCGGTTCCAGGCCAGCGCCTCATGTGGTCGGACGGTGTTGTACTCGACCCGGTAGGCCTCGGCGTGCGCGGCTAGCGCGAGGCCGTCGGGGACGTGTTCTCGGTAGAGCCGCTCGTACTTCAACGATTCGAAGCCACGCTCGCGGA
>JBPCPI010000207.1:0-7021 GCA_050999295.1 Geodermatophilaceae bacterium | reverse complement strand
CCGATGTCGAGGGGCTCTACAGCGACTGGCCGGATCGGTCCTCGCTGGTCCAGCAGATCACGACGGGTGAACTGGCGGAGGTCCTGCCGCTGATCGACAGCGGAATGTCGCCGAAGATGGCCGCGTGCCTGCGCGCCGTGGAGGGCGGCGTCCGGCGCGCCACGGTCGTGGATGGTCGGCTACCTCACGCGCTGCTGCTCGAGATGCTGACCAGCGAGGGCACCGGAACCATGGTGGTCCCAACACCCGCGGAAGGACTCTCATGACGGCTCCGGTGAGCACTCTGATCCAGCGGTGGGACGCGGTGATGGCGACCAACTACCGCAGGCCGCCGCTGGCGCTGGTGCGAGGGTCGGGTGCGCAGGTCTGGGACGAGGACGGCAGCTCCTACGTCGACCTCATCGGCGGCATCGCGACCAACGCCCTGGGTCATGCTCATCCGGCCGTCGTCGAGGCAGTCAACCGACAGATCAGCACTCTCGGCCACACCTCGAACCTGGTCGTCAACGAGCCCGCGATTCTGCTCGCCGAGCGGCTGCTCGAACTCGCCGGCCGTCCCGGTCGGGTCTTCTTCTGCAACTCCGGCGCCGAGGCCAACGAGGCAGCCTTCAAGCTCTCCCGGCTGACCGGCCGGCCCGGGGTCGTCGCCGCCCACGGTTCCTTCCACGGCCGGACGATGGGCGCCCTCGCGCTCACCGGCCAACCGGAGAAGGCGGCTGCCTTCGCCCCACTGCCGGGCGGGGTCACACACGTGCCGTACGGCGACACCGCGGCCCTCGACGCAGCTGTGGACGACCACACCGCGATGGTCATTCTGGAGCCGATCCTGGGCGAGGGCGGTGTGCTACCGGCACCGGCCGGCTACCTCGCGGATGCCGAAGCCTCCGCCCGCGGGGCCGGTGCCCTGTTCGCCCTTGACGAGATCCAGACCGGCATGGGCCGCACCGGTGCCTGGTTCGCCCATCAGAGCACGGGTACCCAGCCGGACATCCTGACGCTGGCCAAGGCGCTCGGCGGGGGCTTGCCGATCGGGGCGATGCTCGCGTTCGGGCCGGCCGCCGACCTTCTCCAGCCGGGCAGCCACGGGTCCACCTTCGGCGGGAATCCGGTCTCCTGCGCCGCCGCCCTTGCCGTGATAGACACGATCGTCAGCGACGATCTGCTGAGTCGGGCCAAGCACATCTGTTCGGTCGTCACCGACGGGGTCGCGGCTCTGGCTGACCCGCTGTTCACGGGGGTCCGCGGCGGGGGAGCGCTGCTGGCCATCACCCTGTCCCGGCCGCAGGCGGCCGAGTTGGAGTCGGCACTGCGTTCGGCCGGATTCCTGGTCAACGCGGTCGCTCCGGATGCACTCCGGCTGGCCCCGCCCTTGGTGGTCACCGACGAACAGCTGACCGCGTTTCTCAGCGCGCTCGCCACGATCAGGATCGGAAGCCACTCATGACCCGGCATTTTCTGCGTGACGACGACCTGAGCTCGAACGAGCAGGCACAGATCCTTGCTCTGGCAGCGGAACTGAAGAGCAAGCGCCCGGCGGGTCCCAGACCGCTGGAGGGTCCACGGACAGTCGCACTGCTGTTCGACAAGCCATCGACCCGTACCCGGGTGTCCTTTTCGATCGCGATCGCCGAGCTCGGCGGCTATCCGCTGGTCATCGACGCCCAGAACAGCCAGCTCGGCCGTGGCGAGCCGATCGAGGACACCGCCCGGGTCCTGGATCGGCAGTGCGCGGCGATCGTCTGGCGAACCTTCGGCCAGGAACGGATCGAGGCAATGGCCGCAATCAGCCGGGTTCCCGTGATCAATGCGCTGACCGACGAGTTCCACCCCTGCCAGGTCCTGGCCGACCTGCAGACCGTCGCAGAACGCCGCGGCGCGCTGGCCGGGCTGACCCTGACCTACCTCGGCGACGGCGCCAACAACATGGCCCACTCCTACCTGCTCGGCGGGGCGCTGGCCGGAATGCAGGTCAGGATCGGCTCCCCGGAGGGCTACCAGCCCGACCCGGCGATCCTGGACCAGGCCCGGCGGCTGGCCACCGACACCGGCGGTTCGGTGCTCTGGACCGCCGACCCGGCGGCGGCCGCGGACGGTTCCGATGTGCTGGCGACCGACACCTGGGTATCGATGGGCCAGGAGGGGCAGGGTAGCGATCGGGCAACCCCCTTCACGCCCTACGCCATCGACGGCGCCGCGCTAGCCCGGGCGGCGACCGACGCGGTCGTGCTGCACTGCCTGCCCGCATACCGGGGCAAGGAGATCGCCGCTGAGGTCATCGACGGTCCGCACAGCGCGGTCTGGGACGAGGCCGAGAATCGACTGCACGCCCAGAAAGCGCTGCTGGTCTGGCTGCTCCAGCGAGAGTCGGACGGATGACAATGACGGCTCCGTTGACCCGCAGCGCCCGGCACGCGCGCATCGTCGAACTGATCGACAAGGGCACGATCCATTCCCAGAACGAGCTCGCGGCGGCACTCGAGGCCCGCGGCGTCGCGGTGACCCAGGCGACACTGTCGCGGGACCTCGATGAACTCGGCGCCGTCAAACTTCGCGGTGTGGACGGCGAACCCGCCGTATACGCCCTACCGCAGGAGGGCGGCTCCCCGATGCGCCCAGCCCAGCGGCCGCCGGACGCCCTCGTCTCCCGGCTAGGCGACCTGCTCACCGGGGTCGAGGCCAGCGCGAACCTGGTCGTCGTCCGAACCCCCCCGGGAGCCGCGCAGTTCCTCGCCTCGGCGCTGGACAAGGCCGGCCTCCCGGCGACCATCGGCACGATCGCCGGCGACGACACGGTCTTGGTGATTACCCGCGAGCCCGACGGCGGTCAGGCACTGGCTGTTGAACTGAGCGCACTTGCCGTACGAGGCCGCGGCGCTCCCGCACATCCCAAGTCACCGACAAGCAAGGAGTCACCGACAAGCAAGGAGCACAGCACCCCATGACATCTTCCCCAACGCACGAGCGCGTCGTTCTGGCCTACTCGGGTGGCCTGGACACCTCGGTGGCCATCGGCTGGATAGCCCAGGGCACCGGAGCCGACGTCGTGGCCGTCGCCTGCGACGTAGGTCAGAACGGCGAGGACCTCGAGGTCATCCGGCAGCGTGCCCTGGCCTGCGGCGCCGTCGAGTCCGTCGTCGTCGACCTCAAGTCGGAGTTCGCCAGCGAGTACTGCGGGCCGGCCCTGCGCGCCAATGCCCTCTACATGGACCGCTACCCGCTGGTATCCGCGCTTTCGCGCCCGGTCATCGCCAAGGCACTGGTTATGGCGGCCCAGACGTACGGGGCTAACACCGTCGCGCACGGCTGCACCGGCAAGGGCAACGACCAGGTCCGCTTCGAGGTCGGGATCGCAGCGCTCGCCCCGTACATGAAGGTCCTCGCCCCGGTCCGCGACTCGGGCATGACGCGGGACAAGGCGATCGCCTTCGCCGAGGAGAAGTCCCTGCCGATCGACGTGACGAGGAAGTCGCCGTACTCGATCGATCAGAATCTCTGGGGTCGCGCGGTGGAGACCGGCTTCCTCGAGGACATCTGGAACGCACCGATCGAGGACCTCTACGAATACACCCAGGACCCGGCAACCCCGCGCGAGCCGGACGAGGTGGTCATCGGGTTCACCGAGGGCATCCCCACGTCGGTCGATGGGGAGCGGGTCACGGTGCTCAGAGCGATCGAGATCCTCAACGAGCGGGCCGGTGCGCAGGGCGTCGGGCGGCTGGACATGGTCGAGGACCGCTTGGTCGGGATCAAGAGCCGCGAGGTGTACGAGGCGCCCGGTGCGATCGCCCTGATCACCGCGCACCAGGAACTCGAGAGCGTCACAGTCGAGCGCGACCTCGCCCGGTTCAAACGTCAGGTGGGACAGCGCTGGGCCGAACTCGTCTACGACGGCCTGTGGTTCTCCCCGCTCAAGTCGGCGCTCGACGCGTTCCTGGCCGAGGCCAGCCGTTCGGTGACCGGCGAGGTGCGGATGACCTTGCACGCCGGTCGGGCGGTCCCGACCGGTCGGCGCAGTGCGGCATCGCTGTATGACTTCGGTCTGGCCACCTACGACTCCGACGACACCTTCGATCAGGGGCTGGCCAAGGGCTTCGTCGAGCTCTGGGGCTTGCCCAGCAAGCTCGCAGCCGCCCGCGATCAACGTCTGGCAGGCTCCCCGGGGTGAGGATCGGGTCGGCTGCCGCCTCCCGCTTGTGGGGCGGACGTTTCAGCACGGGTCCGGCCGATGCCCTGGCCAGACTCTCCAGCTCGGTGCACTTCGACTGGCGGCTCGCTCCCTACGATCTGCTCGCCTCCAAGGCGCATGCCCGGGTTCTTCAGCAGGCCGAGCTGCTGACCGACGAGGAACTCGCGCGGATGCTCGGCGCGCTGGCCGACCTCGACGTCGCCGTACAGGACGGGAGTTTCAACCCCAGCGCCGATGACGAGGACGTGCACGCCGCTCTGGAACGAGGCTTGATGGAGCGGCTCGGGTCACTCGGCGGGAAACTGCGCGCCGGACGGAGCCGCAACGACCAGATCGCTACCGACCTGCGGCTCTATCTGCGCGACCACGTCCGTCTGCTCGTCGGTGCTGTCACCGAACTGGAGACCGCGTTGATCGGCAAGGCTGACGAGCACCGGGAGGCACCGGCGCCGGGATTGACCCATCTGCAGCACGCTCAGCCGATCCTGTTCGCCCATCAGTTGCTTGCCCACGTGCATGCGCTGGCCCGCGACGTCGAACGCTTCGCCGACTGGGACAAGCGGGCGGCGATCAGTCCGTTGGGGGCTGGGGCGCTGGCCGGCTCGTCGTTGCCACTCGACCCGGAAGCGGTCGCCGCCGAACTCGGCTTCGACTCCGCCGCCACGAACTCGCTGGACGCCGTCTCCGACCGGGATTTCGCCGCGGAATTCCTGTTCGTCACCGCGCTGCTGGGCGTGCATCTGTCCCGGCTGGGGGAGGAGGTCATTCTCTGGACGACCACCGAGTTCGGCTGGGTCGAGCTCGACGATGCATTCGCCACCGGTTCCTCGATTCTGCCGCAGAAGAAGAACCCGGACATCGCCGAGCTCGCCCGGGGGAAGTCCGGCCGTTTCATCGGCCATCTCACCGGTCTGCTGGCCACGCTTAAAGCTCTCCCGCTGGCCTATGACCGCGATCTGCAGGAGGACAAAGAGCCGGTCTTCGACACCGTGGAGCAGCTGATGATGCTGCTTCCGGCGATGGCCGGAATGATCGCCACGATGCGAGTGGACGAGACACGGCTGGCCCAGTCGACCCCGACCGGGCACGCACTGGCCACCGAGGTCGCGGACTGGCTGGTGCGCGGCGGGGTGCCCTTCCGCGACGCGCACGAGGTGAGCGGCGCGTTGGTTCGCCGAGCGAGCGCGGATGGGGTCGAGCTCTGGGAGCTCTCCGACGAGGCGCTGGCCGGCGTCGATGCCCGGCTGACGCCCGACGTACGAAACGTACTCACCGTGCAGTGGGCGCTGCAGGCCAGATCGGCCACCGGGGGAACCGCGCCGATCCGCGTGGTCGAACAGATCCAGGCCCTGACCGAGCTCACCCAGGCGCATCAGAGCTGGAGCCGTCAACCGCTGCGCCCCCGCTGATCCCTCGCCGTGGACCTCGCAGAGCAGCTGTCCGGCCGCGCGCTGACCGCCGCACCGCACCTGCTCGGCGCCGTGCTCAGTCACACGTCCGCACAGGGCACGGTCGCCGTACGGATCACCGAGGTCGAGGCCTACAGCGGTGACGGCTCGGACCCCGCCGCGCACACCCATCGTGGGCGAACCCCGCGCAACGAGGTCATGTTCGGGCCCGCGGGAACCCTCTACGTCTACTTCAGCTATGGGATGCACTGGTGTGCGAACGTGGTCTGTGCGCGGCCGGGGGACGGTGAGGCGGTCCTCTTGCGTGCCGGAGGGATCGTCGAGGGGCTCGAGCTTGCCCGTCGTCGCCGCGCCACGGCCCGACGCGACGTCGACCTCGCCCGGGGCCCCGCTCGGCTCACCCAGGCCCTCGGCATCACCGGCGCCGCCAACGGCGCATTCCTGCTCGACCCCCGCTCGCCAGTGTCTTTGGCAGTGGACCCGTCGATCCCGCCCAGCTCACAGGTCGACAGCGGGCCGAGAATCGGTATCACCAAGGCCACCGCACTACCGTGGCGATTCTGGCTGGTGGGAGAGCCGAGCGTGAGCCGCGGTCGGTGAGAGAAAGGCTGCATGCCGTCCGGCCTCGACCAAGCAGCGATGCGCCGGAGGGTGCGTTGTGATCCCGGCGTCGGCCGCCTAGCGTGCTAACTCTCCCCGGTCGGGGGACCGTCCATGAGGGGCAGGCGCGTGCACGAGCTCTCCATCACGCAAAGCGTCGTCGACGTCGTCACCCGGCGGACCGGCGGTGATCAGGTGGCCAAGGTCTCTTTGCAGATCGGCAAGCTGTCCGGGATCGTGCCGGACTCGGTACGGTTCTGCTTCGAGCTCGTCACCGCTGACACGCCGCTGGCCGGGGCCGTGCTGGAGATCGACGAACCGCTGGGCCGTGGGCAGTGCCGAACATGCGGCGAAGATTTCGAACTGCGTGACCTGATCCTGCTGTGCCCCTGCGGAAGCGCCGACGTGGAGTTGGTGGCAGGAGCCGAGCTGGCCGTTAAGTCTGTGGAGGTTGTCTAGATGTGCGTCACCTGTGGCTGTGGGGATCCCGCCGGCGTCCGAGTCCGGACGCCCGGGACGACCGCAGTAGATCATCATGACCATCCGCACGACCTGGGCCACCAGCCGCATGACCATGGTCACCCACACAACCACGATCACCCGCACGACCACCTGCACGACCACGATCATCCGCCCGTACGCGCTGCGACCAGGACGATCGCCATCGAGCAGGAACTTCTCGCCAAGAACGACGCGCTTGCCGAGCACAACCGCAACTGGCTCGCCGAGCACCGGATCGTGGCCATCAACCTCATGAGTTCTCCGGGTTCGGGAAAGACCACTCTTCTGGAGCGGACGATCCGCGAGGCCGGCGCCGGGCGGACTG
>JBPCPI010000178.1:0-3593 GCA_050999295.1 Geodermatophilaceae bacterium | reverse complement strand
CCGACCAGGTCGATCTCGACGAACCCGGGCACCGCGTCGTCCCACTGCGCCCACGTCCGGATCGGGATCGCGTCGGTGAGCAGCGACCCCGGCTTTGTGTGGCTGCGACCGCGCGGCACCATCGCGGCCCGGTCAGCGGCCAGGCGCCGGTCGATGGTGGCCGGTGAGATGACATCAGCGCCGCGGCGAGTTCGTCGCAGATCTGCAGCTCCCCGAGCCGCCGCAAGGTACCCACCAGCTCGGCCATCACCGGGGCGAGCCGCTTACCTGTCGGCGCGCCGAGCGTGGCCCAGCAGAACCTCAGCGCCGCAATCACATCCGGCCCGTACGTCGGCGGGCGCGGCCTGCGGGGCCGCACCACCTTCGGCCGCAGACCCGCAGCGAGCGCCTTGCGCGCATGGTTACGATGCCAGCCCGTCGTCGCGCACAACTCGTCCAAGATCGTGCCCTTGTCCGTCTTATCCGCCCGCTTGTAACGCGTCGCGACCGCCTTGCTCACCGCTTGCCGCTGGCTCATCGTCAGTCCCATGATCAAGACCTACCGAGGAGCTGATCACGAGCCCGGTAGGCGCGCCCCAAGCGCGCATCCGTAGATGAGTCAACGACCCACCTACGCGGGCATTATTGGTGAGTCAACGCGCCGGCTTGCCTGGCACCGCCAGCACCGGCACACTGCACCCATCCGGGACCCCCGCGATGTTGGCTAACAGAAGGCGATCTTGTATCGCTAAGTCAGACACACGTCAGGGGTGTTGTTGTTCGCAGGTTGACCGCCTCTATTGCCTAATACGGAGCGATCGAACGGGGAGAAACGGTGACCGGGCCGCACGCAAACCAGCAGCCGCCGGGGCCGATCCAGCCGCCGCCATGGCAACCGCCGGGGCCGATCAGCCGCCGGGGCAGCAGCCGTGGCCAATCCAACAGCCAGCCCGGCAGCAGTGGCCGATGCAGAATTCCACGCCACCGCAGCCGCCAGCGCGCACGTCGCGGCGTCGCTGGTGGGTGCTGTTCGGGTCGCTCGCGCTCGTCATGGTGCTCGTGGCCGCAGGCATCACCACGTGGCTGCTGTGGCCGCCTAAACATAACCGCGCGCCGTTCGACCAGGCAGTGAAGAACCTGGCCGCCGCGCAGGGTGTGCGCTACCAGTCCTCGACCGGCGGGGTTGCCTGGGACGTGCGGGTCACCGCCAACGGTGAGCTGGTCGGCTCGATGACGGTGGTGGGAAAGAAACTGGGCTTGCTGACCGTCGGCGGGAAGACGTATGTGAAGTCGCCGGACGGGCTGATTCCTGGTGCCGCTAGCAGCATCCGGCCGTCTGCGTTGCGCGGAAAATGGGTGACCGGGGACACGGGGTCGTCCGGGGCCGTGCTGGCGCAGGCGATGTCGCCGGCGAAGCTGGCGAGCAACCTACGAGGCGCGTTGGCCCGGACGAAGCGTTTCCCGACCGTGGACGATCCTGGCACGCAGATCAACGGCACCGCGGCTCTGAAGGCGAGCACACCCGCAGGCGATGTGTACGTCTCCAAGAATGCGCCTCACCAGGTCCTCCGGTTCGTGCCCGCCGACCGCGCCAAGCTTCGATTGCCCCCACTGCCGAAAATGCCAAGTTTGGTCGGGAGCCAGTATCGGGCAGCCGTACATGGACCGTCGCCGCCACCGTCGCCGTCGTCGGAGCCGTCCTCGGAGCCAGACGGCATGGATGTCGACCCGATGTCGCCGGAGGAGGTCGACGACGCCTACGAGGCGCTACAAGACAGCGCCGAACAGCTGTCGGACTCGGTTGACGCGAGCATCGACTTCCAGCTTCGCGGAGGCGCCGCCACCATCTCGTGCGGCCCGGGAGGTTGCACGGTAACCGCCGCCGTCACTAACTCGGTGTCGGTCACCGGTGGCACCATCGCCGGCGGGACGGTCAGCGCTCAACTGACCGCGACCATGATCATCAACGACCTGCCCGCTGGCAGCTGCGCCAACGTAGCCCCGTTGCCCCTCAACGGCGCCGGGTCGATCGCCTGCCAGAACCCGGCAGCGGGAGCGGTGTTCGTCCAGGCTGACGCCGCCGCGAAAGCCAGGGCAGAAGCCTCCGCAGCCCCGGGCACGACATACACCTGGACCATCGACAGCCGAGCCCAAGTCGAAATCGTTGCCAGCGCGCAGGTCAACGTCAAGAAGCTCGTCGAGGACCTGGAGAACAACCGGGATCACGCGGCTGCGGCCGCAGAAACACTGCCCAAGCTGACTGGCTCGATAGCCGAGTCGTTCGAGGGGGGCTCGTATGCGACACAGACATACAAGGCAGGCACGATGTTCTACCGGGCCGAGGGAGCCGATCAAGGCATCGGGTCCTTCTTCGGCTTAGCTAAGCCGGCGACCGCAGCGGACGCCGAGAAGATGTACAACATCGCGAAGTGGGGCAACAACGCCCAGGTCGTCAGTACCTACAGGTTGACTCAAGACACGACGATGTACGTAGGCGATGTCGCCGGCGGCACCGGTCAGCAGGTGTTGCTCCCACGAGGCACGAGCGCCACGAGCGTCTTCCAGCAGGTCGGCCAGGAGCCGCTGCCGTGACGACTCCGTCGCGGCTCGACGGCCTGTTGGGCGAGATCGTCGGTCTTCTCCGCCAGTGCGGGCACGCGGACAAGGCGGGCTGGCTGGAAGAGCGAAGGGCGGTCATCGCATCCGCCGATGCGACGCCCGACGCCCGCGAGCACGCGTCAAACGAAATCCATGGCGTTGTGCTCGGAATGGGTGGCCTAATGGACTTATCGCTCACTCCGGTGCCGGAGTCTTCCTACACTTCGGCCTCAGCCCGCCAGCGACTCGACGCGCTCGGTGACACTCTCAATGAACTGACGCGGTGACCGTCCAGATGCGCCGACTGAGCACGCTGACGGGGCTACTGATGGCGATCTGGGTTGTGCTCGGAGCGACCTCCACGCTTGCCGCTGCTCATCCAGTGTCCGATACGACTGCACGACCCTGGTGACTCATGTCAAGATGCGCGGGTAGCTGTCTTCGTTGAATCATGACTGGATGCGCGCGGCCAGGATGGCTGGACACGGGGCTTGGTGGTTGCCGCGGCCTTGCTGGTGGTCAGGGTGAGCAGCTCGCCGCTGAGGGCCTGGATCTGTCGTTGGATAGCGGCCGGGTTCAGGTGGGTGTAGGTGTCGACCATGATCGTCTTGTCTTCGGCGGTGACGGCCTGGTGCCTGTCGGCCCGCCGGTGGGGGGTAGTCGGGAGGTCGTATCTCTTGGTGACCTTGGCTCCGTCACGGATCTTGGAGATCAGCTTCTGCTGAGGGAAGAAGTAGTTCGTCATCTGCGACTGCAGGACCCAGATCTTGTTGAGCAGCACCAGTTCTGCGGTGGTGTCGTAACGGTGATAGCCGACCACGGTGCGCACGATGGCCCAGTTCTTCTCCCTCCACGTGGGCGCCATCGTTGGAGTTGCCTGGCCGCGACCGGGTGAAGGTGATCTGCCGCTTGGCCCACCAGTCGAGCAGGTGATGGTTGATGAACTCGCTGCCGTTGTCGGAGTCCACCCCGATGATCGGGAACGGCATGACCGCGGCGATGTCGGCCAGCGCCTC
>JBPCPI010000142.1:0-25066 GCA_050999295.1 Geodermatophilaceae bacterium | reverse complement strand
GCCTTCATCGCCAGCGCCGGTCAAGGCGACCTCCCATTGGGCACAGTGGAGTACAAGTCGATCTTCGCGGTGGGCGCGCTGCTGTTCATCATCACCTTCGCGCTCAACATCATCAGCTTCCGCCTGGTGCGACGCTTCCGAGAGGTCTACGAGTAATGGCGATCGACACCAGCCGCGACGAGACCGGCTTCGTGCATCCCTCGGCGGCGGCCATCAAGCGGCGCCGGTTCCGGTTGGGAGACACGCTCTTTCGGTTAGCCTTACAGTTCTCTCTTTTTGTGGCCTTCGCGTTCCTGGCGAGCCTGATCATCTACGTGGTCATCGCCGGGTGGAACCGTCTTGACCTGCGCCTGGTCACGAACATGCCGAGCGGTCTGGCCTCCCGGGCCGACGAGTCCGGGCTGCAGTCAGCGCTCACCGGGACCCTATGGGTGATCGGCCTGACCGCGCTGATGTGCCTACCCACCGGGATCGCGGCGGCGATCTACCTCGAGGAGTACGCCGACAACACCCGCTGGTACAACCGGTTCCTGGAACTGAACATCCAGAACCTCGCCGGTGTGCCCTCCATCGTGTTCGGCATCCTGGGCCTGGGAATCATCGCGCGGGTGTTCGGGCTCGGGTTCACCATCATCACCGCGGCCATCGTGCTTTCCCTTCTCGTCTTGCCCGTCGTGATCATTGCCACCCGCGAGGCACTGCGTGCGGTGCCGCCGTCGATCCGATTGGGCTCCTACGCGCTCGGCGCCACGAAATGGCAGACCGTGTGGCGTCAGGTCCTACCCGCAGCCACTTCCGGAACGGCAACGGGTTCCATCCTGGCGCTGTCCCGGGCCATCGGGGAGGCCGCGCCGTTGATCCTGCTGGGTGCGGTGACGTTCGTCCGGTTCAATCCGGAGGGGATTTTCAGCGGGTACACGGTATTGCCGATCGCGATCTTCAACCTGATCAAGAGTCCGCAGGCCGAACTTCAGGAGTTGGCCTCGGCCGGCATCGTGCTCCTACTGATCATCCTCCTGCTGATGAACTCCATCGCCATCGTGATCCGGAACCGGGCTGGCAGGATCAAATGAACCAGCAGCACGCGGCGCCGATGTCCGTACTGACACCAACCGAACAGAGGGCTGGGGAACACACCGTGAGCAAAAGTACGACCATCGTCCCGCCGAATCTGGACAGTCGCACCGGCGTCAAGATCACGGCACGGAACGAACAACAGGGCCCGACCCCGGAACGCAACGGCGGCGTGAGCCCCATTCTCGAGTTGCAGGACGTCGACATCCACTACGGCTCCTACCGCGCGGTCCGCGGTGTCTCGATTCCGATCGAGGTACGTCAGATCACCGCCATGATCGGGCCGTCGGGATGCGGCAAGAGCACCCTGCTGCGGTCGCTCAATCGGATGAATGACCTGATCATCGGTGCTCGGGTCTCCGGCCGAATCGCCTTCCACGGTCAGGATCTCTACGAGGCCGGCGTCGATCCCATCGAGGTGCGCCGCCGGATCGGAATGGTCTTCCAACAGCCCAACCCGTTCCCGAAGTCGATCTACGACAACATCGTCTATGGGCCGAAGGTCACCGGCATGAAGGTGTCCAACTTCGACGATCTGGTCGAGGAGGCGCTGACCGGTGCCGCCCTGTGGGGCGAGGTCAAGGACAAGTTGAAGTCCAGCGCCCTGGCCCTGTCCGGTGGTCAGCAGCAACGGCTCTGCATCGCCCGCACGATCGCAGTCAAGCCGGAAGTCATCCTGATGGACGAACCGTGCTCGGCGTTGGATCCGATCGCCACCGCCAAGATCGAGGATCTGATGGCCGAGCTGACAAAGCAGTACACGATCGTCATCGTCACCCACAACATGCAGCAGGCAGCCCGGGTTAGCGACAAGACGGCCTTCCTGACTGCCGAAGTGGACGCTGAGGGCCAGCGGCACGGCGTTCTGATCGAGTTCGACGACACGAACAAGATCTTCAGTGCCCCGGCGAACGACTTGACCGAGGCCTACATCAGCGGACGCTTCGGCTGACCGTCGGCGCACCCCAGTCAGGACTGCGCCATGGTCGCCAGTCACGAGGCGCGACCGGACCCGCCTGGGGATGTCTATGCCGGGCGCCTCACCCCATTGCTCCTGTTGGTGGTCGAGCCCGAACAACATCAGGCCCGGACCCTCAAGGCCGCTTTCGACAAGCATTTCAGCGTCGTCCTGACCGACTGCGCGGCCGAGGCGCTCCTGTCGGCCGGGGAGTTCCATCCCGACGTCGTACTGGCCGCCGCGCGACTGAACGACATCAGCAGCGAACAACTGGTGAGCACGCTGCGGCGCCACCGCCCGCTGTCCATCATCATCGGGATGGGGGTCGATGACGGCGAGGTCGCCGAGGCCGCGATGCGAGCCGGGGCAACCGTCTGCGTGGCGCGGCCCTACCGCACCGCCGAGCTGGAACCGCTGGTGCGATCCCTTCGGCCGACCCGAGCCTCCCTCGCTGCGCTCGAGTACGGCCCGGTTCGGCTTGACCCGGAGTCCCAACGGGTCTTCTTGAACAACCGAGCGATCGACCTGCCGCGACAGGAATTCCACCTACTGCACCTGCTCATGTCGCACCGCGATCGGGTGCTGACGCGCGAACAGATCCGCAAACAGCTGTGGCCGGGACTGCCGGACGAGCGGTCCAACACCATCACCGTGCACATCCGGCGGTTGCGGCTGCGGCTGGGTGATGACCCGTGGCGTCCCACGGTCATCGCCACCGTACGAGGAAAGGGCTATCGCTTCACTGAGTCCCCGGCCGGGCCCCGTGGCTGAGCCCGGGCCCCTAGGCTGGTACACCCGCCGCGGTACGCGGCTTTAGGGTTTCCGCATGGCCAGCCCGCGCATCATCAGTGACAGCATCGTCGTCAACACCTCCGCTGACGTGGTCTTCGCGATCCTCGCCGACCCGTCCGCCCACTTGGAGATCGACGGCACCGCATCCGTGCAGGGCGTGACCTCGACCCAGCCCGGCCGAAGGCTCGCCCTGGGTGACCGGTTCGGGATGAACATGAAGATCGGCCTGCCCTACAAGGTCAGAAACACCGTGGTGGAGTACGACGGGAACCGGCTGATCGCCTGGCAGCACTTCGCCAAGCACACGTGGCGCTACGAGCTCGACGAGTTTGCGCCCGGCCGTACTCGGGTGACCGAGTCCTGGGACTGGTCGCGTTCGCCGTACGCCCGTGTGATCGAGCTCGCCGGCTTCCCGGACCGCAACCGCAAGGGAATCGGCGCGAGCTTGGTCAAGCTGAAGGCCCTGGCAGAGAAGCGTGCAGCCACCGCGGACCCGTAGTCGATCGACGTTTACGCATCCCAAACTGGTACCGTTTTGGTATGAGCACTCAGATCGCCGTTCGCCTTCCTGACGAACTGGTCAAGTTCATCGACGCCACCGTTTCCTCCGGCGCTGCCAGCAGCAGAGCTGCCGTGGTCGCAAGCGCAGTGGAACGCGAACTACGGCGACACATAGCCGCTCGGGACGCACAGATCCTCGCGAGGCTGAGCTCGGATTCGGATCTGGACAGCCTGGCCGAGTACGCCGCCAAGGTCCCGCTCGACCTGGACTGATGCGAGGCATCCACAGTGCGAGACTGGACAAGTCCCGACCCGTCTTGATTCTGACGCGGGAGTTGGTCCGTCCCCATCTGACCAGAGTGACCGTTGCGCCGATAACCAGCACCATCCGCGGGCTGTCCACCGAGGTGCCTGTCGGGCGGCTCAACGGCCTGGATCATGACTGCGTCGTCAGCTGCGACAACATCGTCACCATCCCAAGAGCGGCCCTCGGGCGAGAGATCGGCTACCTGTTTCCGGAGCAGGAGGCCTCGCTCACCGGTGCTATCCGGGCGGCCTTTGATCTGGACTGAACCCGAACTAGGAGCAGGGAAACCACTGCGCCGCGGCGCTAGCCTTGGCCCGCTGTTCGGTGAACCGTCTTTGTACCTCGGTGATTGCTGCGCCCAGCGGGAACAGCTCCCGCGTGACGAGTTGGTCGTCGTGGTCGGCACTGACCGGGTGCCAATACACGCCGTCAGCGGTGATGGTGACCTCTGGAATCAACGTTTCCAGCGTGAGTTCCAAACCCGTTTCAGCGACTCCACGGTGAGCCAGCGCCCGAATGACCTGATCTTCGCGAGCAACCCCGAGCGAGTCCAGAAAACGATGGAATGGTGCACGCTCATCGCTGTGCTCCGGTGCCAGGGTGGCGGCGACCTTCACCCGGAAACCTTCCGCGATGGCCAGCCGCATTCCGGTCACCGCTTTCTCCCACGATCCACGCCCTCGATGTGAGTCGTGAATGTCCGGAGTGGATGAGTCAAGGCTGATCTGGAGGGTGAGCCGCTCCCGATCCATGCGACGGAGGGCGTCGAGCCGGCGGCCCTTGAAGAGCATTCCGTTGGTCAGCAAGGTGGTGGGCAGCACGGCCGTACACACGCCGACAAGCTCGTCGATGTCGGGCAGCAGGAACGGCTCGCCTCCCGTGAGGATCAACTCCGTCACGCCCGCATCGACCGCTTCTGCGGCAAGGCGACGGATCCGGTCGATCCCCAGCGCCCGGCGCTCGGTCTGCGGTGAGGACCGTACGCAGCAGTAATCGCAGGCCAGATTGCAGTCGAAGTTGGTGTACATCCACAATCGGGTGCCGGGCACCTGATCGGCCGGCAACTCGGCCATTGCGTTCCGGGCGCGGCCACGCCGTACTGTCGCGCTCTCCTCCCCCAGCGCCATCAACTCGTTACCCGTACGGGCACACCACGCCGCGACGGTCTCGGCCAGCACGTCCGGATCACCCTCGCCCACCGGCACGCTCACTGTTGCGCCGTCCGCGACGGCGCCGACCCGCTCGACCAAGTCCAAGACCAAGCCGTGGTTCACCATCGGATCGATATCCCCTGCTTGTCCACGGCCTCGAACAGTGAGGCGTAACCGTCGAGTTGCGGCGGCACCCACTTCCGCAGGCCCTCCATCTCCAGGATCGGCCGGTGCTCCGGGTTGTCCCAGTCCATGGCAAGCAGCTGTTCGACCCACGGTTGCACACGCTCGTCGGACAGCGACGGCATGGCGGTGAAGTTGCAGTGCGAGAAGGTAGGTGATTCCCAGAAGGACTCGAAGGCTCCGGGCATCAGCTCCTCGCGGCCGATCGCCTCCCAGGTGTTGATGCCGATCGCCGCGGCGTCCGCGCGCTCGTCGAGCACCGCACGAAGGGCGTCGAGCTCGCTCCGGCCGGTGTCGCCGTGCTTACCCACGTCACTGTTGATCCGTAACAAGTCGACAGCGTCGGAGTCCAAGCCGGCCTGACCGAGATAGTGCACCGGCAGGATCGCCGCCTGCGCGGAATCCTGGGAACCCAGCGCGAGTCGCTTTCCGCGCAGGCTTTCCAACCCCTGCATGTGGCTGCCGGTCCGCGCGACGAACACGGTTTGATAGACGGTGTCGGTGTCCCGCATGGCCAGAGCCCGGCACGCACCGTCGGTCTGGCCGACGGTCCGGACCCAGGCCAGGTTCGTGTTCCAGGCCAGGTCGATCATGCCCTCTTGCAACGCGTCAACCTGGCGGCCGTAGTTGGAGAACAACAAGAAATCCATCTCCGCGGGCCCGCCGGCGAAGTAGTCGCGCATGCCTTCCCAGATGGTGACCACGTTGGGCGTGTATGCCACCGCGCCCACCATCAGCGGCTTGCTCATGTATGAAGTCTCCGTCTCGGTCAGAACAGGGGCTGGCCGGTGATGGCCTTGCCGTAGAAGTCGTACAGGACGTCGGCGGTCGGAGCCATGACATGACCTGCCCTGGCGTCACGGAAGTACCGGTCGATCTGCAGGTGCTCGGAGAACGCCGCACCGCCGCACACCCGCATCGCGGAGTCGGTGATCCGCAGCGCGGCATCATTGGCCGCCGCCTTGACACCCAACACGTGCAGGACCGTGTCATCGGCAGGTTCGGCGAGCCTGCCCGCTGCCTGGTTGACGTAGGCCCGCGTGCTGGCGAGATCGATCGACATCTTGGCCAGCTGGGCCCGGATGGTGGGCAGCGCGGACAGGCTCTCGTCGAGGTGCTCCAGCCGTGCCGCGCTGGTGTGCCGGACGGCGGCATCAACGGCAGCATGGCTCAGGCCGATCGACACCGACGCGTTGCCCAGGTTGAACCATGGCATCACCGTTTGCAGCATCAGGTCGAACCCACCACCTGATGCACCCAGCCGGTAGTTCTCTGGCACCTCTGCGATGAAGGTCATCGGCGAGGAGGCATTACCGCGCAGGCCGAGGCCGCGCCAGTCCCCGGTGACGCTCACACCGGCCGTGTCGGCCGGAATCGCGAAGATGTCCACAGTGTCTGCCCCGGGCGTCAAGGTCGAGGCGACGTAGACGTCGGCGTGACCGGCCGACGTGACCCAGCTCTTTCGTGCGTCGAACCGGACGACGCCATTGCTCTGGGCCTGTGACATCGGGGCCCAGAAGTGTGACCGGGAACCAGCTTCGGAGAACGCGAGCGAGCCCAAGCTTTCGCCGCTGGCCAGAGCAGGAATCAAGTCGGGCAATCCCGGCGGCGGCGCTGCAGCGGCCACCATCGACGCGCTGACATGCATCAGATAGATCATGGCCGTCGAGCCGCAGGCTCCGGCCAACGCGCTGGTGAAGTCGACCAGGTCCTGCGGTCCGCCGCCAAGGCCGCCGACCTCCGTCGGCAGGGTGAGGCCGAGCAGTCCTGACTCGCGCAGAGCCGTCACCGCCTCGACGGGGAACCTCGCATTGACGTCGACATCCCGGGCTGACGCCCGGGCAACGTCGAGGACCGGATCGATTCGTTGGCTCAATTCCACGTTCTGGGGCCCTTCCGTTCGAGAAAGCCGGGCGCTGTCGGGCCGGCACGGTCCGTTCGACTTGTCTAGTATTCGGATTGCATAGGTATTCGGATTGCATAGGTATTCGGATTGCCCAGCTATTCGGATTGGCGGGGGGGACGGCCTGCGTACCACAGCGCGCAGAAGCCAAGCCCGAAACCGGCGAGCAGGGCGGCAGTCGAGCCGTTGCCGTCTACCCAGTTGGTGCCACGGCCGAACTGCACTAGTTGTATCACCCCCGCGATGAGAGCAACGCCACCGGCTGCGAGATAGAACGCCTCCTTACCGGTCCGTGCCCCGATGGCACCGACCACAGCCACCACCAGCAGGACCAGCGCTGCCACCGGCGTCACCTTGGCCATCCGCACCGCGTCGGTGCTCGGAGCCAGGATCAACAGGATCGATACGGCCGCTGCGACGCTCAGTCCGTAGCCGACCCGTTGCACCCGGCTGGTCTGGGTGCTGCTGTCCATGGTCATGACAACCTCATCAGCAGCCGGGCTGCGCGCCCAGAGGACTGTCGCCATCGCGGCCGAAGTACGCCGTCCAGCCCGGCGGTCCGTCCCGCGGCCGTGACCAGGATGACCAGATGTGCGGCGAACATGAGGTAGTAGGTCCAGGGAAACTCGTTCGGCCCGTTCAGCACCGACATGGCGATGGCAATGCTCTGCGCGATTCCGACTGCCGCCCAGAACCGCGTGGCGATCCCGACCAGCAGGAAGGCACCCAAGCTGGCCTCGGCCAGCAGGGTCGCGTACCCGAAGAAGGTGAAATTGGGCAGCACGACGTTTTCGATCAACCAACTGAACGGCGCGAACACCGGATAGTCGACGGCGTAGTTCGTGAACCGGAACAGTCCGCTTCCGCCGTCCTGCCCGAAGTCGGGTGGCGTCTTCCAGCCCGCGCTCTGGATCCACAGCAGCCCGAGGGCGATCCGCAGAAACGCCAGCCCGATCCGTGCACCACGACCTTGATCCGGCCCGTCCGCCGACTGGCTCGCGAGCTGACCGGTTGCGCTATCCGTACTCATGACGGTCCCCTCGAAGTGATGCCGATGAGGCAGCTATGAGTGTGTCAGAGCGCCGACGGCGCGAGACGGCGCGGATTCTTACGGATCGATGACGAGTAGATCGTCAGTCTGGCCAGGCCGGAGACCGGCCGAGGTGGGCAACGATGCGGTCCAGGAGCGGGGCGTCCTCGGCGGTAGGCAGCCCGGGTGCGAAGGCGGCCCCCGGCCGGAGCCGCTCCGCCCCGTCCGGAACCGCCTGCGCGATCTGGATCGCGACGTCGAGCATCTCCTGATCCAGGACGAGCTGTACGTCGATGGTCTTGGCCACATCCCACCCGTGCACGACGTAGTCAATGAGGTGGAAGCCGATCGCCTGCCGGGCGGGGAACGTGGTGAGTGGGCTGATCTCGGGCAGAGCGAACTCCTGGTCGAGAACACCGTCCTGGGCAAAGGCCGTCACGACTCGATCGGCAGCAGCGGCGTACGCGCCGACGGGATCCGGGCCGAGCGGCGGCACTTCCCACAACGCCGGGTCGCCGCCGTTGCCCCCCGCCGCCGCGGCGAATCCGTCGTGCTGCACGGTCATGTGAGCCAGCAACTGGGCCAGCGTCCAGTCCCCGCATGGGGTAGGGCGGTCCAGGTCGTCGGTTCTCACCTGCGCCACCACCGTGACGCTGGCCCTCATCACGCGGGCGTGCAGGTCTCGGAGATCAGTCGTTGCCATAGCCCCAGTCTGCCGTGCCGAGCGACCGCCTATTGACCCCTTCGAATCCGGGCGGGCCCTGTTCAGTCAAGCAGAACCTGACTCGGTCGGGTCGTTGGGGCGGCCGGTAGGGACTCGAGCGCCTCGTCGGCATGGATGTCCATATTGAACTCGCCGGTGATGACCTCGGCGATCCTGCCGTCTGCATTGATCACGAACGTCGCGCGCTTGACCGGGGTGACAAAGCGGCGCCTGACACCGTACGCCGTGGCGACCTCGCGATCGGTGTCGGACAGCAACGGGTAATCGAAGCTGTGCGTGTCAGAGAACTCCTTCTGCTTGTCCACGGTGTCGGCGCTGATCCCGATCCGCGCAGCTCCGACGGCCTCGAACTCCGCGGCCCGGCCCGGAACCGGCAACTCTCCGCGGTGCACCCCGACGTCATCGCTCCCGGGTAGAAGAAGAGCACGACCGGGCCCTTGTCCAGGTAGTCGCTCAACGTGCGCGGCGTCCCGGTCTCGTCGGGAAGGGTGAAGTCGGGGGCGGGCGATCCAGTGCTGAGGGTCTTCATGGCTGCCTCTCGTCCTCCGGGATTCTGACTGGTGCTGTCGTTCCTACATTCGCGGGGCGGGACGGCTTGGATTCCCGACCGCGAGGTTCAGATCAACTGCGCCAGTCGACCGGTGTCGACGTCGTACAGAAATCCGCCGACCGGCACGCGCTCCGGGATGAGCGGATGCGAGCGCACCCTGGCGACGTCTTCGCGCAGGGCCGCCGCCTGGTCGGTCACCACGTTCCACGACATCCAGGCTGCGTCCTGGCCACTGGCGGTGCTGACCTGCCTGCGCAGTTCAGCCTCGCTGTGCATCGCCAGAGCACACCGGGTGTGCGGCACGATGAGGATCCGTTCGACGCCCAGGAGGTGTACCCCGAGGACCAAGGCATCGAGCGCGGCACTGGTCACATGGCCGCCTGGATTGCGGAAGATCTTCGCATCGCCCGGCTGCAGACCCAGCAATCGGAGCGGATCGATGCGCGAATCCATGCAGGTGACGACGGCGACGCCTCGATGGGCGGCTCCGTCGAAACCTGCCAAGTCGAACGTCTGGGCGAATGCCGCGTTGGCCGCCAGCAGGTCCGCGAAGTCCGAATCCACCCCTGAAGGCTAGGGGGTCACGACCACCACAGCACCGGACGGACCGAAGACGCCGGTCGTCGCATAGATCGTGCCGTCGTCGGCGATCTCGACCGCACCCGGCGAGAACACGTCCACGACCGTGGAGACCACACCGTTGCTGATGGCGCTGATCCGGTTGGCATCGAGTTCAGCCACGTAGATCGTCCCGTCGTCGGCGACCGCGAGATCGACCGCTCCGGAGAAGCCGCGGGCCACCAGTTTCACTGCCCCGGTGTCCGGGTTGACCCGGAAGACCGACCCGGTGTTGGGAAGCTCGGGACCACCGGGCAGCGCGCTCACGTACCAGAAGCCGTCCGGTCCGACCTCCACGTCGGTGGGAACCGGTTCGGAGGTGTAGACCCGACCGACCGTGCACAGCGGCAGCGCGTTCTGATAGGCAGCGGCCGGGGTTATCCGCTGCGGCACCCCGGGCAGGACGGCCACGGTTCTGGGCTGCTGGCCCGCAGTCACCCGCACAATGCTGTTGCCGGCGGCGTCAGCGACCGCGTAACTGATCGGGCTCAGGGTCGCAACCTTGTAGGGATTGGACTCGACGATGCCGGTATAGGGCTGCAACTCCGGGGGCAGCTTCGCCAGGCAGCTCGCCGGCAGGTTCAGGAAGCCGTAGCTGCTACCCGCGTCGGGATTGGTCGTGACCTCATGGTCCAACAGCGACGCGAGCGTGATTGTGCTTCCGTTCGGATTGACCAGCTCGAGTGTGGTGTCCAGTGGAGGAGCTTCCTCCTCCGGGAACGTGGACAGCGTTATTGCGACCCGGCCTAGCGCCGTGCTGGCCACACCGGAGACCGAGGCGCCCTCGGAGGCGAACAGCACGCTGCGCGCGCCGCCGGGTGCAACTCTGGTGATCTGCCCGGCGAACCCCTCCGCGACGTAGATCGTCCCGTTGTTGGTCACATCCAAGCCCAACGGTCCGATCAAGCCCTCGATGATGGGTTCCGATACGGACCCGGTTGCTTCCTCCGCGCCGGCCGGTGCGGCCATCAAGACCACCATGCCCAGAGCGCCCACCGCGGCGACCCCCCGAAGCCAGCGCTGCTTGCCCATCGTCAATCCTTCCCCTCGAGGCTCCCCGTACTTGACCGGATGGACGGCAATGTAGGGATCGGGGGTGAGCGCGGCAAGACCTTGCGCGTCCAACCAGGTGACATCGAGGAAAGTTGTGCCTAGCCGCAGGACTGCCGGCTGACCGGAGTGGTAGCCGTCGCCGTCGGCGTCGCGCTGGGGGTCGCGGCAGGTGCCGGCGGCAGCGGTGGAGAGATCACGACCTGGACGACACCGTCGAAGGACGATCCGACCACCAGATCGATGCGGCCACCGACCGTCGCGCCCTCTTGCAGGACCGAGTTGGGCACCGAAGCGGCGACCGTACGCGCCGCCTCCAGCTGGCCAGGGGGGTAGCGGACCACTGAGGGTTCGTCCCCGGTGATCTGGTTCTCGATCTCCCCGATGCCGAAACCGTGCGCCGCGAGCTGCTCCGAGGCATCGGTCGCAAGCCTCCGCGTGCCGATGCCGTTGTACACGTTCACGGTGATCTGCTGCGGGGCAACTGTGAGGGCATTGGGATCCGGTGCGGGCGGCGGAGCGGCCTCGGGCGCGGGCGGGACGGGTTCGGCAGTGCTGCCCGGTGTGGGGGGCCCGCCGTCGGCTGCGCCATCTTCCGGCTCGGGTAGCGAACTGTCGCTGATGATGGCGCGGAACAGTGCACGGCTGGCCAGGTCGTCGACGAGTGCATAGCTCTGCGCACTGTCGGCGGGTTCGTAGGCCAGTTGAGTCAACGGAACGCTGGCGTGCAAGGTGTCGCCGGCGGTGAATTCGCCGAGCTTGTCCCCGAGGTCCTTCAGCTCGCCCAAGGTGGTGCTCGTGTCGAGGGTCAGTCCATTGGCCGCCGCACTGACGAAGCCGGTGAGGGCTACCGGATTCAGCAGATTCTCCGGACGAAGGGCCTCGCGAAGCGTGGAGGCCAACAGCAGCCGCTGCCGATCGGTGGCCAGTTGGCCGGTCGGATCCTGACCGGCATCGACGTCGGCCAGGATGGCCCGGACCTGTTGGGAGTCGAGCACCGATGACCCGGCTGGTAGGCCGCCCTGGGCACCGGTTGTCAACTCCGCCGGCAAACACACCGGTACCCCGCCCAGTGCCTCGACCATGCCGGGCAGACGCTCGAGGTCCAGCTCGACGTAGTGGTCCATGCGCATCCCGGACAGCTGCTGCACGGTACGGACCAGGCACCCGGCACCGGCTGTGTCATAGCTGGATGCCAGGGAGCCGCCGTAGGGATCGGCCAAACCGGGTTCCTCCCCGATCGGGCAGGCGGGCACATCGGTGTAGGCGGTCAACGGAAGGCTCACCAGGACGACCCCGTCCCGACCAGGAGCCAGGTGCGCGATCAGCGCAGAGGTGACGCGGACATCGGCGTCGCTCGATTCCGTTCCGACGATCAGGAAGTTGTCGGCCGCGTCCTGGGCCTGCGGCGACATGATGCCCGGGGCATCCAGAGCCAGCGCGTCGACCCGGTCGATCGTGCGATCGAGGTAGAAGAACAGACCGACGTAGTACGCGGCCGCCGATGCCAACAGCGCCACCAACATCGTCAGCAGCACCGCGAAGGTCCTGCGTACCCGGTGTCGGCGCACTTCGACCACTGCTTGCCGCGCGGCGATCCGGCGCCCGGACTTGGTTACCGGGCGTCTCCCCCGCCCGATCTCGGGATCAGATTTCCGCGGTTGGGCATGGCCGGACCGTGCCAGCAGGTCGGGAACCGTGATCGGTCCAGTGCAGCCGGGGTCGTCGGCGAGCCCCCCGTGGCGCGGGCGGCCGTCAGCTGGCACCCGTGTGACACCCCATCCCGAACAGTTCGTGCAAAGGGTCAAGGGTACGGGGGTTGCCCAGGTCGCAGCAGCCGTACTGCCGCACATCGGCGCGCGAGACCCATGCGCGGTTCGAGTTCACGCTGCGGCGCCGCCCAGAGTTGACTCTTCGGGGCGGCGCCGTTACTCAGCGTTGACTAGAAAGGGATAGCCTCACCCCTCAGATGGACCGACGTACCCCTGGGCGAGGTCGGTGGTGAACAGTTCCTCCACCAGGACCAGACCTCCCTCGGCGTCCGCGCTCGGCTGGGCGATGAAGATCTCGCGCGACGGCGAGGAGCCCGGCTCGGAGTAGTCCAGCGGGGCGATGATCCCGCCGGTGTCGCCGTTGTCGGTCTCGGTCAGCGCCGTCTGGAGCCCGGCGCGGGTGAGATCACCGTTGTCGCAGGCGCGCTGGATGACCGAGGCGTAGATGGTTGCCACGCCGTAGCCGTAGAACTGCCCGCCGTTGGGTGAGGCGTCCGGGAACTTCTCCACCAGGCGATCACGCAGCTCCTGCGCCTCCGGGGTGTCGGTGGCGTAAGGCGTAGTCGAGGTCTCCACGAACAGGCTCGCCTCCAGTGCCGCAGCGGCTGGGCTGTCCAGCAGTGCCGGTGCGAACACCGGGTTGTTGCCCAGGAACGGGATGTTCAACCCACCCGCGACCGCCGAGCCGACCGCGGAGGCGGTCTGGGCCGGAGAGGTCGTCAGGAAGATCGCCGTCACGCCCTGGCTGCCAAGGGACGAGATCGCGCCGGACAGGTCCTGGTCGGTGGACTTGACCTGCACCTCGACGAGGTTCAGGCCGAGTTCCTCCGACGCGTACTGGGCACCGAGCAGACCGTTGGCGCCGTACTCACCCTCGATGTAGATGTGCCCGACCGTGTCGCCTTCGGCGATCATGCCTCCGTCGATCATCCACTGGATTCCGTTGATCATCTCGAGGTCGTAGGTCGTGCCGCCCATCAGGATGTATTCGTTCTCCAACAGAGTGGAGGCCCACGACGCCGGCGCGGTCACCATCTCGTCGGCGGTGATCTGATCGAGCAGCGCCGTGGTCATCGGTGAGCCGATCAGTTGGGTGAAGCCCAGGACATTGGGCCCGACCTGGTTGTAGAGCTGCACAGCCTGCTGGACGTCGTAGCCGTGGTTCTGGATGTCCAGCTCGATCTGCCGACCGCAGATGCCGCCTTCCTCGTTGATCGTGTCGTAGACGAGCTGATTGCCCTGCACGATGCCGGTCGACAGTGAGGCGAACGGACCCGTCAGGTCGGTCAGGATGCCCAGGTTGATGGTGTCGTCGGTGACGCCGAAGTCGGTCTGCACATCGGCATCACTGCCGCCGCCGTCACCACCGCCGCCGCCACCGTCGTCTGCGCGGGTGCTGCACGCCGTGACGGCGAGCACCGTCGCCACGCCGAGCGCAGCGACCGCACGTGCTCTGCGAATGTTCATCGATGTTCCTCATCTCGGTCGGACTGGTTACTCGCCCGGTCGGGCGTCTCCCGCTGCGGGGGGCTGTCTCCTTGGGAGGCAGCCGAATCCGTAGTCGGTGAGTCTGTGGCGGCGGTGGTTGTAGCTTGCGCCGGTGGGGCTGTCGCTGTCACGTTTCCGACCTGCGGGTCGGGTACGGCGGACTCGGTCGTGGCCGACTTCACCGTCCGTTTGGTCATGCGGGCGGCACCGGAGACCTTGGCGATGAATCGCCGTCCGACCGCACCCAGCCCACCGGGTTCCACGAGCAAGACGACGACCACGGCCCCGCCGTAGAGGAACTTGGCCAGCGTGGAGGCGTCCAGCCCGCCGGTGCCCGGCTGAGCGAGGAACGGAAACAGGTCGGAGTACTGCTGGAAGATGGCCGGCAGAGCGGTCACGAATGTCGCCCCGACGACTGCGCCGACGACCGAACCCAAGCCGCCGATCACGATCATGGCCAGATAGGAGATGGACAGCACCAGGCCAAACGATTCCGGCGTCGGGCGCAGGACCAGGGCAAGCATCACGCCGGCCAGTCCCGCATAGAGCGAGGACAGGACGAAGGCGTATGCCTTGTATCGGGCAACCCCGACGCCCATGACCGATGCCGCCACCTCGCGGTCGCGGACCATCTGCAGGGCACGGCCGGGACGGCTGCGCAACAGGTTTCGGGCGAACAGGCAGGCGAGCACCAGGATGACCAGGAAGAGGTACCAGAGTCGCTCGTTCTTACCAAACGGTACGTCGAGGACGAACAGGTTCTCCGGTCGGTCCTTGCTGAAGCCGAAGCCGAACAGGCTGAACTCCGTTGCCGGGCGGCCGTTGAAGCCGCCGGTGACGGTGTCCCAGTTGAACAGCACGTGCTGCCCGATCAGGACCAGGGACAGCGACGCCACGCCGAGGTAGATGCCGCGCAACCGGGAGGCGATCGGGCTGAACAACAGGCCGGCCACGCCGGCGAGCAGGACTCCGCCGATCGCGCCCAGGACCGGGTGCAGCCCCAGCCCGCCGTACTGCACCGCTTGGCCGCCGGGCTCCCCAGAGAGATAGGCATAGGCGTAGGTGCCGATGGCCAGGAAGAAGGCGTGCGCCAGGGACAGTTGACCGGTGACCCCGGTGAGCAGGGTCAGCCCAACCGCACCGACTGCCGCCGCCATGCAGGTGAGTCCGATGTAGAGCAGCGAGCCGCCCTGGTAGATCGGGAAGAGGGCGAGCAGCAGCACCGCGACGCCGGCCAGGATCCATTGCAGCCGCCTGCTGCGCCGCTGCGGATCGGGCGGCGCGGCCGCCACTGCTCGCGCCCGGTTGTCCGACTCGGCAGCCGATTCGCGCGACGGGTTGCTCGGGGCACCTGCTCCGGACGCACTCGTCCCCACGATCGTGGTGTCAGACACGGGCCAGATCCTTTGTGCCGAACAGCCCGGACGGTCGGACCAGCAGAACGATGATCATGATGACGTACGGCATGATCTCGCCGAACCCGCCGCCGAGGAAGCTCAGGTAGTTGTCGTAGCCCAGCGCCAATTGCTCGGCCATCCCGACCAGTAGTCCGCCGACGATGGCACCGCCGGTCGAGTCCAGTCCGCCGAGGATCGCAGCCGGAAAAGCCTTGAGCGCCAACCTAGTTACGCTGCCGTCCAACCCGGGCGTGGGGAAGGCGACCAGGAAGACGACCGCGACCGTGGCCAGCAGCCCCGCCAGGATCCAGGCGATGGCCGAGACCCGACCCCGCCGGATCCCCATCAGGGCGGCGGCCTCGGGGTCCTCGGCGCTGGCCCGCATCGCGATGCCCCACTTGGTGTACTTGAAGGCCAGGAAGAAGGCGGAGACGAGCACGGCGGCAACGATGATCGCGGCCACCCGGCTGGTCGCGACCTCAACCCCGCCGAAGTTCAGCGTGCTGGCGCCGAACGGGTCTCGAAGCGTGCGGGCATCGACACCGACCCGCCGTACGAGTTCCGCGGCGATGATGATGTCGACGCCGATCGTGACGATCGCCAGCGTGTTGACCGACGCTTGGGTGGCTCGGATCGCGAGGATCCGTTCGATCAGCACGGCTCCGAAGGCGGCGACGAGGATACCGAGCAGGAGCGCGGGAAAGAACCCGAAGTCGTCGGAGAACTCACTGATCGTGAACCCGCCCATGAACAGCAGCGATCCCTGCGCGAAATTGACCACCTCGGTCGCCTTGAAGATGATCACGAAGCCGAGCGCGATCAATGCATAGACGGCCCCGACCGACAGGCCGTTGATCAGGAGTTCGAGGAAGAGCCTCACGTGGCTTCCTCCCGACCGGTCTCGTAGTGGCTGGCCTGCCGGGCGGCGGCGACATCGGCGGCCGACCCGAGGTAGGCGCGGATCACTTCGGGGTCGTCCTGGACATCGCGCGGCGGGCCGTCGGCGATCTGTTTGCCGAAGTCCAGGACAGTCACCCGGTCGGCGATCCCCATCACCAGCCCCATGTCGTGTTCCACCAGCACGACCGAGATCCGAAGAGTCTGCCGGATGTCCTCGATCGTCTGCCCCATGCGAGCGGTCTCGTCGGAGTTCATGCCGGCAACCGGCTCGTCCAGAAGCAGTACCCGCGGCTCGATGCATAGTGCCCGGCCCATGTCGACGCGCTTCTGGTCACCGTAAGCGAGCAGCCCGGCCGGGGCGTGCAACACCTTGGACAGACCCATGAAATCGGCGATCTCGATGGCCCGTTCGCGGTGCCGGCGTTCCTCGCGCCGAGCGGTCGGCCAGCCAAGCCCAGCAGTGAGGAAGCCGGTCTTCATCAGATGGTGCCGACCCAGCATGAGGTTCTGCAGCACCGACTGGGTCGGCGAGAGGGCAATGTTCTGGAACGCCCGGGCGACGCCGAGATTCGCGATCTTGAAAGGGCGGAGCCCGGTGAGCTCGCGGTCCCCCAGCAGCACCCGGCCCGACGTCGCCGGATAGACCCCGGAGAGCACGTTGAACAGCGTGGACTTTCCAGCGCCGTTGGGACCGATCAGCGCGTGGATGGCTCCGGGGGCCACCCGGAGGGAGACCGAGTCCAGCGCGGTCAACCCACCGAAGCGCACGGTCACGGCGTCGACGATCAAGTCCGGGATGTCGTCGGCGGCCACCTGACTTCCCGGCTGGAGGCGGTCCTGTTCATCCAGGCGGCCAGGGGGGTGATCGGTTCGGTCCCCCACCACCTCGGTGGGGGTGTCTACTCGGTCGCTCATCCGGTCCACCGGCTCAAGTGCTGGCTACGGCCCTCGGCAGCAGTACCGGAGATCTCCTCCGCGCCGTGACCGAGATAGAGGTCGCGCACCTGGTCGGTCTCGGCAAGTTCATCGGCCGGGCCGGACAGGGACACCTTGCCCACCTCGAGGACGTGCGCGTACGAGGCCACCCGCAGTGCCATGCTGGCATTCTGCTCGACCAGGAGCACGGACGTTCCCATACCGTTGATCTCCAGCACGATCTCGCCGATCTGTTCGACGATCTGCGGGGCCAAGCCAAGGGATGGCTCATCCAGCAGGAGCAGGCTCGGGCCGGCCATCAGGGCGCGGCCCATCGCCAGCATCTGCTGCTCTCCACCGGAGAGCAACGAGGCTCGCTGGCTCCGCCGCTGCGCCAGGATGGGGAACAGCGTGAACACCCGTTCCCGCAGCTTCGCCCGTTCGGCCTTGGATGCCGAGGAGTTCATCCCTCCGGCGCGCAGGTTCTCCTCGACGGTGAGCCGGCCGAAGATCCGCCGCCCTTCCGGCGACTGCACGATGCCCCGGCCGACGGTCTTGGCCGGGTCCAGCCGATCGATGCGCGTGAGCTCGGAGTTCTTGCCACGATCGGCGGCGCCGTAGGAGATCGATCCCTGCTCGATGCGACCTCGATGTAGGCGATGTGTTCCCGAGATCGCCCGTAGCAGGGTGCTCTTGCCCGCACCATTGCTCCCGAGCACGGCCACCACGCTGTTGTCGGGTACCTCCAGGGAGACCCCCTTGAGGGCCTCGACCGCCCCGTAGCGCACGACCAAGTTGTCCACTTTGAGCATGTACGGCGTGGCCTCCTCGACGGGCGATGCGGTCGGTTGTCCGGTCAGCTAACAACACCCAGTCGCCCATGGGCACCCCAACCAGTCGAACGCTGACCGTGTTGGCCATATACCAGTCTGTTGTTGCCAAACCGTTACCGCGCCGTCGCGGTTTAGGGTGAGCCGGTGAGACTCCCGCTACTCGGACCCAGTGATCTCGTCCATGGCGTCGGCGTTGTACGGGACGGCATCAGCGAGGTCATCGAGGCGCTGCCCCGATTGCTCGCCTTGCTCGGCCAGGCCGAGACCCTGATCGGGCGGGTTGGTCAGCTGGTCGACAAGATGGAGGAAACCGCCGCACGCGCCGACGCCCTGCTGGGGCTCTACGAGGACTCGTTGCGCACCATGGCGCCGAAGGCGTCTGAACTTGCTGCCTCGATCGAGCCGACCGAGGTACAAGCCATGGTCGCACTCGTGGACCGGCTGCCGACCCTGGTCAAGCATCTCGATGAGGACGTCTTCCCCATCCTCACGACCTTGGACCGGGTGGCCCCGGACCTACATCAGTTGCTAGAGATCGCCCAGGATCTTCAGGTGGCCCTGGGCGGCTTACCCGGGATGGGTTGGCTGCGCAAGCGAGCGGAGGAGGAAGAGGCGCAGGCCGCACAGGAGGCCCGAGCACTGCAGACCGTTACCGGCAAGCCGTTGGGCAAGCCCAAGGTGAAGCCGAAGAGCTAGCTCTTGATCCGGTCGACCAGTTTCCACGCGCCGGGTAGCAGCAGTCCGGCAGCCACCAACTTGACGACCTCACCGATTACGAACGGCACGAACCCCAGTTTCAGACCCTCGCCGAGACCGACACCCAGGACGACCATCAGCCAGCCGACTCCGACGAGGAAGATCACCAACTCGCCGAGCAGCATTGCCGGCACCGCGGAGATCACCTTGCGATCCCAGGCCTGCTCCGCGAGATAGCCGGTCAGGCCAGCGGCGAGCACCGATCCGACGAGGTATCCGCCGGTCACGCCGAGCAGGACATCGATGCCGTAACTGCCATCGGCGTACACCGGCGCGCCGGCCACTCCGACCAACACGTATAACAGCGTGGCCAGCAGACCGCGGACAGATCCCATTGCCGCACCGGTGACCAGGACGCCGAAGGTCAAGCCGGTCACCGGAACGGGTGTGAACGGCAGGTAGAAGGCCAATTGGGCGACGAGCGCGATGAACACTGCTCCCCCAGCCACCAGCAACGTGTCGGTGAGCACCGAGGTCCGAGGGAGCAAGGCGGTGCGCAGGGTGACGGCCGATGCGCTCACGCGCGTCTCCTCATGATGGTTGGCGGGCAGCTGGTTGTGACGCCGGCGGTGGCAGCAGACTAGCGAGTCTGCGACGCCCGGGAGGAGCCCTGGGAATCAGGATCCGGGTGGGGTGGAGGTGGTCCTGGCTGCTCCGGGAGCGGTTTTTCGGCAATTGGTATGTCGGGGACAGTCTTGTCGGCGACCGGAATCCTCGCGGTCTGTTCCTTGCCGGCCGGCTGTTCCCAACTGGGCTTGGTCGCGGTTGGCTGTTCCCAGCCGAGTGGCATGGCCCGCCTGTCCTGGCTCCTCGGGCTTGGCTGCGCCGGCCGCTCCCAGGCTGTCTCGCGCTCGGTGTCGTCCGGCCACGGTGAGGCCGGGCGGTGTTCTGCCGTCTGCGCCTGCGCGCCGGGGCCTGCAGAGGGCAGCCCGTAGTGCTCGAGCAGCCGGAACTCGTCCTGGCTCGACAGCTGACCGTCACTGAGGTCGATCCGCGGGGCGGAGCGAACCGTGCTGCGTACGGCTCGAATGACCAGATGCCGGCCCTTGAGCCCCGCGCCGGCCAACGGTAGCAACCGCATCCCGCGAGTACGGGTGACATCGACTGCGACCCAGGCGGGTTCGTCCGTGCGGTCATCGATGAACACCTGAGCTACCCGACCCAGGCGGGATCCTCTGCAGTCGTAGGCGATGGCACGCACCAGACCTCGCATATTGCCTCGATCGATCGGCATGGATCTCCTTCCCACCGGCCTCGGGTTTCTGTTCGGTGGCGTGGTGCTGTCACACGGGACCCGTGGCGTTGCCATTCTGTCCCCTCGCGCCCGACACCCGCGCATCGGACACGCGTACGGCTGGCCACGACCGCCGATCGATGCGGGGGCGTACGCAAGCCTTACGTCAGCTTTGGTTGACGCCGGCGACTCGTCAACATATGCTGACACCCATGACTTCTCCCACCGCGCTGATCGCCACGGCCACCGACGACGACCCCCGGGAAGGCCTGCACGCGGTCGCCGCGTTGCGCCGCCTGGTCGAGCAGTTGGAGCGCGCGCATGTCGCGCGTGCGCGTTCGACCGGATGGTCGTGGCAGGAGATCGCCATGGCGTTGGGCGTGAGCAAGCAGGCAGTCCACCGCAAGCACCGACACACCCGATGACTGGGCCGTGTCGGTACCGAACCATTCGTCGTACGTCCGTCTGAGGAGATCCACATGTCCGAGAGATTCGACCGGGAGGCGTCGCTGGCGATCAAGGCGGCGGTGTCCTGCGCGCGTCGTCTGGGTGCGCTCGAGCTGGGCGGGGAGCACATCCTCGTGGGCATCTCCGTGGTGCCGGGTCCGGTGGCAGTGATATTGGCTGAGCGAGGGGCCGATTCCCGTCGTCTGGAGGAGGCCGTCGCCCGCGGGGCACACGATGCCCGCCTGCTGGCCGGCCTCGGAATCGACCTGGCGGCCGTGCAACGGCAGGTCGGTGACCGTCTGGGCCATCGGTTGCGAACCCGTCGACCGCGCTTCCGCACCGATGCGAAGAACGCCATCCAGGCGAGCATGCAGGAGATGCGGGCGTTCGGGACCCGGCGCATCCGCGGAGAACACCTCCTGCTCGGACTTCTCGACACCTCGGTCGCGGCGCGCGAACTGCTGTTGGCTCTCGACATCGACTCGATGGCACTGCGCGCAACAGTGCTGCGGGCACTGGCCGACGGCGGGTAGCGTCCAGGACCTATTCGACGACGCCGAATTCCCAAAGGAGCACGCCCGATGCTCGTCCGCAGGCTGGCCAGACCCCTACTCGGATCCATGTACGTACTCGGAGGCCTCGACGAGGTCCGAAACCCGAACGAGAAACGCCCGGCGGCCCGAGGCGTGGTTCAGTTCCTCCGTGAGAAGACGGCCGGAGCGCTTCCCGACGACACCGCCACGGTTGTCCGGATCGACGGAGCCGTCAAGGTGGTCGCCGGTCTTGCGCTCAGCCTCGGGAAGGCTCCACGGCTTGCCGCCGCCGTCCTCAGCGCAAGTCTGATCCCGACCACGCTTGCCGCACAGAGCTTCTAGAAGACCGACGACGAGGGCGACCGAGCCCTGCAGAAGAATGAGTTCTTCAAGAATGCCAGCATGCTCGGTGGATTGCTGCTCGCCGTCGTGGACACCGAAGGCAAGCCGTCGGTCGCCTGGCGTACCCGCAGAGCGGCTCGGCGACTGTCCCGCAACGTCGAACGGGCCGCCGAGACCACGACCGAATCAGCCGAGCGAATGGCCCGCAAGACCCGCAAGGCGCTGCCCGTCTGAACACCACTGACGCCAGCATTCTGATCACCGGCGGCACCGGTGGACTCGGCACCGCCGTCGTCCGGCGCTTCCTTGCCGCCGGGTGGCGGGTCGTGGTGCCGTGGGTGCATCCGCCGGACGACGACTGGATCCCGGGACAGGAGTCGCTGATTCACCCCAACCAGGATTCGTCCCAGCTTCGCCCGGCCGCTCTGCAACTGCTCGAAGCGGATCTCTTCGATGCCGATTCCGTCCGCAGGGTGGCCGACTGCGCCGCCGCCGACGATGGCCGACCGCTGCGCGCGGTTGCCAACCTGGTCGGCGGATTCGCGATGGGCGCCAAGGTGCACGAGACGCCGGTCGAGGAGTTCGAGTCCCAACTCCGACTCAACCTCCGGGCTACGTACCTGGTCTCGCAGGCCACGGTGCCGCATCTGATCGCGGCCGGCGGCGGCGCGATCACCTGCGTCTCCAGCCGGGCGGCATTGCGCCCCTTCGCCGGTGCCGCCGGATACATCACGAGCAAGCTCGCTCTTCTGGGCCTGGTCGACTCGCTGGCAGCGGAGTACCTGACTGCCGGAGTACGGGTGAACGCCGTGCTGCCGAGCGTCATCGACACTCCTGGAAATCGGGCCGGTCAACCCGATGCCGACCACAGCAGATGGGTTTCGCCCGATCAGATCGCAGAGGTGTTGTTCTTCTTGTCCAGTTCGGCGGCGAGTGTGATCAGTGGCGCCCATATCCCGGTCTACGGGCGGGCATGATGCGGGTGACCGTGCTCGGCGCCGGATCCTGGGGAACGACGGTGGCCAGCCTCACCGCCGGCCGCAACGAGGCGACCGTGTGGGCCCGGGATCCGGAGGTCGCCCGCGAGATCAACGAGGAGCACACCCACTCCCGCTACCTGTCCGGATTTCGGCTCCCCAAGCGCTTGACTGCATGCGCTGACCTCGAGGAGGCAGTCAGCCAAGCCGACGTCCTGGTCATGGGCATCCCGTCGCACTCGTTCCGGGAGACCCTGGAGAACGCAAAGCCGTTCCTACGTCCGTGGATTCCGGTCGTGAGTCTGACGAAGGGCCTGGAATCGGGGACTCTGCTGCGGATGACGGAGGTGATCCGTGACGTCCTGCCTGGGCATTCGGCCGCCGCCCTCACCGGGCCGAACCTGGCAAAGGAGATCATGGCCGGGAACGCCGCGGCCAGCGTGGTCGCGACCGAGGACCTGGACGTGGCCGCCGCGTTGCAGAAGGTGTTCGCTCGCGGCACGTTCCGCGTCTACACCAACCACGATGTCATCGGCTGCGAGATCGGTGGGGCGCTGAAGAACGTCGTGGCAATCGCCACCGGGATCGCCGAGGGGCTCTCGGTGGGTGACAACACCCGGTCTGCGGTTATCACCCGGGGACTGCAGGAACTGACCAGACTCGGCGTGGCCCTGGGGGCCCAACCGGAAACGCTGGCCGGTCTGGCCGGGATGGGCGATCTGATCGCGACCTGCATCAGCCCGCAGAGCCGCAACCGCTACGTCGGCGAACAGCTGGGCCGGGGGCGGCCGCTCGTCGACATCCTCGCCGAGATGAACCAGGTCGCCGAAGGCATCAAGACCGCTCCCGTCGCGATGGCCCTGGCAGCCAGATACGAGCTGACCATGCCGATCGCGGCGGAGATCGCCGGAATCGTCGACGGCTCGATCAGTCCGAACGACGCCTACCGGGGTCTGCTGCGGGAGGTCAAGGCCGGGCACGAGGCCGAGCCCGGCTGACCGGGTTGCGCGTACTCAGCGAAGTTCTGCCAACCGGGCAGCCCGGGCGTTGAGGTAGCGCTGCTGGGGAAGACTGGTCGTCCGCCCAGCCGCCGCGTGCGCTCGTAGATCAACGGCAATTCTGCTTACCTTCATGGTCGGGCTTGCCGTCCGCCAGCCCGTGTAGTCAGCGAACCAGAGTCTGCGAAAAGCCAACCGGGAGTGAACGCAGAGGATGTCCTGAGTTCCGTGGAACTTCGGTGGCGGCCCGATGATCGTTAGGCGGCGTTCACGAGGTCATCTTGGCGGACGGGGCCGACATTTTCGGTGACCTCGCGTTCGAGTGCGGTTTGTAGGGCTGGCAGGTGCAGGTGGCCGTTGACGCGGCGGAACTGTTTGCCGGCCTCGACCATCCCGGCGGCGCACCAACGTAGTGCCATCTGCCCGTCGCGCCAGCGTTTGACGTTGCCCGAGTGGTTCCGGCAGATCGAGATCATGGACTCGAAGCTCTCTTGTCAAGCGGCGGCGGTCGAGGACGATGGGCTGGCCGGCGCGAGACGGTCGGCGTCGTTCCACATGTGGCGGATAATGACGTTGGCGAGCTGCCGTTTGTGGGCTCGCCGGGCGGCCCGTTTGGTCTTGCGCTCTGTTTCTCGTCTGGCCATGTAGGCCTGGGCCGGAGGGTGGCAGCGGGCCTGGGTGATGTGGACGATGTGCAGCATGCGAGTTGACCCTGCGGTTCCCGCCGAGGTCGAGGCGGTGGTGCCGTGGAGGGCCGTCGCCCTCGCCGGATGACAGGGCCACCGGGGCGACGCCGCAGCAGCGGGCGAACCGTGCCTCGGTGGCGAAGCGGTGCGGGTCGCCGATCTCGGTCATCAGTGTGATCGCGGTGACGACGCCGACGCCGTGGATCACGGTCAGGGTGCAGCCCAGTGTCTTGAGCAGCGCCGGGACTTGGGAGTCGAGTTCCTTGATCCGTGCGCCGATGCTGGCCACGTCGGCTCTGGTCTGGGCGAGTCGATCCAGCTTGACACGGTCGGCTGCACCCAGGTCTGGACGGATGTCCTCCAGCCGTGCCAGCCGGTCCAGAGAGGCCGACACCCGGCTGCTGGCGGGTAGTTGTTCACGCAGCGGCAGCGGCAGCGACACGAGAACTGCCTCGGCTTCGTTCAACAGCCGAACCCGTTGCAGAACAAGCGATTGACGCCAGTCGCGCACGGCGGCGAGCTGGTCGGCCGCTGGTGGCGGGGCGTTGTCCTTGCCGGCCGGCGGCAGATCCGCCTCGGCCAGGGTCTCCCGAGCGATTGCCTCGGCATCCTCGATGTCGGTCTTGGTGCGACAACGTCGCTTGCGGGCGCTGCGCGGTGCGGTTGGCCTGGACTTCCCGCACGTCGTAACCGGCCGCAGCCAGCGCGAGCATCACCGGTCGTCCCAGGCCACCAGAGCCCTCGACTCCGATCCGGTCGATGGTCATCTCGGTGGCTTTCAGCAGCGCCGTCAACGCGTCGATACCGGACTTCGTGACCTGCACCGACAGCGAGGTCACCAAGACGCCGAGGACGTCGACGATCGCGACTGTCGCGGTGTGTTTATGCGGGTCGATGCCGGCGACGGCATGGGTGGTGTTCATGACAGCTCCTGATGTCCGGCGTTT
>JBPCPI010000130.1:0-3194 GCA_050999295.1 Geodermatophilaceae bacterium | reverse complement strand
TTTCTACGCTGCCGATTGTTGCGAGATGTTCCAGGTCGTTGAAAGGACGAGCGCAACGTTTTTCCCGCCGCACCCGCCGAGGTCGTGGCGGCACCTTCACGCCAGGGCTTGGAGACAATCAGTCGGGTGCATGCGAAGTCCCGGGTACCGCTTCTCCGACGTCGGCGCCGGTTACGGTGGCTAAACGCCCACGATCTTGAGGCCACCCCGACAGCGACAGATAGGGACCTGACATGGGCACCGCAAAGCAGACCTTCGTCATCGTTGGAGCCGGGCTGGCCGGAGTCAAGGCAGCCGAAGCGCTGCGCACGCAGGGTTTCCAGGGGCGGGTCGTCCTCATCGGGGACGAGACCGAACGCCCCTACGACCGCCCCCCGCTGTCGAAGGACTACCTGCAGGGGAAGTCCGAGAAGGACAAGATCTACCTCCAGCCCAACGGCTGGTACGCCGAGCATGACATCGACATGCGCCTGGGCACCCGGGTCAGCGTGATCGACCGCCCCGCCCACCGGGTGAGCACCGCGAGCGGCGAGCGGATCGGGTACGACAAGCTACTGCTGGCCACCGGTTCCTCCCCGCGACGCCTGAGCGTGCCCGGCGCCGACCTCGACGGCGTGCTCTATCTGCGCCGTCTCGTCGACTGCGAGGCGATGAAGAAGGCGTTCGCCGGAGCCAAACGAGTCGCGATCATCGGCGCGGGCTGGATCGGCCTGGAGACCGCCGCCGCAGCCCGAGCCGCTGGCTGCGGGGTCACCGTGATCGAGAGGGGTGAGCTGCCGCTGCTGCCCGTGCTCGGCCGGGAGATGGCCGAGATCTATACCGCCCTGCACCGCGAGCACGGGGTCGAGCTGCGCCTGGGCGCCACGGTCGCCGAGATCACCGGCGAGAACGGTACGGCGACCGGGGTCCGCCTGGGCGACGGCAGCGTGATCGAGGCCGATGCGGTCGTCGTCGGGGTAGGCATCATCCCCAATACCGCACTGGCCGAGGAAGCCGGCCTGGCTGTCGACAACGGGGTGCTCGTCGACGAGCATCTGGCCACCGGCGACCCGGACGTCTTCGCCGCCGGCGATGTCGCCAACTCCTATTATCCGCTGTTGGGCACTCAGTTGCGCCTGGAGCACTGGTCGGCCGCCCTCAATCAGGGGCCGGTCGCGGCAGCCAACATGCTGGGCCGGGACGCGTCCTACGACCGGGTGCCCTACTTCTTCTCCGACCAGTACGACATGGGGATGGAGTACTCCGGCTACATCGGACCGAACGGCTACGACGAGGTGGTCTTCCGCGGTGACGTGGCCAAGGGCGAGTACATCGCCTTCTGGCTGCGCGGCGGGCGGGTACTGGCCGGTATGAACGTCAATGTTTGGGACGTTACCGAGATGATCCAGGCCCTGGTCCGCTCCGGTCAGCCGGTGGGCAGGGACAGGCTGGTCAACGCGGAAGTGCCCTTGGACGAAGTCCACAGCGGCGCACCCGCCCCACCGCGATCATGACCAGAGGGGCGACGAGCGCAGAGCAGCTCGGACTCGTCGTCAGCGGCCGCCCGGTCAGCTCGACCAGGCGTGCGCATCCGATCAGAGATTCCCAACCCGAGGAATCAAGCTCGGAGCAGGTCGACCAGCACGACGGCCTCGCTGATGTCGGCGCGTTTGCTGGCGGTGAGCAGGGTCAGGGCGCGGCGCTTGGCCAGGTCGCGCAGATGCGAGAGCGCCTCAGCGCGCTCGGGTTCCTCGAGTTCGGACCGGTAGCGGCGGCCGAACTCCTCGAAGCGCTCCGGATCGTGGCCGTACCACTTTCGTAGCGTCGTGGACGGCGCGACTTCCTTGCACCACTCGTCCAGGTCCGCCTTTTCCTTGCTCAGTCCGCGGGGCCAGATGCGGTCGACCAGCACCCGCGCGCCATCTCCGCGCGTCCGCGGATCATAGGCACGCCCGACCTTCACCTTGTGCTTGCTCGCCATGAGGCGCCCTTTCTGCTGTTGCAAAAGACTGTCGCCATGTCCCCTCCGGTCGATCTCGGTCAGTAGAGCAGGATGGGCTGGACCTGGTTGAGCAGCTCCTCCCCGGCCAGGTAACGCCGCAGGTTCTCACTGAACAGGCCCACGATCCGCTCATTCTCATGCCGGACAGCCCGGCCGGCCCTGCTGCAGCGTCTGGACCAGTGCCGACTCGTTGACCCCGCCGCCTCGGCCGATGTCGACCAGGACGGCGCCGGAATGCATCCGGCCGATCGCTGCCGCGTTGATCATCCCGCGGGTTTCCTCGGTCAGCGGCAGGGTGGGTACGACGCCGTGAGCCACCGGCAGAGCGTCGCCGAGGAACCGCGAGGTGCGGACCTCGTCCACGTGCGAGTCGGCGCGCCCGCTTCGGTTGGACTGCGATCACCCGCATGCCGACGCCTTTGCCAACCTGGACACCTCCGCACCGACCGACCCGAGCTCGACGATGAGCACGGTGGCCCCGGCCAGGTCGGCCATCGGGTAGTGCTCCCAGTGTCGTGCCTGCTTGTCGGCGAGCAACCGCGGCACGCCCTTGGTGAGGGCGAGCAGACCGGAGGATCGCGAACTCGGCCAGCGGGCCGGCGTGCACGCCACCGGCACGGCTGATCAGCCGCCGGCACCTCCCGCCGTCGCCTGGACCCAGCGGAGCCGGTTGATAGTGCGTACCGCATCGCC
The DNA here is from genome assembly GCA_050999295.1 of Geodermatophilaceae bacterium. Classification (GTDB taxonomy): domain Bacteria; phylum Actinomycetota; class Actinomycetes; order Mycobacteriales; family Geodermatophilaceae; genus JACCQS01. The sequence continues at coordinate 520 of JBPCPI010000130.1, read as the reverse complement.
CAGGGGCCCGGCGAAACGACTCCCCTCCGCGATGATCGCAAGCAAGGCGCAACGGCGGGAGCAGCTCAGGTTCGTGCCGGACCTGAAGCCGGTCATCGACCGCCGCGATCCGTGCGACGAGCTCGACCTCGAGCGGCGTGGCGATCAGGACGACAGGACCAAGCCGCGGCTGTGCGTTCCCGGGGGATCGTGGGTACGGCCGGGGGCGCGCATCCGCTCGGTGAGCCTCTTGCCTCGTTCGGACTCGGACGTGGCCGGCATCCGGAAGCGCGATCTCGCCGCGCACGAACTCCTCACCGGCTTCCCGTGTAGAAGCGGAAGCTGGCCTCAGGACGGCCCCCGAGTAGGGTCCGGGGCTGCAGTGGCCAGGTCACGGATCGCGACGCGTCGCCGGCAGCGTCAGGCCGGTCATAAGGAGATCGCGATGGGCCGTACCGTCCAGCACTCCTGTCCTGAGGGGCGGTCCGCTGTACAAGTTGGCAACTGGCTGGCCGGCGCAGGCGCGGTGTACTACCACCGG
>JBPCPI010000054.1:0-12071 GCA_050999295.1 Geodermatophilaceae bacterium | reverse complement strand
CACCCCGCGGCGCTGGGGAGAGCCCTCGAGTGCCGGAGTCTTGGTCTTCTTGACCTTGTCCTCGCGGCCCTTGCGGACCAACTGGTTGATCGTCGGCATGGGTGCTGCGATCTCCTGCTCGGCTCGGTGCTGCGGTCTTTGTGGCTGAGGTTGCGGGGGCCCTGTCCGACCCACGCGGTCGGGTGTGTCGGAGCACTCGACGCGCACGTGCGGACAGGAGTTCAGTCTTCTCGTGGGTGACATGTCGCGCGCTCGCTGAGACGATTCAAGCCCGGTGGTAGCTGTGCTTGATCCCTCCGCGGCTCACGATGACGCGAGCCGCACACGGACATGGCCCGAGTTACCCCGGGCACAAGGTAGGACTTTACTCCAATGCCTTCGCGGCGGTCAAAGTGGGTCCCAGGGTCGGCACCCTGGAACAGTCTTCGCTCGCGCCGACTTGGCACTGGTGTACCAGACGTTGAAACACCCAAGGGAGGACAGTTATGCCCAAGGCATTCGGATTTCCCACGTACGGCGGCCCCGACGTCCAGGAGGTGCTGGACGTTGACAAGCCCGCTCCGGGGGCCGGTGAGCTGCTGGTCGCCGTTCGCGCCGCCGGGGTCAACCCGGTGGACTGGAAGATCCGGCAGGGTTATCTGGCCGAGTTCGTGCCGCTGACCCTGCCGGCGGTCCTCGGGCAGGAGGTCGCCGGTGTCGTGGAGGAGGTCGGCCAGGACGTCGAGGGTTTCTCGGTCCACGACGAGATTCTCGGCAGCGTCGCGCCGGGCCCGGGCGGGTAGGCCGAATACACCCTGTTGACGGCCGGCACCGCCACTAAGAAGCCGCCACAGGTGTCGTTTACCGATGCCGCAGCGCTGCCGGTCGCCGCCGGCACCGCCTATGACGCGATCGGGCAACTCGCGCTCGACGAGGGCGAGACCCTGCTGATCAACGGAATCGGCGGCGGGGTGGGCGTTTGCGCCGCCCAGATGGCGCGTGATCGAGGGGTCTTCGTCATTGGTATCGGTAGCGAGGGGAAGCGTGAGCTCGCCGAATCACTGGGGGCGACCCTGGTGACTTACGACGACGGCGTGGCCAACCGGGTGCGGGAGATCATGCCTGAGGGGGTCGACGCGATCCTGGACCTGGTTGGTGGCGACGCATTGCGCTCGGTCGCCGATCTGGTCTCCGATCGCGCCCGCCTGCTGACCACCACCGACCCAGATACATCCGCCGAACTCGGCGGTGGGGGCGTGCAGCGCGACGGCAGCGGCACGGTGCTGGGTGAGATCGTCGCGCTGGTGGCCGACGGCAAACTGGATCCGCACGTCGGCGACGTCGTTCCGCTCGAGCGCGCCGCCGAGGCGCTGGCCAGCGTCGAGACCGGCCACGCCCGAGGCAAGGTGGTCATCAGCGTTCCCTGACGAGACTGGTTCGATGCAGTCATGGATCCGGTGACCGGAACTCTCGGCGGCATCCTGGCTGCGTTCGGCCTGTCTGGCGCGGCCGGGTTGAATGCCTGGCTGCCACTGCTGGCGGTCGGGCTCGGCGACCGGGCGGGCTGGCTGGACCTCGGCTCGCCGTACGACATCCTGTCCAGCACTCCGGGCATGATCGTCGTGGGGTTGCTCCTGGTGCTCGATCTGATCGGGGACAAGATCCCCGCACTTGACAGCCTGCTACATGTGATCGGACTGGTCATCGCCCCGGCCTCGGGAGCCGTCCTGTTCGCCGCCCAGACCGATCTGACCAGCGACTTGAACCCGGCCGTGGCCGCGGTGCTCGGTGCCGTCACTGCAGGCAGCCTGCAGGCCGGACGCGCGGCAGTACGTCCGTTCGTGACCGCATCCACCGGCGGGATCGGCAATCCGGCGGTGTCCGCGGCCGAGGACGGCACGTCGTTGTTGCTGACGGGCTTGGCCTTTGCGCTGCCGATCCTGGCGTTCCTGCTCGTCCTTGCTGCCCTCGGTTTCGTCCTTTGGCTGGTGCTGCGTGCCCGGCGCTGGATGCGGGGCCGTAGAGCGAACCCACCGGCCCGTGGTTGAGGGACTCGCCTGCTGCCCGCCTGGTCAGGCGGTCCGGCGCACCACGAGGTTGTCGATGCGGACAACGACCGGAGCGTTGGTGGCGGTACTGGACAGATAGGGCTGCAGTCCGACCGCCCCCGCCGTCTGTAACGCAGCAAACGTGTCGGTCGTACTCACCATCCAGTTCGCCGGCTCGGTCTGCCCGGTCGGCCAGACCTTGGCGCGCAGCGTCGTCGGATTGGTCCCGGTCACCTGATAGCGCAACTCGAGGTTCTGCCCCGGGTTGTAGGTCAGGCCCGGCACGGTAACCGGCGAGCCGAGGGTCTGCAAACTGCTTGAGCCCTTCAGCGCTCCCACCGAGAGCACGACCGCGCCACTCGCGTTGAACCTGACCCTGACCCGGTAGTCGTTCGTGGCATTGATCCGACGGCCGAGGACATCGAGGTACAGACCCCCACCCGTCGCCGCCTTGTCGATCGAGAGGGTCGTACGGAGATCGGTGTCGTTGCTGGTGGTGGCGCCCAGGACCCCGGTCCTGGTGGTGCCGGCGGCCATGCTCACCTGGCCGACTCCGCCGGAGACCGAGAAGGCGGCCAACGGCCCAACCGTCCAGGGCCCGCCGAGATCGGCGTTCCCGAACCCAGAGCTGACCGTCCTGCCGAAGTTGTCGGTGATGAACGTAACGGGACCGCCCGGTGCCGTCACGGTGACCGGTTTCGCCAGGGTGCCGGTCAGGCCACCGTTGTCGGTGACGACCAGCGTGGCGGTGTAGGTACCGGCGGCCGGGTACGTGTGGTTCGTCGTGATCCCGGATCCCGTTGTGCCGTCGCCGAAGTTCCAGGCGTAGGAGTTGATCGTTCCGTCAGGGTCGGTCGAGGTGCTGGCGTCAAAGGCAGCGGACAGGCCGGTCGGGGTTGCCGTGAAGGCAGCGGTCGGCGGCTGGTTGGCCGGCGGCAAACCGCGCTGGATGGTGAACGAGTCGGTGAACGCGCCGGCGACCGTCGGCAGGAACCTGGCCTCGAAGGTGTCGGCGGTTGCCCGAACATCGAGCACGCCATCCGCCGGGGAGACGTTCTCCCCGGAGTAGGCGGCGAAGTACCCGCGCTCGGAGTCGGATTCGTTGACCGGTCGCTGCGCGATTCCCCCGGTGCCGACGGTGGCGAATACCGTGCCGGCTTGCCGCATGGTCGCGTCCGAATCACTGATGCAGGCCGGCACGACGGTGCCAGGAGTAAGCGCTGCGCAGCTGGGGCCGTGGCCGAGTTGGTGGGTGCGCTGGTACAAGTGCTCGTGCCCGTTCAGCACCAGGTCGACTTTCTTGGCGATCAGCATGTTGGTCAGCCCGGCACCGATCTCGCAGGCGTACAGGCCAAGGGACAAGCACGGCTTGTGCATGCCCACCACCACCCATGGAACGCCGGCCGCCCGAGCTCCGTCGATGGCCGAAGCCGTCCAGTCGTAGCGCGGCGTTCCGGGCTCGTAGGAGTACGTGCCGTCAGAAAAGGTCAGCGCGGGCGAGATCATCACGAACCGCACCAGCGGGGCCACCTGCGGTACATCGACGTAGAACTGGCGACCGTACGTACCGACCACCCCCGGTAGTTGGTTGGGCAGGCAGGCGGCGAAGTCGTTGATGTTTCCGTTCAGTCCGTTGCTCTCGTGGTTGCCGCCGAGCAGCTCGAACGGGAAGCCGGCCCCGACCCGGGACGTGACCCGGTCACACCAGGCCTGTTCGGCTCCGGTCACCCCATAGGACAGATCCCCGAGCGCCAGGTTCAGATCCGGGTCCGTGGCATTGATCAGATCGAGGACCGCATCGGTCTCTACCTGGGACCCGTAATCCCCCGCCGCCGTGAAGTGCACCACTCCCGGTTCGCCGACACCGGTGGCCGGGATCGAGACGACCACCAAGGCGCCGAGCAGGAACGACGCCACAGCCAGCGCGATGCCACGAACCTTCATGAGGCGCTGGCCCACCCGTCTACCGGCGCACACAGCCGGTGCGCACGAGACGGACGATATCGGCAGATGCTTTACCGGACAATGAGATCGGGGGCGCACACGATGAGTAGTTTTGGCACTACCCAGAGTGAGTCTCGCCGAAAGCGCACATACCCAAGACCACCTATTAGCCTCCCAATACGCGGGGGCGCGAGATGGTTATCGCCCAGTCGGTCGGTGGCCTCCACCACGCTGGGTGTCAGACTGAGCAGCGTGCAGATCGACGAGTCAGTCGTGACCGCGGCGCTGCGGGAAGGCCGGAGCCCGGTTCGCCTGGCTACGTCGATCTCGTCGTTCTTGACGCCACACCGCTCTGGCTGGTCGGGCGGATCGCTCAGCGCGGGAGATTGCTGTTCGATGATGATCCTCCCGCTCGGGTTGCCTGGCAGGCAGACACCCGGCTGTGGTACGCGGACGAGCTTCCCGCCATGCGGGAGCGTTATCGACGGCGCGCCAGGCACTTGGCGTCATCGCCTGCCGGGCAGCCGAAGGCTCCTCGTGGTTGAGCCGAACGGGTCACCCGGCTCCTCGACCGGGTTGCTGAGGATGTACGGAAGCTGAGCCGGCCTCGAACCGCGGAATCAGCTGCAGCCTGCTCAGCCGTCCAGCGGAATCCGAGTGACCTCGCCGATGCCGTCGAAGTCCTCGTCGGGGGACACGATTGCCCTGAGGTCATAGGCCAGGCACGTGGCGACGTGCAGGAGGTCACGAGCCTGCTCGGTGGGATGCCGACGGGCGAGGTCGGTCGTACGGTGCATGACCCCATGGCCGATGGACAGCACCGGACGGAACATGTGCAGTGCCGCTTCGGCAAGCCGGATGCCGTCATCGTGGCGCCGCGTCCCGGCGAAGCGGTGCAGGATCTCCTGAACCACCTCGGCCGAGATTACCGCGTCCAACCTACCGGATTGCGCCTCGCGCAGCACCTGTCGGGCCGGCGCTTGGAGTGGGTGATCACCGCCCGCGGCGTACATGAACACTGCCGTGTCCACCAGAACCGTCACTTTGTTGCCGACCGGATGATCTCGGCCTTCATCTCCGACCAGTCGCCGACGGGCAGATCCAGGGAGAAGATCGTCTCTAGGTCGTCGCTGGCGGCTGGGGACGAATCCGAGGCAAGCCGCTCAATGGCCTCGCGGATCACCGCTCCCACTGACTTACCTTCGTGTCGGGCGAGGCGTTCCAGTCGCCTACGTTGGTCGACCGAGAGCAGCACCTGAGTCCGCTCCGTGTAAGGCATGCACATACTCTACTATGTGCATGCCCTCCCCGTGTCGGCGGCGTCAGCCCGCAGGGCGCACGCTGGAGGCGAGGGCGCTCAGATCGGCCTCGAGGGGGTAGGGCTCCCGGAGGTGCAGGACCTCACCGGGTGCCGCTCGGGACTCCTCGGTGTATCGCCCGTCCCGGAGCCGGTACGCGACGGCCGTCGGCCCGTCGCGGCCAAGTTCGATCCGCAGATAAGACTCGATCCCGGCCGCTGCGTAGAGCTGCGGCTTGACCGCTCGATCGGTGACGACGCTGCAAGGGCTGACGATCTCGACGACCAGCGCCACGTCTCGGGCGTCGGACACGACAACCTCGATCCCCGGCGTGGTGATCACGGCGAGGTCCGGGATCAGGATCCGTCCCATCGCCAACCGGACGTTGATCGCCTCGAGCACCTCGAAGCCGGAGGGCGCTGCGGCGTCGAGCGCCATCGCCAGTCGCATGGACAGCCGCTGGTGTGCGTGCGCAGCCGACGGGGTCACGAGCAGCTCGCCGTCGAGCAGCTCGATCCGCCGGTCCTCCGGGAGGGCCAGGAAGTCCTCCTCGCTCCACGGACCGGCGTGGTCGAAAATGTCGAGCGGGGTTGCCATCGACCGATCACCTCCAGCTGGCGTTCGTTACTGCCATGGTCCCATCCTGGCGACCGGATCCGACAGGCCGCTGATGGTCTGCGCGCCGCCAGGCGGCCAAAGGCAGGGTGATCCGAGCCGTGACGTACGACGACCCCGAGGGCCCAGCTTCCCTCGGGGTCGTGCGGACGCTGTCTGACCCAGCCAACCCGGCGGTCGGCTACGCCTGGCCGCTCTGTGCCTAGCGGTAGTTGTCCCGCCCGTAGTCGAATTCCTCGAGCCGGACGGCCTCACCCGAGCCGGACCCGAAGGGATCTGGTGCGAAGAAGGAGCCGTCGTCGTAGGCGGGCATCGTGTAGACAGCTGCGCGAGCTTCCTCGGTGGGTTCGACCGTGATGTTGCGGTACCGGTTGATGCCGGTTCCGGCCGGGATCAACTTGCCGATGATCACGTTCTCCTTCAGCCCGATCAGCTTGTCACTGCGGGCATGGATGGCCGCGTCGGTGAGGACGCGAGTCGTCTCCTGGAAGGAGGCCGCCGACAGCCACGAATCGGTGGCCAACGAGGCCTTGGTGATCCCCATCAGCACCGGACGACCGGAGGCCGGCTCGGCGCCCTCGGCGACGACCCGACGGTTCTCGGCCTCGAAGACCGCCCGCTCGGCAAGTGCGCCCGGCAGGAACTCCGTGGCCCCTGAGTCGATGACCGTCACCCGCTTGAGCATCTGGCGGATGATGACCTCGATGTGCTTGTCGTGGATCGACACGCCCTGACTGCGATACACCTCCTGGACCTCACGGACCAGGTGGCGCTGCACCTCACGGGGACCCATGATGCGCAGGACCTCGTGCGGGTTGACCGAGCCGACCTGCAACTGCTGACCGATCGTGACGTGGTCACCATCGCTGACCAGCAGCCGAGAGCGGCGGTTCACCTGGTAGGCAACCTCCTCGGATCCGTCGTCGGGCACCACGATGAGATCGCGGCCTTTGTCGGTGTCCTCGATCCGGATCCGACCCTCGACCTCGCTGATCGGGGCGTTCCCCTTCGGGATGCGCGCCTCGAACAGCTCCTGGACACGGGGCAGACCGTGCGTGATGTCCTCACCGGCGACACCGCCGGTGTGGAAGGTCCGCATGGTCAGCTGAGTCCCGGGCTCGCCGATCGACTGGGCCGCGATGATGCCGACCGCCTCGCCGACGTCGACCAGCTTGCCGCTGGCCAGCGAACGGCCGTAGCACATCGAGCACGTGCCGATGGCGGACTCACACGTCATCACACAGCGGACCCGTACCTCGGTGATGCCCGACCGGAGCAATTCCTCGATCAGCAGGTCGCCGAGGTCTGCGCCGGCCTTACCGAGCACCTTTCCGTCGGCGTCGCTGACGTCCGAGGCCAGGATCCGGGCGTACACGCTGGTTTCTACGTTCGGGTCCTTGACCATTGCCCCGTCGACCTGCGCCGCGATCGGCATGATGATGCCCCGATCGGTTCCGCAGTCCTCTTCGCGGATGATGACGTCCTGGCTGACATCGACCAGACGACGCGTCAGGTACCCCGAGTCCGCGGTCCGGAGAGCGGTGTCGGCCAAGCCTTTACGCGCACCGTGCGTGGCGATGAAGAACTCCAGCACCGAGAGGCCCTCGCGGTAGTTGGCCTTGATCGGACGGGGAATGATCTCACCCTGCGGGTTGGCGACCAGACCGCGCATACCGGCGATCTGACGGACCTGCATCATGTTCCCGCGCGCTCCGGAGTCGATCATCTTGAAGACCGAGTTGGTCTTCGGGAAGTTCGCCTCCATCTCCTTGCCGACCTCGGCCGTGGCCCGGGTCCAGATCTCGATGAGCTCCTGGCGACGTTCGTCGTTGGTGATCACACCGCGTTGGTACTGCTTCTCGATCTTGTCGGCTTCCTTCTCGTACCGATCGAGGATGGTCTGCTTGTTGGCCGGGGTCACCACATCGGTGATCGAGATGGTCACCCCCGACCGGGTGGCCCAGGTGAATCCGGCTGCCTTGAGGGCGTCGAGTGTCGCCGCCACCTGGACCTTTGGGTACCGCTCGGCCAGGTCGTTGACGATGGCGCCGAGCGCCTTCTTCGGGATCTCGAAGTTGACGAACCGATAGTCGACGGGCAGCGCCTCGTTGAAGATCACCCGCCCGAGCGTGGTTTCCAGCAGCACGGACTGGCCCGGCTCCCACCCCTCCGGTGGGGTCCACGTCTGACCCCTGCCTGGGTCGACCCCGCGGATGTCGTCGAGCCGGATCTTGACCAGTGACCGCAGGCCGACCTGCTTGGCGTCGTAGGCCATGACCGCCTCGGCATGCGAGGAGAAGACCAAGCCCTCCCCCAGCCCACCGTCGGTGAGCCCGGTCAGGTGGTAGAGGCCAAGCACCATGTCCTGCGTCGGCGAGGTGATCGGGCGACCGTCGGCCGGCGAGAGGATGTTGTTCGAAGACAGCATCAGGATCCGCGCCTCGGCCTGCGCCTCGGCCGACAGCGGCAGGTGCACCGCCATCTGGTCACCGTCGAAGTCGGCGTTGAACGCCGTACACACCAGCGGATGGATCTGGATCGCCTTGCCCTCGACCAGCTGCGGCTCGAAGGCCTGGATACCCAACCGGTGCAGAGTCGGAGCCCGGTTGAGCAGCACCGGGTGCTCGGTAATGACCTCTTCGAGGACATCCCAGACGACCGGCCGGGCCCGCTCCACCATCCGCTTGGCGGACTTGATGTTCTGGGCGTGGTTGAGATCGACCAGCCGCTTCATCACGAACGGCTTGAACAGCTCCAGGGCCATCTGCTTGGGCAGCCCGCACTGGTGCAGCTTGAGCTGCGGGCCGACGACGATGACTGAACGACCGGAGTAGTCCACCCGCTTGCCCAGCAGGTTCTGCCGGAACCGGCCCTGCTTGCCCTTGAGCAGATCGCTCAATGACTTCAGCGGTCGGTTGCCCGGACCGGTGACCGGACGGCCGCGACGGCCGTTGTCGAACAGCGCGTCGACGGCCTCCTGCAGCATCCGCTTCTCGTTGTTGACGATGATCTCTGGCGCCCCGAGGTCGAGGAGGCGCTTGAGCCGGTTGTTCCGGTTGATCACCCGGCGGTAGAGGTCATTCATGTCCGAGGTCGCGAAGCGGCCACCGTCGAGCTGCACCATCGGGCGCAGGTCCGGCGGGATGACCGGCACACAGCTCAGGACCATGCCCATCGGCGAGTTCCGGGTGTTAAGGAAGGCCGCCACGACCTTGAGCCGCTTAAGGGCGCGCAGCTTCTTCTGGCCCTTGCCCGACCGGATCGTCTCGCGCAGGCTCTCGGCCTCGGCATCGAGGTCGAAGTTCTCCAGCAGCTTCTGCAGCGCGCCGGCACCCATCCCGCCGGTGAAGTACTCACCGAAGCGGTCGTAGAGCTCCCGGTAGAGGCCCTCGTCGGCGATCAAGGTCTTGACCGACAGCTTGCGGAAGGTGTCGATTACCTCGTCAAGGCGGTCGATTCCGCGCTGGGCGCGGTCGCGCAGCTGGCGCATCTCGCGCTCGCCACCCTCACGGACCTTGCGGCGGACGTCGCTCTTGGCACCTTCGGCCTCGAGCTCGGCGAGGTCGGCTTCGAGTTTTTTCTGCCGCGCCTCGACATCGGCGTCGCGCCGGTTCTCCATCTGCTTCTTCTCCGCCGAGATCTCCGCTTCGACGGTGGGCAGGTCGCGGTGCCGCGCCTGCTCGTCGACGGTGGTGATCAGGTACGCGGCGAAGTAGATGATCTTCTCGAGGTCCTTGGGCGCCAGATCGAGCAGGTAACCCAGCCGCGACGGCACGCCCTTGAAGAACCAGATGTGGGTGACCGGAGCGGCCAACTCGATATGCCCCATCCGCTCCCGGCGGACCTTGGCCCGAGTGACCTCGACTCCGCAGCGCTCGCAGATGATGCCCTTGAATCGCACCCGCTTGTACTTACCGCAGTAGCACTCCCAGTCCCGCGTGGGACCGAAGATCTTCTCGCAGAACAGACCGTCCTTCTCCGGACGCAGGGTCCGGTAGTTGATGGTCTCCGGCTTCTTGACCTCACCGTGGCTCCACCCGCGGATATCATCGCCGGTGGCCAGGCCGATTCGGAGTTCATCGAAGAAATTGACGTCAAGCACTTCGTGCTACCTGCTCTCGCTAGGGAAGTTCGTCATTGCTCGTCTCGTGGTGGGCTCGAATGCGCGGACGGCCTGCGGCCGGCTGCCCCTCGGCATGTGAAAGATGCGCTACGCGGATCTTTCACATGTCCTCGACGCTGCTGGGCTCACGGCGGGTCAAGTCGATGCCCAACGCCTCCGCAGCCCGGAAGACCTCGTCGTCGGTGTCGCGTAGCTCGATCGACTGGCCGTCGCTGGAGAGCACCTCGACGTTGAGGCACAATGACTGCAGCTCCTTGAGCAGGACCTTGAACGACTCGGGGATGCCCGGCTCGGGGATGTTCTCGCCCTTGACGATGGCCTCGTACACCTTGACTCGACCCACGATGTCGTCGGACTTGATGGTCAGCAGTTCCTGCAACGCGTACGCCGCGCCGTAGGCCTGCATCGCCCAGCACTCCATCTCACCGAAGCGCTGCCCACCGAACTGAGCCTTACCACCCAGCGGCTGTTGGGTGATCATGGAATACGGACCGGTCGAGCGGGCGTGGATCTTGTCGTCGACCAGGTGCAGCAGCTTGAGGATGTAGATGTAGCCGACTGCCACCGGTTCGGGGAACGGCTCGCCGGAGCGGCCGTCCATCAACCGCGCCTTGCCGGTGCCCTCGACCATCCGCTCGCCGTCCCGGTTCCGCAGGGTCGATCCGAGCAGGCCGGTGATCTCCTCCTCGCGGGCACCGTCGAAGACCGGAGTCGCCGTACGCGTACCGGGTGCTCCGGAGCGAGCCGGCTCAGGCAGTCGGGCGGCCCAATCGGGCTTGCCCTCGACCTCCCAGCCGGCGTTGGCCACCCACCCGAGGTGGGTCTCCAGGACCTGACCGACGTTCATCCGACCAGGAACACCGAGCGGGTTGAGCACGATGTCGACCGCCGTGCCATCCGGCAGGAACGGCATGTCCTCGACCGGCAGGATCTTGGCGATCACGCCCTTGTTGCCGTGCCGGCCGGCGAGCTTGTCACCGTCGGAGATCTTGCGCATCTGCGCCACGTACACGCGGATGAGCTCGTTGACTCCGGCGGGCAGCTCGTCACCGTCCTCGCGGGCGAAGACCCGGATGCCGATGACCTTGCCACCCTCGCCGTGCTTGACCTTGAGGCTGGTGTCGCGGACCTCGCGGGCCTTCTCGCCGAAGATCGCCCGCAGCAGGCGCTCCTCCGGGGTCAGCTCGGTCTCCCCCTTGGGGGTCACCTTGCCGACCAGGATGTCGCCGGGTACGACCTCGGCACCGATCCGGATGATGCCGCGCTCGTCGAGGTCGGCCAGGATCTCCTCGGAGACGTTGGGGATGTCCCGGGTGATCTCCTCGGCGCCCAGCTTGGTGTCGCGGGCATCGACCTCGAACTCCTCGATGTGGATCGAGGACAGCACGTCGTCCTGGACCAACCGCTGGCTCAGGATGATCGCGTCTTCGTAGTTGTGGCCCTCCCACGGCATGAACGCCACGAGCAGGTTCTTGCCCAGCGCCATCTCGCCGCCGTCGGTGCAGGGGCCGTCGGCGATGACCTGGCCCTGCTCGACCCGCTCACCCTCGGCGACGAGCGGCTTCTGGTTGACGCAGGTTCCCTGGTTGGACCGACGGAACTTGTGCAGCCGGTAGGTCTGGCGGGTGCCGTCATCGGCCATCACCGTCAGGTAGTCCGCGCTGGAGTCCTCGACGACGCCGGCCTTGTCCGCGGTGACCACGTCACCGGCATCGACGGCGGCCCGCAGCTCCATTCCGGTCCCGACCAGTGGCGCTTCGCTGCGTAGCAGCGGTACGGACTGGTGCTGCATGTTGGCGCCCATCAGGGCGCGGTTGGCGTCGTCGTGCTCGAGGAACGGGATCATCGCGGTCGCGACCGAGACCATCTGGCGCGGCGAGACATCCATGTAGTCGACGCCGTCCGGCACGATGTAGTCGACCTCACCACCCTTGCGGCGCACCAGGACTCGGTCGTCGGTGAAGTTCCCCTTGGGGTCCAGCGGCGAGTTGGCCTGCGCCACGACGTGGCGGTCCTCCTCGTCGGCGGTCAGGTAGTCGATCTGGTCGGTGACCTTGCCCTTGG
>JBPCPI010000038.1:0-11475 GCA_050999295.1 Geodermatophilaceae bacterium | reverse complement strand
CTGTCCGGCCAGACCTGGGCGGCGCCGATGGGCACCGGCGGGGCAGCCCAGATCACCCGCTGTTCGCGACGTACTCGCTGATCCTGGCCACCTTCCTCGGCACGATGGGCTTGCCGCACGTCCTCGTTCGCTTCTACACAAATCCCGACGGGCGAGCGGCCCGTACGACGTTGATCGTGCTGGCGCTGCTCGGGGTCTTCTACCTCTTCCCGACCCTGTACGGCGCGCTCGGCCGGCTGTATGTCCCGCAGTTGCTGATCACCGGTCAGACCAATGCCGTTGTCCTACTACTGCCGGGAGCGGCGCTGGGCGGGGTGCTCGGTCAGATCCTCGGGGCGCTGGTCGCCGGCGGCGCATTCGCGTTCCTGTCGACCGCATCCGGGTTGCTGGTCTCGGTCTCCGGGGTGTTGTCCACCGACGTCATCGGCCGGGGAACGGTACGGGATTTCCGTCGCGCGGCAATGGTGGCCGGACTAGTGCCACTGGTGATCGCGATCCAGATCGACCGGCTGGACGTGTCCCCGGTGGTGGGGCTGGCCTTCGCGGTGGCGGCATCGACGTTCTGCCCGCTGCTGGTGCTGGGGATCTGGTGGCGCAAGCTCACCGACATGGGCGCGCTGGCCGGGGTGCTGGCCGGTGGTGCGCTGTCTCTAGCCGCCGTGCTGGTCACCGTGTTCGGTGGCGAGCTGTCCGGCTGGCCGGGCGTGCTGCTGGCCCAGCCCGCGGCCTGCACCGTGCCGGTGTCCTTCGCGGTGATGATCGTGGCGTCACGGCTGACCGCCTCGCGGGTCCCGCCGAACATCGGCCGGACGATGCTGCTCCTGCACGCCCCGGAGAGTCTCGGGCTCGCCAGAGCGACACCGAACCGACTCAGCTGAGCAACCCACCGTGGTCAGCACTGCTGCGACTCCCACTGCATTGCGCCGCGGACGCTTTGCAGATTCTGCGAGGCCATGATGGCCGTTCGGGGGTCGCGGCACCGGGAGAGAAACTCGAAAACCCGCTCGGCGCGCACCCAGTCAGTCTGATCGACGAGCGCAACCCCGAAATCAAGCGCCCGCCTTTCAGCGTGCAGAGCACCTGCTTCGACGGCACGCCGCAACGCGGCCCACCGCTCATCGACGTTTGCCACATCTTCGGGGGTGAGCGTTGGCCGGTTCGCAGGCCCGCTGACCGTGACCTGGCGCGTGGACAATTCGCCAGTATTGCTGTCGCTGGTCGTAGACGCGCTGGTCGCTGCCGCGGGCTGCTGGACCGACTTCGGGGCGGCGCCGTCCGAGGGGCGTGCGACCGGCGTGGTCACCTCGACGTGGATGCCGGGTGGTGGATGATGTGCGGCTGGCTCGGCTGGTCCATATTCGAGAGGCGGCGGATCGCAGATCCCGTCCACCACACCGTTGGTTGCATAGAACGTCAGAGGCGAGACGGGATAGTCGTTGGAGTCGTGGAACGCCTCGACCGAACCGGCGAAGTGAGCCACTTGCTGGCCGGGCAGGTCAGCGCGACCGACCTGCAGCAGGTCTCGATTGGGGATAGCCACCAGGATCCGGTCGCAGCCGAGGCTGAGCTGAGCCTGGGCCAGGAATGACCGGTCGAGTATGGCGCTGGCGGCCAGCGGATGGCCGTTGCAAGCGAGCACATCGAACGGCTCGTCATCGCGGGGTGCGATCTCTAGTTGTCGCCACTCCAATCCCAGCAGACGCAGATTCATCAGCGCTGCAGCCTCGAACTCATCCGGGATTGCGCAATCCAGTGATCCTGGTGCCTCCAACTCAGTGTGGTCGGAGCTGTCGCGACTGAAGGCGATGTAGCCGACTTGCTGCCCGGCGAGCGTGAGCGGTCGGGCTAGGGCGTTCGCGACTGCGACCCCCTCGGCCTGCGTGCGCCCAAGGGTCTCGGCCCAATCAAGGGGCTGCAGTACCGGAAGAGCCGGCCCATCAGCGGCTGAGAGCTCGGGGTTCCCCGGCAACTCGGGAAAGTGTTTTCGCAGGTGCTCAGCCGCCGCAGGTGCGTGAGTGGGATGGCCGGAGTCGATAGCTCGTTGAAGCGCAGCACGGGTGCCAGGCCGATCCTCCATTGCCCAGAGGACGGCGGCCAGCCTCAGGGCGGCCACCGGGCTCACTTCAGGGTCGTCGGGCTCCATTGCTCGGCGAAACGCCAGGACCGCTCCCTCGCGATCCCCTTTCTGTTTGAGCGTGACACCGAGATTATGGGCAGCGACGTCGTACTTCGGACATCGAGGCTCGGTGACCAGTAACCAGGCAGCACAGGCACCCTCGATGTCACCTTGTTTGTCCAACAATTGACCCAGCCAGAATGCGGCTTCCTGTCCGGCCTCGTCGTCGAGGTATTCGATGGCCTCCTCATAGGCGCGCCGGGCTGCGTCGAGATCGCCGTCTTCCTCCAGCATCATCCCGAGCGATACTGCTGCCTCGGGCGCCCACTTGGGATGGCCGGAGGCGATTGCCACGCGGTACGCCCGCGCGGCGTCAGCGTGATTTCCGCCCTCGGCAAGGCGCCGTCCGATACCTGTCGCGGCCGCGATCGCATCTTCATCACCAGCGGCCGTCTCTTGCTCCAGGTCCTCCCACCCCTTCGCAGGGCCCTCGGTGAGCGCACCACCCGCGTCGTCTTCCGACTGCTCGATGGGCGGGCTTTCCTCCAGCGTGCCCAGTAGGCGGCCAAGTTGCTTTGCCGCCTCTGGGCCGTGCTTGACGTGTCCGGAGCCGATGGCAAGCTCGAAGGCTTGCCGCGCGTCTGCGTGTTCCTCCAATCTGACCAGGACCATCCCGAGCTGCAGGGCAGCCACCGGCACGAACTTGGCATGCCCGAGATCCACCACCTGGCGAAATGTGTCGCGGGTGAACACCAGGTCGTTCAATTCCAAGTAGACCCTGCCCAGCCCGAACGTCGCCTCGGACACCTGCTCGGTACTCCCGGAGTCGATCACCAGCCGGTATGCGCGCTTCGCGAGGCTGAACTGCCGTTTGTCACACCAGATCAGCGCGCACTCCAGCGCATCCTCGAGGCACCCCGGCGTACCCGATGCCACGTCTTGCTCGATGGCTCGAAACACGACGTCGTCCTCGCTCGCCGGGTCGGGTTCTTGCCGCTCGTTGAGAATGCGAAGCCTCTCGGCGGCGAGCGGGGCAACGTCCGGATCGCCGGAGCCAGCAGCTCGGCGCAGGGCCGCGATCGCGCCGCTCACTTCCCCACGCTGGTCCAGCACCACGCTGAGGTCGTAGGCCGCGTGTGCATACATGGACCACCCGGCATCGGTGACCTGGCGCCAGAGCCGGCAGGCGCCGTCGACATCACCCTGTACGTAGAGGTATTGACCCAGGAGGTAGACGGCCGTCTGAGCGGCGTCGCTCGGTCCAAAGGCAATAGACTGCTGGTAGGCCGCGCGCGTACCTTCGTCGTCTCCCTGAGCCTGCAAGAGAATTCCCAGACGTGTGGCGGCCCATGGGGCCTGTACGGGATGCCCGGATTCGACGACCTGCTCAAAGGCGTGCCTTTGGCCAGCAAGGTCGCCAGCTTGCCCCAGCAGGTCCGCCAGCAGGGTCAACGCCCTAGGCGTGCAGTCGGGATGCGCGAGCTGGCTGGCCAGCCGATAGGCGTGCTCGGCCTGCTCTTCGTCTCCGAGATCGTGACAAACCTGGCCGAGCTCGACGTAGGCAACAGGCAGCGACGTCGGGTCTGCGGCGGCGACCGCACCCTGAAATGCCCGCCGAGCACCGGCCAGATCGCCTTCGCTCTGAGCCATCGCCCCAATTCCGAGCATCCCCGCGGCGACAAAGTGGGGATGTCCGGTCTCGACAAGCAGCTGGAATAGGCGCCGGGCAGTGGGGGAGTCTCCTTGGTCGATGTACTGGATGGCACTGCGGCGAATGTCGTTCACAGCGCTGAGGTCCCGGGTGCGCAGCCGCGCTCTGAAGTCCACGACACCATCGAGCTCCGGCGGATCGGTCACGGCATCCCCGCCGACTACCTCGGTGCCGGCCTCCTGCGGCAGTCCGCCGCCGGGCAACGGCACACGCCGAGCGGCCATCGCTGCGGTCGCGTGCTCCTCGTCCATGCTGTGCAGACGCTCGGTTGCCGTCGGCGCGAATTCGGGATGGCCGGAGTCGACGGCGTGCTGGTACGCGGCCCGAGCACCAGCGGTGTCTCCGGTTTCCTGCAGCAGTCCGCCAAGCAACAGGGCGGCGCGTGGAGCCGCCTGCGGGGATCCAGAATCGATTACGCCCCGGTAGGCCTGGCGGGCGCCCTCGAGGTCGCCACCGCCTTGCAAGAGCTGGCCGAGCTGGATCGCGGCCGGCGGCGCGTTGTACGGGTGGCCGGAGTCGACGGCGACCCCGAATGCCCGCTGGGCTCCCTCGCTATCGGCGCACCGCTCCAGCAACATCCCCAGGTGCAGGGCCGCCTTGGGCGCGTGGTCGGGATGGTCGGACGAGAGAGCGTAATCGAAGGCGGCCTCGGCCTCGGTGCGGAGCTCCTGGTCGGCCAGCACTATGCCAAGTTCGACCGCCGCGCGAGGCGCATGGACGAAATGTCCTGAGTCCAAGGCCTGTTGAAAGGCGGTCTGGGCACCGCCCGCGTCGCCGAGGCCGTTCAGCAGCACCCCGAGATGCACAGCTGCCTCCGGCGCATGCTCGGGGTGCCCAGAGCGCAACACCGCGACGAACGCTCGGCGGGCGCCCTCGTGGTCACCCAAGCGGTTCAGCCGTATGCCCAGAGCGAGGTCAGCGCCGGGATCGTCGTTGTCGGGTACTCCGGAGTCCCCGATGCCTTGGGTCATTCGACGGCCACCTTCGATAGCTCTGGATGAATCGGTGGCCTGCACCGAGACGCTCGAAATGGGAACGACGCACCCTCGGCAACGTGGAGGCCAGATGCTAGGACGCCGGAGCCTGGTGCGGGGTTCCTTGCGGGCAGCGACGCAGGCGCTCACGCGCCAGTTACCGTTCATCGTATCCGCAGGCCCGTCCGGCGAAAGGCAAAGCCCTCTCGGCGCGCCGTTCGACCGGGGCGCTGCGCAACGGCTGCCGCGCTCCATACGGTGACCGCCATCACCCGGTGGACGCACCTACCGGGTCCTTGCCGCTGGAGTGCCCCTGGTGACCGAGCAAGCAGAGCGTCAGACGCTCACCCCCGAGCAGTACGTGGAGGCGCAGAACTCACCCGAGTTCAGCGAACTGCGCCGCCGGTTCCGTCGCTTCGCCTTCCCCATGACCGTGGTCTTCCTGACCTGGTATCTGCTGTATGTCCTGCTGTCGACGTACGCATCGGACTTCATGAGCCAGGAGCTGTTCGGCAACGTGAACGTAGGGATCGTCCTCGGGCTGCTGCAGTTCGTGTCGACGTTCGTGATCACCACGTTGTACGTCCGGCACGCCAACAAGAACACCGACCCGATCGCGGACAAGATCCGCGACGAGCTGGAAGGTCGCCGCGATGCCTGACCGCGCCGTTCTCGCCGCTGAGGCCGTCGCCACTGTTGGCGAGCCGATCGTCAACATCTCCATCTTCCTGGTCTTCGTGGTCGTGACCCTGTTCATCACCTTCCGAGCCAGCCGGAACAACCGGACAGCGGCCGACTACTACGCCGCGGGACGCACGATCACCGGCTCGCAGAACGGTCTGGCGATTGCCGGTGACTACCTCTCGGCAGCCTCCTTCCTCGGTATCGCCGGGGCTATCGCGGTGTACGGCTACGACGGCTTCCTCTACTCGATCGGCTTCCTGGTCGCCTGGCTCGTCGCGCTGCTGCTGGTCGCCGAACTCCTGCGCAACACCGGCAAGTACACGATGGCCGACGTCCTGGCCTTCCGAATGCGCCAGGGCCCGGTCCGTACGGCCGCCGCGGTGTCCACGCTCGTGGTGTCGATCTTCTATCTGCTGGCCCAGATGGCCGGAGCAGGCGGCCTGGTCGCCCTGCTCCTCGGTGTCAGCGGTCGCGGCGCCGAGGCCGCGGTGGTCATCGTCGTCGGCGCGCTGATGATCACCTACGTCCTGGTCGGCGGCATGCGGGGTACGACCTGGGTACAGATCATCAAGGCTTCGCTGCTCATGGTCGGCGCACTGATCATGGTCGTCTGGGTGCTCGCGAAGTTCGGCTTCAACCTGTCCAGCCTGTTCGGGTCGGCCGCGGAGGTGTCCGCTGCAGCCGAAACGCCGCGCGATGTGCTGGCCCCCGGTGCTCAGTACGGCGCGACTGCCCTCTCTCAGTTCGACTTCGTCTCACTCGGCCTGGCGCTGGTCCTGGGTACGGCGGGGCTGCCGCACGTACTCATGCGCTTCTACACCGTGCCGACCGCCAAGGACGCGCGCAAGTCCGTCGTGTGGGCGATCTGGCTGATCGGCGTGTTCTACCTGTTCAGCCTGATCCTCGGCTACGGGGCGGGCGCGCTGGTCGGACCCGACACGATTCTGGGATCACCGGGAGCGGTCAACTCGGCGGCACCCCTGCTGGCCTTCGAACTCGGCGGTACGGCACTGCTCGGGATCATCTCTGCGGTGGCGTTCGCGACGATCCTCGCCGTCGTGGCCGGCCTGACCATCACCGCATCCGCGTCCTTCGCGCACGACATCTACGCATCAGTGATCAAGAAGGGCGTCAAGACCGACGCCAGTGGGGTGAACGAGGTCAAGGTCGCCCGGATCACTGCGTGCGTGATCGGGGCGGTGGCCATCGTGCTGGGAATCCTGGCGCTGCAGGCCGGGATCAACATCGCCTTCCTGGTGGCCCTCGCGTTCGCGATCGCTGCGTCGGCGAACCTGCCGACGATCCTCTACACCCTGTTCTGGAAGAA
Organism: Geodermatophilaceae bacterium; assembly: GCA_050999295.1. Lineage (GTDB taxonomy): Bacteria > Actinomycetota > Actinomycetes > Mycobacteriales > Geodermatophilaceae > JACCQS01. Next base: position 4,663 of record JBPCPI010000038.1, on the reverse strand, counting down.
CTTCACCACCCAGGGCGCGGTGTGGAGCATCTACGGCGGGCTGATCGTCTGCGTCGGGTTGATCATCTTCTCCCCGGTCGTGTCCGGGGCGCCGGTGAATCCAGCCACCGGCCTGAGCCCGTCGGTCTTCCAGGACGTGGACTTCCACTTCTTCCCGCTGAACAACCCGGGGATCGTGTCCATCCCGGTGTCGTTCTTCCTCGGCTGGCTGGGCACGAAACTGTCCAAGGAGCGGCCGAACGTGGAGAAGTACGGCGAACTCGAAGTGCGCTCGTTGACCGGCATCGGCGCCGAGAAGGCGATTTACCACTAGGCAGAAGTTGGTCTACCACGCAGCTTCTTACGGATACCGGCCCTGCACAGGACCCGGCTGGTTATCGCGGGGGGTGAACAACCACGCAACGGGGCCGGGACGCGGGAGAAAGGACACCCCAGCGCAGCTATGGACGACAGCCTTGCCGATGTGATGCGGCTGCTGCGCCTAGCCCAAACCGGCCAGCCCGAGGTGGCCCTGGCAGAGGCCGACAGGCAACTCGTCGCCGGACACAGCCCTGGGATTCTCTACGCGCGCGCTGTCGCCTTGCACCGCCTAGGTGATCACGAAGCTGCCGCGGGTGCCGCCGAGTTGATGCTCGCCGCGGGGGCGGCGGGTTGGCAGTCGATCGCCTTGTCCTTCCGGGCCTGCCAGCACATCCTCCTGGGCGAGATCGACCCGCAGTCATTCGACCTGGAGGCGACTCTGCACGATCTGTCCCGTGCCGAGGCGGCCCTGAGCAACGATGTCGTCGACGGATTCGTCCTATCCACGGCGCACACCGGTCTCGGTCACGGCTTTAACTATCTGCGACTCTACGAACTGGCGCTGCCGCACTACGAGGCAGCCCTAGCCGCCGCGCTCAGTCGCTCGGCCGACGTGGCCGCGATGATGGCGGTCAAGCATCAGCTCAACCTCGCCGAGCTGCATCTGAACTGGTCGGTGGAGTTGCACCGGATCCGGGATGTCGTTGGCGCACAGGAGAAAAGCGTGATCGCGGCTCGGCATGCTGCTCTGGCTCAGGAGTACGCGAACACCGAGGAAACGCGTGTCTACGCCGCCAGAGCCGCCCTGCTCGCGGCCTGTGCCGATTCCACAGGCACCCCCGAACGGGTCGTAGCCCGCCTCCGCGATGGTCTGCAGGCTGTGGAGAGTCAGGGCCGTACCGAAGGTCGGGCGTTCGCGCTGCCGTTTCTGGCGTGGGCGCTGGACCGCGCCGGGCGGCTGCCCGAGGCGATTGCGGTCTCGGCCGAGGCTTGCGATGCCCTGCCCACAGATGCGACCTGGAGGCTCAAGTCGGCGGCCTACCACACCCGCGCTAGATTGCTCGCTCAGTCCGGATCGGATTCAGCACGTGCGGCCCTGGTGTACGGCGATCAGCTCGCCGAGACGATGTGGCGGCACCGGCAGTACACCTTGCACAGCGCCCGGTCCATGCAGATCCTCAAGCGGGTCACCCTCGAGCGGGATCGGGTCCAGGTCCTGGCCAACACCGACGCGTTGACCGGAGTCGGTAACCGGCGGGCCTTCGATGTCCGGATCGCCGAACTCGGCGCGTCGGCGACGGACGTGGTCGCAATGATTGTCGTAGACGTGGACCGGCTCAAGGCGGTCAACGACGCCGATGGTCATGCGGCGGGGGATCGGACCCTGCAGGCCGTGGCTGGCGCACTGACCAGCCAGGTCCGGCCCGGCGATCTGGTTGCCCGTCTGGGAGGCGACGAGTTCGTCGCGGTGCTGATCGGGATGGACCGCGCCGACGCGGGGGAGGTGGCCCAGCGCATGGTGAGCGCGGTCTCGGCAGCACTCGGATCGACGGTGACCGTCAGCCTCGGGGTGGCCACAGGGCCGGCGTCCGAGGCCGGATCGAGCCTGTTGCGCGCTGCGGACAGGGCCATGTACGCGGCCAAGCGGAACAGGAGGGTCGTGGCTACTGGATCTCAACCCGCCGTCGAGGATGTGAGCCGGAGGGGGTGATGCACCTCGGGGATCTCGGGCGCGATCCGGTTCTCGACGAAGATGCCGTGCCAGATCATGAAGATGAGCACGGTCCAGAGCTTGCGGGAGTGGTCGATCGGTCCGCGCCGGTGAGATTCCAGTAAGGCAAGGATGTCGGAGCGGACGATCAGCGCGTCAGTCTGCGACTCAGCGATGATCGACCGCGCCCAATCATAGAGCTCGTCGGCCAGCCACGGACGCGTCGGCACCGGGAACCCGAGTTTGCGTCGGTCGCAGACGTGCGCGGGCACGATCCCTCGAAGTGCTTGGCGCAGAGCATACTTCGTGGTCTTGCCGTTCACTCGCTCCCTGACCGGCAGTGTCGAAGCGACGGCGAAGACGGCGGGATCGAGGAAGGGCACGCGTAGTTCCAGGGAGTTGGCCATCGCCATCTTGTCGGCCTTGACCAGGATGTCTCCACGCAACCAGGTGCAGATGTCGACGTACTGCATCGCGGTTACGTCGTCGTATCCACGCGCCCGCGCGCTCGCATACAGACGCGCGGTCAGGTCGGTGACGGAAACGGCCGGATCCTGTGTACGAAGGAAGCCGAGTTCTTCGTCACGGAAGATCCTGGCATTGCCGTAGTACCTGAGTTCCAATGGGATGGAACCCCGCCGCAGTAAGTCCTTGCCGCGCATTCCAGCCGGGAGGTGGTCCGACACCGTGCCCAAGCCCCGACGCACGCTGTCGGGCAACTTGTCGAAGGCCGCCAGCGACAACGGCTCCCGGTAGATGTTGTACCCGCCGAACAGTTCGTCCGCGCCCTCACCGGACAGGACGACCTTGACGTGCTTTCGGGCCTCGCGGGCCAGAAACCAGAGCGGAACCAGGGCCGGGTCAGCGACCGGGTCATCGAGATACCAGACGATGGCGGGTACGGCGCCGGCGAACTCCTCAGCAGTGATCACCCGAGTGATGTGCTCGACCCCGATCGCTGCGGCCGATTCCGCCGCGACGTCGAGCTCGGAGTAACCGGAGTCCTCAAAGCCGACCGAAAAGGTGAGCAGGTCCGGGTTGTACTGCTTGGCCAGTGCCACGATCGCAGTCGAGTCGATACCGCCGGACAGGAATGCACCTACCGGGACGTCGGCGCGCATGTGCATCCGGACGGACTCCTCGAGCGCCTCGCGGATCCCGCTGTAGAGAGCGACCTGATCGCGAGCCCGTACAGGTAGAGCGTCGAAGTCCGGGTCGAAGTAGCGGCGGGTCGAGAGCTTGCCATCGACGACGGTGAAGCAGGTGCCGCTCTCGATGCGGCGGATGCCCTCGTGCATCGAGGCGGGCTCGGGGACGTACTGCAGGGTGAGGTAGTGCTGGAGGGCGCGGCGGTCAACGTGGCCCGCATCGCTTCCACGCAACTGGAGGAGGGCCTTCTTCTCGCTGGCGACGTAGACGCCTGATGTGCACGCGGCTACGTACAAGGGCTTGATACCGAACGGATCACGAGCGCCAAAAGCCTTGCGCTCCAGGGTGTCCCAGATGAGGAAGGCGAACATCCCTCGCAGTCGGTCAACGCAGCCCTCACCCAGGAAGTGGTAGGCGGCCAGGATCACTTCGGTGTCGCCGTCGGTGGTGAAAGTAGCTCCGAAGTCGCGGGTCAGCTCGGCGCGCAGCTCCAGGTAGTTGTAGATCTCGCCGTTGAACACGATTCGATATCGACCGTCGGCGTAGGGCATGGGCTGCGGACTGCCATCCACGTCGATGATTGACAATCGGTTGAAGCCGAGCACTACGTCGAGGTCACACCAGACCCCCCGATCGTCAGGCCCACGATGGGGCAGGGTGCCGAGAGCCTCGTTGACGTCATCGAAGTGGGCAATGGCCTGACCGGTTGCGCTGATGAAACCGACTAGTCCGCACACGAGTCGCCACGCTGACGTCGATGGGACGGTTCGGACGAGCTCCACATAGCAACTCCCTGTATCGGTCGCCGCGGCGGCGCGCTGCGGTCACTCTGGAAACTAGGGAGATAGGCGGTTCTGTTGCGTCGGAGGATGGACTGATTTCTAGGGCGTGCTGCGTCATCCTCGGGAATGAGTCCGATATGACCAGCGTCACCACACCCAGGTCTGTTGCATTCCAGGCGATCGGTCAGGTCATGGCGTCGCGCAGCAACTCACCGGGCTGCACCAGTCCGGTGCGGAAGGCCAGCACGACGGCCTGCACCCGGTCGCGCGAGCCGGTCTTGAAGAGCACGCGGCCGACGTGGGTCTTCACTGTGGCCTCGCTGACCACGAATCGAGCAGCGATCTCCTTGTTGGAGGCGCCGTACGCCATTTGGACGAGCACCTCACGTTCGCGAGGTGTCAGTTCGGTGAGCGCGGCCCGATCCGCCGCCGCGGCCGCCCCGGCCGGCAGGTCGGCCGTTCCGGAGTTGAGCCCGGCGGCGCCGACCCGCAAGAGCGGGCCGATGTGCTGCAGGAGTCGCCGGGTGGAGCTGGCCGCGATGACGGAATCGCCCGCGTGCACGGTCCGGATGGCCGCAAGCATGTCCTCGGGCAGCGCATCCTTGAGCAGGAATCCGCTGGCTCCGGCACCGATGGCTGCCAGGACGTACTCGTCGATGTCGAAGGTGGTCAGGACGATCACGCGCGGCCCATCGGGCAGCGCCGTCAACGCTCGGGTGGC
>JBPCPI010000011.1:0-16148 GCA_050999295.1 Geodermatophilaceae bacterium | reverse complement strand
CGCCGACCCTGCGTTCGCTCTACAAACAGCGCACCCGGTGGAACCAGGGCTTTCTGCAGGTGCTGCGCAAGGGCGAGTGGCGCAAGCTGCCCACCCGTCGGCAGCGGCTGATGGCCCGCTATCTCCTGGCGATGCCGTTCCTGCAGGCCTTCACCGGCTTGATGATCCCGATCTCGATCGTGCTCATCGTCACTGCCAAGGTGCCGACGATCGTCGCGCTGGTGAGTTTCCTGCCGATCGTGCCGACCCTGCTCACGCTGGTCGTGGAAACCGCCGGACTGGGGGACTTCGGGCGGATGTACGCAGTAAAGGTACGAGCGCGCGACTATCTGCGTCTGTTGCTGGGCACCTTCCCGTACCAGGTCTTCCTCGCCGCGGCAGCCGTTCGAGCGGTGATCCGGGAGCTGCGCGGGATCAACGCCTGGGAGAAGACCGAGCACACCAATGCCCACCGGACGTCAGCGGCGCCGTCGGCGTCGCCGACGCCCATCCCGACCGTGCCGGAACCACGCCGGCCCCTACCGGAGCCTGCCATGGCGCGCGCCGGCCGAGTGGAGTCGATCCGATGACCAGCACCCTGGAACGCAGCAGCGCCCAACTCATGAGCGGGCGCGCTGACGACGATCAACGCGAGGTCCTCGACCGCGGCTCGACGCCGTCGTCGGGATCGGGCGACTCTCCGATCGGCCGCCGGGCGCAGGTCACCGAGTGGCTCCGGGGCAAGAAGTCCTCGCTGATCTGGTTCGCCCCAGTGTTTGTCCTCACCGCGTTGGTCCAGTGGATCAACATGGGTGGTTCCCCGCAGCGCATCGATGACGAAGGCACTTACACTGCACAGGCTTTCGCGGTCGAGCGGTTCAGTGAACTCAGTCATTACACGTTCTGGTACGACCACCCACCGCTGGGCTGGATCCAGATCGCGGGCTGGACACAGCTGACCGGAGCCTTCTCCCGGTACGACACTGCGGTGCTTGCCGGTCGAGAGGCCATGCTCGTCGCGCACCTCGTCTCGGTCGTCCTGCTGTGGATGCTGGCGCGGCGGCTGCGCCTGTCCCGGCCCGCCTCTGCAGCGGCGGTGGCGATCTACGCGCTGTCCCCACTGGCGGTGCAGTTCCACCGCAGCGTGTTTCTCGACAACGTGGCCACCCCCTGGCTGCTTGCCGCCTTCGTCCTTGCCCTCGCCCCGCGCAGGCAACTGCTCGCCTTCACCGGCGCCGGTGTGTGCTTCTCGATCGCGGTCCTCAGCAAGGAAACGTTTCTGCTGATGCTGCCCTTCCTGGCTTGGCAGATGTGGCGCGGAGCCGATCGCGGGACCCGGCGTTACACGTTGTCGCTCGCCGCGGCGACCGTCGTTCTGCTCGGCCTGGCCTACGTACTGTTCTCGGTGATCAAGGGTGAACTGTTGCCGGGTGCCAACCGGGTCAGCTTGTTCGACGGCGTCGGTTTCCAACTGTTCGGTCGCGGAGCGAGCGGGAGTCTGTTCGATGCCTCGAGCCAGGCCCGGGTGACGACGAGCCAGTGGTTGCAGCTCGACCCGGTGATCGCGGTGGTCGCGCCGCTGGCCGCGATCCTGGCGCTGCGCGAGCGCCGGTTCTGGCCGGTGGCGACGGCGCTGTTGTCCCTGGTGGCCTTCATGTTCCGCCCGGGCTACCTACCGATCCCCTACGTGATTGCGCTGCTGCCCTTCGCCGCGCTGCTGATCCCGGCGGCCGTCGAGGTCGCCCTGCGACGGGCCCGCGCCAAGGTCTCGGTCCGCCGTCGGCGGGCCGGGGTCGTGACCGCCGTCCTTGCCATGCTCGCCACGGCGGTGGCGGCGCCGATGTGGGCGGTCCAGCTGCGCGGGCTGCTGCTCGCCGACCTGGACCAGCCGATGCGAGAGGCCCAGACCTGGGTCGAGCAAAACGTCGACCGCGACTACCGGATCGTGGTCGACGACGCGATGTGGGTCGACATGGTGGACGCGGGCTTCCCGCGGGAGAACGTGGTCTGGTACTACAAGGTCGACACCGACCCTGCGGTCGCGGACCTGGCTCCCAATGGCTGGCAGGACTACGACTACGTCATCAGCACGAACTCGTTGCGGACCTTTCCCGACGGGTTCCCCATCGTGGCCGAGGCGCTGGACAACTCGGTCGTCGTGGCCACGTTCGGGCAGGGCGACACCCAGGTCACGGTGCATCGGGTCATGCGCGGTGGCAGCGACGCCGCCCAGCAGCAGGAACAACTCGACCGTGCTGCTCGATCGGCGGCCGGTAGGGCGCTGGTCGACAACCCCGCGCTCGACATCGCCCCCGGCGTCGAGGACCTGATGACCGGAGGCCTGGTCGACGCGCGTGCCCTGACGGTGCTGCCCGAGGCGGCATCGGTCGGGGACCTCACGATCGCTGACGTGCCTGCCCTACCCGGGGAGGAGAGCCTCGAGCAGCCCAGGCGTGCCCTGCTCATCTCCGAGATCGACGGCGTCCCGGTCTCCCAGGCCGGCGCCGCGACCGAGGAGGTGGCCGACTTCCTCGCCGAACAACCCGCGCCATACAACCCGAAGTCGGTGCAGCGGACTGCCGGCGGCCTGCTTGTCACGTATTCGATCGGCTCGCCCGCCGGCCTGCTCACCGCGCCGTCGCCATGACCAAAGAGGTAATACGGCGCCGAAAGTTCTTGTCCGACAATGCATCACGTTGCCCTGGCAGCGAGGCGATGCAGCCCAGCCACCCGCACACAGGAGGTCTCATGAACGTCCCCACCTTGCCGCCGTCGTCCGATCCAGGCGCGGTGAACCGGATCGGCCGGGCTACCGCACGTGGCGCACTCGTCGCCGTGCTGTTCGCCCTGCTCGCCGGGGTCATCGCGGCACTGGCCACCCCCGCATCGGCCGAGGAACCCGCGGCCGACCCGGCAGCCGCCACCGAGGGCTGGGTCCGCCTCGCGCACCTGTCCCCGGACACCCCATCGGTCGACGTTGCGCTCACCGCCTTCGACGACAGCACCTCGATGCTCGCGCTCGCCGACGTGTCCTACGGCGACGTGTCGGAGTACAAGCGCGTGCCGGTCGGTACGTACGTCGCGACGATGACGCCCGCCGGTGGTGACGCCAACAGCACGCCGGCCATCACCCAGGCCGTCACAGTCGAGGACGGTCGCGCCTATACGGTCGCCGCGGTCGGGCTCAACGAGGACCTCACCGGCACCGTGATCAACGACGACCTGACCCCGCCGACCGAGGGTGCCGCCAAGATCCGGCTGCTGCAGGCGTCGGTATCCGCAGACGAGGTGACAGTGCGCGCGGTCGGCGGACCGGTCATCGCCGAGAACGCCGCCTTCGCGACGGCCACCGGCTACGCGGAGATCGGTCCGGGCCTGTGGTCAGTGCAGCTCGAACCGACCTCCGGTGACGCCGAACCGGTCACGGCATCGGTCGTTGTCATGCCGGGCACCGTCAACACGCTCATCGTGCTGGACGGCGCGGACGGCGCACTCACGGTGACCACCGCGGTAGACGCCGCGAGCATGGCGGCCGTACCCGACGGCGGTGTGGAGACCGGTGGTGGCAGCACTGCCACCTCGGTCACCGCCCGATCGATCATTCCGGGCATTTCCCTCGCGGTCAGTTCCCTCGCGCTGCTCGCCCTCACCAGCAGGTCGGCATCGCGGCGGCTGCCCGGGGAGCGCTGTCGGTGAGCCGCGGACGCACCGCTCTACTGCTCGCCGTAGGGGCGATCTCGCTGGTGCTGGCCACGGTCCTTGCGACCCTGGTGACCACCGGGGGAGGTAACCGGCCGGAGACTTCTGATGCTGCGGCTGGACCCGGGGGCGCAGCAACCGACAACTCGACAACCCAGAACTCCGCGCCGCCGGTCGGATCCGACCAGCAGCGTGAGCTGACCGCAGGGGAGGCCGCAGAGACGTTCCTGTCCGGCTACGTCGACCCCGACGGTCGCGTCGTCCGGCGCGATCAGGGCGGCGACACAGTCAGCGAAGGACAGGCATACGCCCTGCTCATCGCGGCCGGCATCGGGGATCGGGAGAGCTTCACCGAGGTCTGGTCCTGGACCCAGGACAACCTGCAGCGCGCAGACGGACTCCTGAGCTGGCGGTGGGAGGACGGCGCGGTGGTCGACGCATCTTCGGCCGCCGATGCCGACCTGGACACTGCCCGCGCTCTGGTCCTGGCCGGCACCGCCTTCGATGACCCACAGTTGACCGCCGACGGAGTTGCGCTCGGTCTGGCCGTGCTCGACCTCGAGACGGTGCAGACCGGCGTGGGGCGGGTGCTCGTGGCCGGCAGTTGGGCCACCGTCGAGCCGTACGCGTACAACCCGAGCTACGCCTCACCAGCGGCCAGCGCCGTACTTGCGCAGGCCTCCGGCGATCCGCGCTGGGCCGAGCTGGACGAGGGTAGCCGGGCGGCGACTGCGGCGCTGCTCGAGGAGTCCGAGCTCCCACCGGACTGGGCCCAAGTACGCGCCGACGGCACGGTTGAGGCGATGCCCGGAGCCCAGGGCCGGGGCAACGACGGGGTGCGGTACTCCTACGACGCGACCCGGACGCCGGTGCGCTTCGCCGAGTCGTGCGCGAGTGCGGACCGGGCGTTGGCCGCCCGACTGGTGGACGTCCTGGACCGTTCCGGAGCGGATACCGCTGTCCTCGACCTGGGCGGGGCTGCGCTGACCGGTGACGAGTCAGCAGTGGCTGCCGTGGGGCAGGCCGCAGCGGTAGCCGCCGGTGGTGACCTCGATCGGGCCCGGGTCGAACTCGTGGACGCCGATCACCTGCAACAGCGCGCCCCGACCTACTACGGCGCCGCGTGGAACGCGCTCGGCCGGCTGCTGCTGACCGACGAGGCACTGGGTGGCTGCCCACCGTTGGTGGGTGCGTCGTGAGCCGATCGCTGGTCGTCGGACGGCTGGCACTGCTGGGCATCCTGAGCGCTTGCGGCACCGACCAGGCCGCCGAGCCGGCAGTCTCGCCCGCGGCCACCACCAGCCAGGCCCCGTCGGCGTCCGGGCCCGCTCCGCTGCCGGTGACCGAGGTGGTCTCCGCTGTCTCGGTGGAGATGCCGAGCATCGGGGTACGCAGTGATCCGCTGGAGCAGCTGGGCCTGCTGCCCGATGGCAATCTGGCCGCGCCGGTGGACTACGCACGCGCGGGCTGGTTCGTCGACGGTCCGGTGCCCGGACAGACCGGTCCGGCGGTCATCGCCGGCCACATCGACTCCGCTGCCGACGGTCCAGCGATCTTCTTCCGGTTGCGCGAGCTCCAGCCGGGCGACGAGGTCGCCGTCGGTCTGTCGGACGGGTCCACGGTCACCTTCCGGGTGGACCGGGTCATCTCCGCGCCCAAGGACGCCTTCCCGACCGACGAAGTCTACGGGCCCACACCGGACGCGCAGCTACGGCTGATCACCTGCGGCGGATCCTTCAACCCGGTGGCCGGCTCCTACCTGGACAACACGATCGTCTTCGCGACGGCCGTCACCTGAACCGCGATGACATGTCCGATCGCTCACACCAGCGGCTGCGCCGCGGCCGACACCCGACGTACCAGGAGTTCATCATGACGTCCCACGAGCGCACGCTCGTCATCATCCCGACCTACGACGAGCGAGAGACCCTGCCGATGACTGCGGCCCGGGTGCGTGTGGCGAGCCCGAATGCGGACATTCTCGTGGTCGACGACGCCTCACCCGACGGCACCGGCGCGCTGGCCGACGAACTGTCTGCCACCGACCCGCAGGTGCACGTCCTGCACCGGGCGGGCAAGGAGGGGCTCGGCCCGGCCTACCTCGCCGGATTCGCCTGGGGGCTGGCCCGCGGTTTCGACATTCTCGTCGAGATGGACGCCGACGGGTCCCATCAACCCGAGGAGCTGCCGCGTCTGCTGCGGGCACTCACCGACGCCGACGTGGTGCTCGGCTCGCGCTGGGTGGCCGGCGGTGAGGTGCTCAACTGGCCGGTAGGCCGCCAGCTGCTCAGTCGGGCCGGCAACCTCTACACGCGGGTTGCCCTCGGGCTGCAGGTCCGGGACGCGACGGGCGGCTACCGTGCCTACCGCCGGGAGGTGCTCGAACAGCTGGATCTGACCAGCATTGCCTCCCAAGGTTATTGCTTCCAGGTAGACCTCATGTGGCGGGCGTTGCGCGAGGGCTACCAGGTCATCGAGGTCCCGATCACTTTCGTAGAGCGCCAGTTCGGCGCTAGCAAGATGACCGGCGCGATCGTCCGGGAATCCCTGGTCAGGGTCACCTGGTGGGCGGTCCGTGCCCGACTGCGTCAGCTGTTGGACGCGGCGACCGGAAGGCCATCGCGTCCGCGCCCAGGGTCGGGTCCGCACAGCCACGCGGTGCACCGGTTGAACCTCGGCGGCGGCGTGCCGTGACAGCCGTGCCGCCATGGCGGGGGGTGGCCGGCCGCTGGCGCACTCTGGCGAAGGAGATCTCGGCCTTCGGAGTGGTGGGCGCGATCAACGTGCTCGTCGATCTGGCGGTGTTCCAGCTCGCGTACGTCGCATGGGGCTTTGGGCCGATCGGTGCCAAGCTGGTCTCGACGCTGGTCTCCACGACGTCGGCGTACGTGATGCATCGCCAGTGGTCCTTCTCCCATCGTGCGCGGACCGGCCTGCGTCGGGAGTACCCGGCTTTCGCCCTGATCAACGGGCTGACCCTGCTGCTCAGCCTCGGTGTGGTCGGGCTCGTCCATCATGGCTTCGGGGTGGACGACGCTGTCCTGCTGCAGGTCGCCAACCTGGCCTCGATCGGCCTGGGCACTATCATCCGGTTCCTGGCCTACAAGCGGTGGGTCTTCCCGCCGGCAGCGCCTCCAACGACGGACCCGTCAGCGGCCGAGCCGGTCCGTACCGACCCCGGTCAGCCGCGCGACGTACCGGCTGGCGCAGGCGCGGAGCGGGTCAAGGGCGGTAGCCGGAACCCGTCGGCCACGGTGGCGGACAACTCGAGGAACGATTGCTCGGTCGGCTCATCGAGCTGCGTCATGTCGATGATGCCGCCGGTGACCAGGTGTCGGTCGTACGGGATCTCGACGACGGCCCTGACCCGGGCCAAGAAGTGATCGCGCAACCGGAGCATGTCGAGTTCCTTGCTGGCTGGTCGGACCGTCGAGATGACCGCCACGGCACGGGAGACCAATTCGCCGCGTCCATGGGCGATCAGCCAGTCAAGGGTCTTGCTGGCTCTACTCGCGCCGTCGACGCTGGGCGACCCGACGACGACGAGGGAGTCGGCGATCGCCAGCGTCCCGGACATGGCGGAATGCAGCAGACCGGTGCCGGAGTCGGTCAGGACGATATTGAAGTACCGAGCCAGGACGTCGGCGGCAGTGCGGTACTCCGCCTCGTTGAACGCCTCGGACATCTCTGGGTCCTGCTCGGAGGCCAGCACCTGGAGACGAGCGGCCAGCGAGGTGAAGGACGAGACGTCGGTGAAGGATCGAATCGAGTCCACGTTGTCCAGCAGGTCGCGGACGGTCACGTCGACGTGCCCGGTCAGCCGCTCGGCAAGCGTCCCGGCGTCGGGATTCGCATCGAGGGCAACCACGCGGTCACCGCGGTGCTCGGCGAGGGTCAGGCCCAATCCGGCGGTCGTCGTGGTCTTGCCGATTCCCCCCTTGAGCGACACGACGGCGATGCGGTGACAGCCGCGAACCGGCGCCGTGGCCCGCTCGATCAGACTGCGCCTATGCAGTTCCGCCTGGGACAGACCGGGATTGACCGTTCCCCCGCTCACGGCGTGGACCATCTTGCGCCAGCCGACTCTCGGTACGGCCGCAGTCGGCTTGACCAGAGATCCAGCGGTCAGATCGTCAGCGGACGGGTGCTGGGGCGGCGCGGGCGGTGTGTGCTGGCTGGCCGGCTGCCAGCCCTGTCCCGGGGTCGGTTGCGGTGGCCACTGTTGGGGCATCTGGCTCATGGACGACCCAGCGGCCGCATCAGCCGCCCAACGGGATTGAGAGCCGGGAGGCTGGGCCTGTTGGCCGCCGTATTGGCCGCCAAAGGCCGGGTTCCCGTACGACTGCCTGGGGTCCTGCTGGCGTGGTGCAGCGGTGGGGGGACTCGGGTACCCGGCCGGAGGTGGGGGTAGCCGGTTGGGAGGCAATGCCTGCGCGGCCCGGACGTGCGCGCCTTGAGTCGGGAAGCCGTGGTCACCGCCGGGCTCTTCGGCACCCCGGACGTCGCCCCAAGGGTCGGCTCGACGATCCGGGGCCGGGTTGACCTGGGACTCCTGGGAGACCGGTGCTGCGCTGGTGTCCGAACTCCAGTTGAAACCGCTCGGTACGTCAGTCGTCCACGGCTGGGCGGCCGGCTCGGCATGGGAGGTCGAGTGGGTGGCGACCGGGCTTGCCTGCCCCCAATCGGAAGCAGAGCCGGCGTTGCGCCAGCTCGGCTCGGCCGGCGGCGTCGGCATTGGCGCGCCGCTGGACCACGATGGTTGTGCGGCCGGAAGCTGCACCTCCTGGGTGACGGCGGTCTCCCGCCGGTCCTCCCGTCCCGCTTCCTCATGCCCCGCGACACTGGCAAACGAAGCCGCCCATCGGTCGGCGTCCGTACGGCGAACCTGTTCGCTACCGTCGGGCGCGTCGTGATCGTTGTCGGCAGAGGCTTCGCCGTCCTGGGCGGGCCACGGCGTCTCGTGGAGATCGGTGGCCGAACCCGGGTGGCTGTCGGCGGCAGCGTCCGGCGAAGGCCACGGTTGGGCCTCGGGATCCTCATCGACGACCTCGCCCGGTGCAGCTTCCCACGGACGGTCGCTGGCTTCGTCCCCGCTGTCTGGAGCTAGCTCTTGCCCAGTGGTGCCGTCTTCTGAGTCGTCGGACGGCTGTTCTGCGCCGAGTACTTTGGCCACGAAGCGGCCTCCAGGTTCATCGTCGGAGCGTGAGCTGTCCCCCGCGTAGGACACGTCTGCGCTCGCGTCAGCGTAGGACAGGGTTCGCGGGCACACCCACCCCGGAGGACGATCTTACTGCGCCCACAGCCTCGGGCTGTCCGGTTCTGGCGAAACAGCGCGGCCCGGCCGGCGGTCAGCCGGGGTCGCGTCCGAGCAGACCGAGCACCCGGTCCTGCAGCGGCGCGTCCTCGGAGATCGTCACCTCGGGCCCGAACACGACGATGCCGGGGCCGAACGCGCCCGGGGTCCGCAGTTCCGGCCCGATCATTTGCACGCCGGGCCACATCCGCTCGAGCTCGTACGGGTCGATCGTGTCGTCCTGATCTGTGGCGCGGGCGAGATCCCAGCCATGAATGACCATGTCCTCGCTGACGACGCCATCGATATTGCTCTCGGCGGTCATCGCGCCCATCGGGGTATCCACCTGGGTTGCGGCCAGGTCGGGGTTGTCCAGCACCGCCTCGATGTCGGCACGAGCTGACCTGAAGGCGGCCAGCGGGTCGTCCTGCACGGTCGGCGCAGGACTGGGCGGACGGTCCAATGGCCGCAGCATCACCGCGTGCATGCCGACGATATGGCCCACGACGTCACGCGCGGTCCAGTCCTGGCAGGGAGACTGGTTGCTCCACTGCTCGGGCCGCACCGCCGCGATCTTGTGCTCGAAGGCATCCGCGCGTTGCCGATAGCGCTCGGCGATCTCATTCATCCCCCGAGCCTTGCAGCAGCTGATCGTGGCGCCCCTGAGATGCTGATCCGGCCGGGCGGGGAAATCGGGAAGGGAGAACTATTGGGTATCGCGATCGTGACCGGCGCACTGGCCGGCATCGCCATGGGCTATGTCCTCCAGCGCGGCCAACTGTGCTTTCACGCCATGTTCGCCGACGCGTGGCACGGCCGATTCCTGCTGCTGCGCGGCTGGGCGCTTGCCGTCGGGCTGGGCGCGGTGGGGCTTGCCGTTGTCTATCTCAGTCCCCTGGGCAGTGAACTCAACACCGGTCTGCCTTTTCGCCCGGTGGCCAACATCGTCGGGGGATTACTGATCGGCTGGGGCATGGCTATCGCCCAGAGCTGCGTCTCCGGCCTGCTCTACAAGTTCGGTGCCGGCATGATGGGCGCGGCCGTGGGCATCCTGGGCTGGATCGCCGGCGAACTCGCCGTACGCGGCGTCGTCCTTCCCGGACCCACCGTGCTGCCCGGCGGCGACGCGGGCACGATTCCCGGACTCGTCGGGCTGCCTCGCCTGCTGGTCGCCGCCCTGGTACTTGCCGCCGTACTCGCCGTGTTGTGGCGATGGCGAGGACGTGGAAACCCCTCAGGTCCGTCATGGCAATGGAACTGGCCGACCCTGGGTATCGGGCTGGGCGTGGTCCTCGTGCTCGGCTGGGTGCTGGCAGCGGTCGGCGGGGTCGACTTCGGGCCGAGCACGGTGGGCGCCTCTGCGGGAGCAGCCGCCGGTCGGCCGAACTGGTGGCTGATCGCCTTCCTGCTGGGCATCGTTATCGGCGGCGGGATTGCTGCTCGCAGCACCGGCGCCGTCGAGCTGCGCGGTGAGACCAGGGTCCGCTACGTGCGCCTGCTCGTCGGGGGATTCCTGCTTGGCGCCGGCGGCTGGATCGCCGGCGGCTGCAACCTGGGCCACGGCCTGTCCGGAATGGCGCAGCTGAATGTCTCGTCCATCGCGGTCGTCATCTGCATGGCCCTTGGCGTGGGGCTCGCCGGAGCCGTGCTCCGACCGAGGTACCGCAGTCCGACGCAGGTCACCCAGCAGTAGGTACGGGACGCCGAGCACTCACGCCGGTCGGCTGAACCGCTGGCGAAACTCCTCGACCAGGCCACGGCAGGCCTCCTCGACCAGATCCAACGCCTGCTCGAACGCCTCCGCGCCTTGGCCGTACGGGTCTGGCACCCCGAGACCACGCGCACCGTTCGGGACGAAGTCCCGCAGCAGCACCACCTCCGGATGATCGGCGCCGCCCCGGCCGCCGAGCAGGTCCTCGATGTCGGCGAGGTTGGCGGTGTCCAGGCCGATCAGCAGGTCGTAGTCGGCCAATCCCGCCGCGGTCAACTGCCGCGCGCGATGCCGGCTGGCGTCGTACCCGCGAGCGGCTAGCGCCCGAACCGAGCCGGGGTTCGCGGGGCTGCCGATGTGCCAGTCACCGGTGCCGGTGCTGCTCACCGTGACGTCGTCAGCCAGGCCGGCGTCGTCGATCAGTGATCGGGTGATGACCTCGGCCATCGGCGAGCGGCAGATGTTGCCCAGGCAGACGAAACAGATCCGGTACGGCGACCTCACCTGACCAGGAAACCAGACGCATCTTTGCCTACCGCATGCCGCGACCCGCCGACGTCGGGTACGGCGGGTCAGCGCACCAAGTAGGAAGGGGGGTCCCTGCGATCCAGCAAATCAGATGGCGGCCATCGTACCGGCCGGTAGTGTTCTGCTTCGTCACGTCGGTCCTCCGACGCTGGAGCACGTCGTCGAAGGGCACCAGAACCGATGCAGCAGATCGATCCGTCGTTCACCGCCCTGCCCCTCCGAGAACTCGGCGACGCCGCGCTGAGCCGGGCAAGGGAACTCGGCTGTACACACGCCGATCTTCGGGTCGAACGCCTGCGGACCCAGAACATCAACCTGCGCGATGCCCGGCTTGAGTCGGCGACCGACGGTGAGGACGCGGGCCTGGCCGTACGAGTGGTCCATGAGGGCACCTGGGGTTTTGCCGCGGGTATGGCGTTGACCGCCGATGAGGCGGATCGCTTGGCCGAGCAGGCGGTGGCCGTGGCTCGGGTGTCTGCTGCGATCAACACCGATCCCGTGGAGTTGGCACCCGAACCGGCGTACCCCAACGCGACGTACGTGTCGGCGTACGACATCGACCCCTTCACGGTGCCTGACCCCGAGAAGATCGCCCTGCTGATCGACTGGTCCGAGCGGCTTATGTCCGCCGACGGTGTCGAGCATGTCCAGTCCTCGGTGATGCTGGCCAAGGATCAGAAGTTCTACGCTGATCTGAGCGGCACATCGACGATCCAGCAGCGGGTCCGTGTCCACCCGGCGCTGACCGCCGTGGCCGTCGACCGCTCCACCGGAGCGTTCGAAACCATGCGCACGCTCGCACCGCCGGCCGCGCGTGGCTGGGAATACCTCACCGGCGACCTGGTCGACTGGGCCGGTGAGCTGGCCGAGATCCCGGAGCTGTTGCGGGAGAAGATCAAGGCACCGTCGGTCGAGGCCGGCCGCTATGACCTGATCGTGGACCCGTCGAATCTGTTCCTCACCATTCATGAGTCGATCGGGCACGCCACCGAACTGGATCGGGCCTTGGGGTATGAGGCGGCCTATGCCGGTACGTCCTTCGCCACGATCGACAAGCTCGGGACGCTGATGTACGGATCGCCGCTGATGAACGTGACCGGTGACCGCAATGACAAGTACGGGCTGGCTTCGATCGGGTACGACGACGAGGGGGTGGCGGCCCAGCATTGGGACATCGTCAAGGACGGCATCCTGGTCGGCTATCAGCTGGACCGGAACATGGCCCGGCTCAGTGGTTTCGGACGTTCGAACGGTTGCGCCTTCGCGGACTCGCCCGGCCATGTGCCGGTGCAGCGGATGGCCAACGTGTCCCTGCAGCCGGCGCCGGACGGCCCGTCGACACAGGAGATGATCGCCGGCGTCGAACGTGGCATCTACGTCGTCGGCGACAAGAGCTGGTCGATCGACATGCAGCGCTACAACTTCCAATTCACCGGTCAGCGGTTCTACAAGATCGAATCCGGGCGGCTCGCCGGTCAGCTGCGCGATGTCGCCTATCAGGCAACGACGACTGACTTCTGGGGGTCGATGTCGGTGGTCGGGGGCCCATCGACGTACGTGCTGGGTGGCGCGTTCAACTGCGGCAAGGCTCAACCGGGGCAGGTGGCGGCGGTCAGTCATGGCTGCCCGAGCGCCTTGTTCGACGGGGTCAACATCCTCAACACGCTGACGGAGGGCGGGCGATGACGAGCGCCATCTTCAGTTCGGCTCAGGACATGGCCGAGCAGGCGCTATCCCTGTCGCAGGCCGACGACTGCATGGTCGTGGTCACCGAGCGTTCAGAAGCCAACCTCCGCTGGGCCAGCAACAGCCTCACCACCAACGGTGCCATGCGCTCACGCCAGGTCGCAGTGATCTCCATTGTGGACGGTGGCAACGGGGCCGCGTCCGGCACGGTCTCGCGGAGTGGCTCGCCGGATCTCGCCGACCTCGTCGCTGCATCCGAGCAGGCCGCTCGAGATGATGGCCCGGCCGAGGATGCGATGCCGCTCGTCAGCCAGGCCTCGGGGGGCGGTGACTGGTCCGCGCCACCGGCCGAGACCTCGATCGACGTCTTCTCGACCTTCGCCCCGGATCTGGGGGACGCGTTCGGGGACGCCGCGGACGGGGGGCGGCTGCTGTTCGGGTTCGCCGAACACATCGTCACCTCGACCTACCTCGCGAGCTCGACCGGGCTGCGGCTGCGCCATGATCAGCCGACCGGGCGGGTCGAGCTCAACGGCAAGTCGCCGGACTTCTCCCGTTCGGTGTGGACAGGGGCGGCCACTCAGGACTTCAGCGACATCTCGGTCGCCTCGTTGACCGATGAGATCACGGTCAAGTTCGGCTGGAGTGAACGCCGGATCGATCTCGAGCCCGGCCGGTACGAGACCCTGCTGCCACCCTCCACAGTGTCGGATCTGATGATCTACCTGTACTGGACCGGTCAGGCCCGTGATGCCGACGAGGGCCAGACCGTCTTTTCGAAGAAGGGCGGCGGAACCCGGGTCGGCGAGGAGCTGACCGACAAGCCGCTCACCCTGCGCAGCGATCCGCACGCCGATGGTTTGCAAACCGCCGAGCACCTCATCACGACGACGTCCAGCTCGGCGGCATCGGTGTTCGACAACGGGCTGGCCGCACCGGCGATCGACTGGATCCGGGACGGCGTGCTGACCAACCTGATCCAGCCGCGCGCATGGGCGGCCAAGACCGGCACCGCCCCCGCGCCGTACGTGGACAACCTGATCCTCGAAGGCCCGGACGGCGCCGGCCCGTCGACCGAGGAAATGGTGGTGGCCACCGAGCGCGGACTGCTGCTCACCACGCTCTGGTACATCCGCGAGGTGGATCCGCAGAACCTGCTGCTGACCGGCCTGACCCGGGACGGGGTATTCCTGGTCGAGAACGGCGAGGTCACCGCATCGGTGAACAACTTCCGGTTCAACGAATCCCCGGTGGACCTGCTGGCCCGGGTGACCGAGATCGGCGCTACGGTGCGCTGCCTGCCGCGGGAGTGGAACGACTACTTCACCCGTACGGCGATGCCCACCCTGCGGATCCCGGACTTCAACATGAGCTCGGTCTCCCCAGCCTCCTAGCTCTCCAGCCGCCGAACCCCAGATCTTCTGTTCTAGCAAGATCGTGAGCGCTGAGGGGTTATTGCGACTGCACCTAGGACGCTCACGATCGTGATTCAGCCGGCCGCGTGAAATTCTCGATTCTCCGACGATCAACGGGCTGCTCTGGGACTACGGTGTGGCGTGGCCTCTACCGGAGTCCTTCGTGCCGTACTGCTGGTTGCTCTTGCTGTCGGGCTGACCGGGGTGGCGCCCACTGCGGTGTCGGCGGCGCCGATCCCGCTGCCGGGGACTCTGGTCAGCGCCACAGTGGTCCCGGCCGGTCCGCTGCTGGGGCCGGACGTGGTCCGGTACCAGATCAGGTACATGACCATCGACGGCACGGGTGACCCCGTTGTTGCGACGGGTGTGGTGCTCGCTCCCGCGACTGCGAGTCAGGGCGGCTCCCGAACGGTTGTCGCCTGGGGACACGGCACCTCGGGCATCGCAGATCGCTGTGCGCCGTCGCGCTCGGCCGCCCTGTACCCGGGCGAGAACTACGACGTGTACGCCGACGAAGTCCGTGGCTTCCTGGACGACGGACACATCGTCGTCGCACCCGATTACGTGGGCTTGGGCTCCCCAGGACAGCACGAGTACCTGATCGGACGCAGCGAGGGCCGCTCGACCATCGATGCCGTCCGCGCCGCACGTCAGTTGGGGATCGGGGCCGGCCGGGACTGGGTGTCGGTCGGACACTCCCAGGGTGGGCAGGGTGCGCTGTTCTCCGGCGAGCTGGCCCGCTCGTACGCCCCCGAACTGTCCCTGCGTGGCGTCGTTGCCATCGCCCCTGCGTCCAATCTGGACGTCATCGTGCCGCAGATCGCCGGCACCGAAGGACAGGGTTATCTTGCCTTCGCGTTGAAAGGGCTGGAATCCGTATACCCGAACTTGGAGGCAGAGGATGTGCTGGCCGCGCCGGGCGAGGCGCTTCTCCCACTGACCGAGATAGGGTGCTTCGGCCTCGTGCTCACTGCCTACGCGGGCCTCAGTGCCGAGCAGATGGTCGAGGGCGGCGTGGTCAGCGAAGAGGTCGTTGCCATGTTCGCGCGAAGCAATCCGGGTCAGCGGGCGACGGCAGCTCCGATCCTCCTGGTCCAAGGCACCGCCGACCTCGACATTCCCGCGGAGCTGACCTACGTCCTTGCGAGGCAACTATGCGCGCAGGACGACGTTGTCGACATCCGCGTGTACCCAGGGGAAGGTCATGACTCGACGGTCGTGGCCTCTAGCGTTGAGGTTCGCACTTGGGTCAACGAGCGATTCAGCGGTCTCGCTCCGCGTGACATCTGCCCCTGAGCATGCCAGCGGTACGGACCCGAGCTGATCATCGGAATTACCCCGGGTTTTGTCCTCGATCCAGGGCAACAACCCCCGATTTCCCGATGATCAACTTCTGGGAGTCCGGAAGTCAGATCGGCTGGGGGACCAGCGCCGCCGGGTGCGGGTCGTCGACGGTGATGCTCGGCGTACCGCGGGCGGCTTGGCGATCCCGCGAGGCTGCGCGCATGTCGACGAACTTCGCGGCCTGCGCGTCCAGTCCGGTGAGGAACGCGGCCAGTTCGTCGCGGGCCTGCTGCCCCTCGCCACCGAGATCCTCGCGCTCGAAGACCTTCCAGTGCATGAGGATCGGCTGGATGACTTCGTCATGGTGCAGCCGCAGGTCGTAGATTCCCGCCTTGGCGATGATCGTGGATTTCTTCCGGAAGCCGGCCATGTTGGCTCCCGGCATCTCGAAGTTGATGACCTCGTCGGCGACCGCGCGCATCGTCGCGTCCGGCGCCAGGTCGAAGGCCGAGGAGACCAGGTTGCGGTAGAAGACCATGTGCAGGTTCTCGTC
>JBPCPI010000248.1:0-9558 GCA_050999295.1 Geodermatophilaceae bacterium | reverse complement strand
GGTGTCCCGGCCGCGCCACACCTCTCCCATGCCGCCCAAGGCGATGCGGCTGAGCAGCTCGTAGCGGTCCCCGAGTCGGACCCCGGTGTTCAGGCTCATGTTTGCCCAGCTTCATGTGGGTCGGAGCGCGCTGTGCGCGCGCATACCACTGGCCTCATCCCAGTGCCGCTTCCATGATCGCGCGGCCGATCGGCGCCGAGACCGCGCCACCGGTCTGCTCGCTCTGCGAGGAGCCCCCGTTGGCGACGAAGACGGCCACGGCGACCTGCGGATCATTGGCCGGCGCGAAGCCGATGAACCAGGTGTGCGGGTTCACGCCCTCGGAGACCTCTGCTGTCCCGGTCTTGCCGGCCACCTCGATACCATCGATCTGCGCGGCTTCGCCACTGCCGTTCTCGACGACGCTGACCATCATCGTGGTCAGGTCGTTGGCGACTCGGGCGTCGATCGGCTCGCTGAACACTTCCGGGTCGGTCTCGTCCAGGACGGACAGATCCGGGCCCTGAATCCCGGAGACGAGATAAGGCGTCATGAGCTGCCCGTCGTTGGCGATGCAGCTGGCGATCATCGCGGCGTTCAACGGGGTGAGCCTTACGTCGCGCTGGCCGATACTGCTCTGGCCCAATGCCGCCTCGGACTCGATGTCGCCCAACAGGCTGGGCGCCACCGGCAGCGGCATCGAAAAGCCGGTGCCGTCGATGCCGAATCCGGCTGCCATCTCGCGGACCCGTTCCTCGCCGAGGTCGATCCCGAGTTGGGCGAAGGCGGTGTTGCAGGAGATGGTCAGCGCGTCGATCAGGGATTGCTCACCGGAGCCACTGCATGAGGAACCACCGAAGTTGCGCAAGGTCGCCGAGGTGCCGGGGAGCTCGAGCACCTCTGGCGCCGGTATGACCGACTCGGGAGTCAAGCCGTTGCTGAGTGCCGCCGCGGCGATGACCGTCTTGAACACCGAACCGGGTGGGAAATTGTCCTGGGTCGCGCGATTCAGCCTCGGGTCGGGTTCGGCGGCGTCAAGCTGGGCGGCGTACTCCCGGATTGCTGCCGGCTCGTGGCTGGACAGCAGATTGGGGTCATAGCTGGGCGTGCTGGCCATGGCCAGGATCGCCCCGGTCCTCGGGTCGAGTGCAACCGCGGCCCCCGTGACTCCCTGCAGCGCATCAAAGGCGGCCTGCTGGGCGGCCGGGTTCAGGGTGAGCAGGACGTTGCCGCCCTTGGGGTCTCGACCGGTGAACAGATCAGTGATCCGGCGGACGAGCAGTCGGTCATCCGAGCCGGCCAGCAGGTCGTTCTCCGTCCGCTCGATCGCCGACGGGCCGTAGATCAGGGAGTAGAAGCCGGTTGCCGGGGCATAGACCGGCCCCGCCGGGTACTGGCGCAGGTACTGCAGGGCATCGTCGGTCGGCACCGACGTGGCGATGGGCTGACCGTCGACGACGATCGACCCGCGCTGGCGGCTGTACTCATCGATCAGGACGCGGGTGTTCCCGGAGTCCGTGCGCAGACTGTCGGCCTGGATGACCTGAATCACGTTGGCGTTGAGAATCAGCAGGGTGAACAGCACCAACACGCTAATCGCGATCTTGCGGACGGGGGCGTTCATGCGTCCTCGGTAGCCTTGACGATCTGGGTCGGTGCGTCGAAGAGGTCCGTCTTCGGCGTCATCACGACCGCGGGTCGGCGGGCGGCGTCACTGATCCGCACGAGGAGAGCGATCAACGCGAAGTTCGCCACCAGGGACGACCCGCCGTAGGACACGAATGGGGTGGTCAGACCGGTCAACGGGATCAGCTTGGTCACCCCGCCCAGCACGACGAAGACCTGCCAGGCCACGGTGAAGGCCAACCCCGCGGCCAGCAGTTTGCCGAAGCTGTCCCGTACGACCAGGGCGGTGCGCAGCCCGCGCTCGACGATGAGCAAGAACAACACGATGAGGGCCACCAGCCCGAACAGACCCAGTTCCTCCCCGATCGCCGAGGCGATGAAGTCCGTACTCGCATAGGGCACCGTGGCCGGACGGCCGCCGCCCAGTCCGGTGCCGAACAGTCCGCCGGTACCCAACCCGAACAGCGCCTGCACGATCTGGAAGCCGGCATCGTCACGGTAGGCGAAGGGATCCAGCCAGACGTCGACGCGAAGCCGTACGTGGCCGAATGCCTGATAGGCGAGGTAGGCACCACCCATGAACATCAGCAGGCCGATCAGCAACCAGCTGAACCGCTCGGTGGCAATGTAGAGCATCACCATGAAGATCCCGAAGATCAGCAATGAGCTGCCGAGGTCGCGCTCGAAGATCAGTACCAGCAGGCTGACCGCCCAGGCGAGGATCACCGGGCCGAGGTCGCGCCCGCGGGGAAAGTCCAGGCCCAAAAAGCGGCGACTGGCCAGGGACAGCACATCTCGCTTGTCCACCAGATAAGCAGCGAAGAAGCAGATCAGCGCGACCTTGGCGAATTCGCCGGGCTGGATCGAGAAGCCGCCGATCAGGATCCACAGCTTTGCCCCGTTCACCTCTGAGAGCGAGGAGGGCAGCACCGCCGGAATCGCCAGTGCGATCAGCCCGAGGAACATCAGGGTGTAGGCGTACCTGGCCAGCGACCGGTGATCGCGGATGATCGCCAACACCGCGATGAACAGCACAAGGCCGACCAGTGCCCACACCAACTGGCTGGGCGCCTGTGCGCTCGGCGCCGGGTCCCCGTCCAGAGCCGCATTGGCTTCCTCCGCCAGATCCAGTCGGTGGATGACAACCAGCCCAAGGCCGCACAGCAGCGCTGTGGCCGGCAGCAGCAGCGGGTCGGCATAGGGGGCGAGTCGGCGTACGACGAGGTGGGCTACCAACCAGATCGCGGCGAACGAGGCACCGAATGTGGCCACCTCCACGGTCAGCGACCCGGTCACCGTGAGATCGACGATCGACTGCGCGCCGACAGTCAGCAGGCAGGCGAAGCCCAGCATCAGGAGTTCGGTGTTGCGACGGGTGGGCGGAGCGGCGGCGGCCGACATCCGCGGCGCCGCCGCGAAGGCGGAAATCCGTTCGCCTCGAGGTCGTTCACGTCGGTCCCGGTGCCCTGGGTCTCGGTTGTCGCGCTGGTCGTCGACGTGGACACGCCAGGGCCGGTCTGCGACGCCGGTGGCAAGTCGACCGGCGGTTGGGTGGTCGGACCTGCGGGGGTGCTCGCAGTCTCGGCCGGCTGGGTGGATCTGGTCGGAGACGGCTCACACACCGGAAGCCTGGCGTCGCGCAGATTGTCCAGAATGCCTTGGGCGGCAGCAAGATCTGCGGCCGGGATGCCGTCCATGACCGAGCTGCGCGCGGTGGCGTTGAGGTCGGCAACGGCGATCCCGGTCTCCTCGTGCAGGCGGAAGAAGTCGACACCGACGAGTTCGGCGTTGACGCCACGGAAGATCGCCACCTGCTCGCTGTCTCCGTCACCGGTCAGCACGCCCACGAAGTACTGCGACATCACGTAGGCCCACACTCCGCCGGCTGCCAGGGACAACACGACGACGGCCGCCAGCAGGCCGAGCAGTACGCGCTTGCGACGCCGCGGAGGCGGTGGGCTAACGGCACGTGCGGCGACTCTCGCGGTTGCCTTCTCCGGTGCGGCCAGCGCGGCTCGGCCTGCCGAGGAGACCGGATCGATGTCGCGTTGACCGACGTTGTCACCGGCCGCCCCGTCGACGACGGGATCGATCATCGCGGTATCCCCGTCGCGCGAGTCATCGATGACATCAGCTACGACGCAGGTGATGTTGTCCGGACCTCCACCACGCAGGGCCAACTCGATCAACCGGTTGGCGGCCGCCTGCGGATCCGGAATCTCAAGGGCCTCCTGGATGGTCTCGTCGGACACCACGCCGGACAGGCCGTCGCTACACAGCAGGTACCGGTCATCGACCCGAGCCTCGCGGATCGACAGGTCTGGTTCCACGTCGTTGCCGTTGAGCGCACGGAGAATGAGGTTGCGCTGAGGATGGGAACGGGCTTCCTCTTCGGTGATGCGCCCTTCGTCGATCATGGCCTGGACGAAGGTGTCGTCGTGGGTGATCTGGCTCAGGACGCCGTCCCGCAACAGATAACCGCGGGAATCCCCGATGTGGCACAAGGCGATTCGCGACCCGGCGAACAGCAACGCAGTCAGCGTGGTCCCCATGCCTTCGAGGGCGTTGTCCTCCCGTACCAGCTCACGCAGATGCTCGCTGCCATCACTCGTGGCCCGCGCAAGGGCGGCGAGCATGTCGCCGGTCGGCAGTTCTTCGTCGAGGTGTTCCAACGCCGCGATCACGACCTGGCTGGCCACATCCCCGCCGGCATACCCGCCCATGCCATCCGCGACCGCCAGCAACCGAGGGCCGGCGTAGACCGAGTCGTCGTTCTTGGCTCGGATCAGCCCCCGGTCAGACCGCGCCGCGTACCGCAGTGCCAGCGTCATCGTCTGATCATCGTTCCCGGAGCCTCGCTCGCTGCGCTCACCGGTCGGTCCGCTCGACTACCCCCGCCTCGTGCGCTGCGCGCACCGGCCGGTCCGCGCCTCCCTCGCTGGCGCTCGGTCGATGCTCCCGTCCTCTTGGCTCGGCGGGCCGCGGACGGCCCTACGATGCTCCCGCCCTCTCGGCTCACTGGTGCAACTCGATCACGGTCGCCCCGATCCGGATGGGTTGCCCGGGCGCCACGGGTAGCGGTCCCTGCACACGTTGTTGGTCGAGATGGGTGCCGTTGGTGGAGCCGAGATCCTCGACGTACCAACGTCCCTCGCGCTGGGTGAGCCGCGCGTGTCGTGAGCTCGCGAAGTCATCGGTGAGCACGAGGGTCGAGTCGTCGGCGCGCCCGATGAGGATCGTCTGGCCGCTCAATGTAATCCGCGTGCCGGTCAGCGGACCGGCAGTGACCCGGAGCTGCCTCAGCGGACGCCCGGCCTTGCGCCCTCCTGGGGCCGCCGCACTACGCGCCGGTGCGGAGACCCGCTTGGCCCGGCCCCCGAGGAGGTCCGCGCGGACCACCCGGAAGGCGACCAGGATGAACAGCCACAGCAGGGCCAGGAACCCGAATCGGAAGATCTGCACGACGATTTCGGCGGTCATGGGGAGACCCATCCCGGCGCCGGCTCCTGGCGATAGACCAGCACCGAGTGCCCGATCCGGATCACATCGCCGTCGGAGAGCAGGATGTGCGGCACCCGATGGCCGTTCACGATGGTCCCGTTGGTCGACCCGAGATCGACGACGTTGGCCCTGCCATGCGCCAGCTGTACGTCCACATGCCGCCGGGATACGCCGGTGTCCGGCAACCGGATCGAGGCCTCGGTACCGCGGCCGATGATGTTGCTGCCCTCGCGTAGCTCGTGCCGGGTGTTCGGGCCATCGACGACCAGGGCATGGGACATGGGGACCGCGTACTGCGGCTGCGCGGGGACCCCGCCAGGGCCCCCCCCGGGCACTGGCGGCATTCCCGCACCGTGGTCGGTGGAGTCTCGAAGCGGCGCCGCGGGGGGCATCGGCGCTCCGGACGGCATGGCGCCGGCCGGTTGCAGCGGCGGGGCTGAGGGCAGCGGTGGGACAGGCGGCAGTCCGGTCGGCCGGCCAGGACGCGGAGGGGCCGCGACCCCGGCGTCCTGGCCGGCATCGCCCGCGGCCGACGCTCGCGCCGCGGGTGTCGGCGGGGGCGCCGAATCAGTGTCCACCCGGCTGTCCACATGGAAGACCCCGGTGCGCAGCTTTCCATCCCGCGCCAGGGCGACGTGGATCTTGCCGAAGGTGGACCAGCCCTCAGCCTCGATGTGCTCCTGGACCATCTCGGCCATGGTGGCGCTCAGCTCGACCTCCCACTCGACCAGGTATTCGTAGTCGACCGGCCCGAGGCGTACGACGTAACGGTTGGGCACCAGGACACGGCCCTCACCGACGACCACCTTCTGCTCCGTGGCCTCCCGCTCGAGCGCCTTCGCGATCTCGGCCGGGTGGACCTTGCCCTTGAACACGCGCGCGAAGGCCACGCCGACGAGGCCTTCGAGCTTTCGCTCGAAGCGCTGCAGCACGCCCACGTATCCCTCCCGTTTCCCTCGACGCTCGATGGTATCTGTGGGACGGCCGGGCGAAGCCGGGACGCGTCTTGGCGAGGGTAAGGGTGGACCCTGTTGGGTCTCTGTGTTATGCGGCATCTTGCGGCCGTCCTTCCCTGGGGCAGCGCTCTGAGCGACCTGCCAGCCCGTGCAGGAATGCGGGCGCGCCGGCGCTTCGTGACGAGCCTTTGGCGCCCCGCCCGGCCCGGGTCCCGCTGTTAGGCTGGGCGACCGCTGGGGCAAGTGGCGGAATGGCAGACGCGCACGGTTCAGGTCCGTGTGTCCGAAAGGACGTGGGGGTTCAACTCCCCCCTTGCCCACCCGTGTGATGTCTCGGGACATCGTGCACAGGTGTCTCGGGACATCGTTCACGGTTTGGGCTGTGGCTGGTAGTCCTTGGCCGGGTCGAGTTGGAGTTCTTGGAGTAGTTCGCCGTCGGTGGTCAGGATGCGGATGTGTAGGTCGTGGATCAGGATCAGGACGTTGGTGCCGGCGTGGCGGCGGCCGATGCCGAGGTGGTGCAGGCGGCTGTTGTGGCGCAGGGTGAGCTTGCCGCAGCTGTCGATGCGGTCATGTCGGATGCGGTAGTGGCTGTCGTCGAGGGGGCTGCCGGTCGGGACTGGGCAAGGAACTCAGCGAGCAGGAACGCGCCGACTTCTACCTGAGTCACGACAACCACTGGCTCTGAGCGGCCAAAGGAGTTCTCATGAGTGTTCAGCTCAATCACACGATCGTGAACGTGAACGACAAGCGCGAGTCAGCAACGTTCCTGTGCGACATCCTCGGCCTGGCACCACCCACGCCGTACGGTCCGTTCCTCGTCGCACAAGTGGACAACGACGTGTCCCTCGACTACCTCGACAACCCCAGCGGGGTGCACCCGCAGCACTACGCGTTCCTGGTCGAGGAGTCCGAGTTCGACGACATCTTCGACCGGATCCGCGACCGCGGACTGACATACTGGGCCGACCCGCACCGAGCCGAACCCGGGAAAGTGAACACGAATGACGGCGGTCGCGGACTGTACTGGGAGGAACCCAGTGGTCACCTGCTGGAGATCATCACTCGCCCGTACGGAAGTGGCGACTAGCCCAGGCGCGGCGCCCGGTCAGCGATCCCGTACGCCGTCGGGCATCCTTACTTCGTGACCGCCGATACCGCCCCGGAGTCGGCTCGAGCAGAGTCCGCTCGCGCAGAGTTCGCTCCGGTGGAGTCCGCTCCGGTGGAGTCCGCTCGGGCGGAGTCCGCGGAGGTGCCGCCAGATGGGGCAGCGGAGCCGACGCCGGCGCGGACAACTGAACCCTGGCACAAGCACGGCGGTGGCCCGGACCCCACGGCCGATGGGCCGGTCCATCACCGCTGGCGCAAGGTTGCCGGCCGGACCCTGTCCAAGGCGTGGGACGACTCGCTGTTCGGGATCAGCTCGCAGGCCGCCTTCTGGTCGGCGATGTCCACGGCCCCGCTGCTGCTGGCGCTGCTGGGGTTGGTCGGCCCGGTCGCGGAGTTCTTCGGTCCGGACACGATCGTCACGGTCCAGGAACAGCTGGACCGATTCCTGCGCACGATCTTCAGCCAGGAGGTCGCCGATAATCTGCTCGGCGAGACGGTCAACACGATCCTGAACTCGACCAAGGGCGGGGTCATCTCGGTGGGTCTGCTGATCAGTTTCTGGGCCGGGTCCTCCGCCATGTCCGCCTTTGTCGAAGCGATCACGATCGCGTACGGGCAGCACGAGGTCCGCCACCCGGTGCGCGAACGCTTCTTCGCCCTCGGGCTCTACATGATCGCCCTGTTCGCCGGGATCCTGCTGCTACCGCTGATCGCCATCGGCCCGGAGTACCTGCCCCGATTGTTCCCGGCCGGCATCCGCGACGAGGTCGAAGCCGTGGTCTCCGTTACCTACTATCCGGCGCTGGCCGTCGTCTTGATCCTGCTGCTGGCCACGCTCTACAAGGTCGCCCCGAAGCGCCGGCATCGGTGGCGCCGGGGCATCCCGGGAGCGCTGCTCGCCGCCGCCCTGTTCCTGATCGCCAGCCTGGGCCTGCGGCTCTACCTCACCTACGCCTACTCCAACGGGCTCACCTACGGCGCGCTGACGACACCGATCACGTTCCTGATCTTCTATTACCTGGCCTCGCTCGCGATCGTTCTCGGGGCTCAGTTCAACAATGCGCTGCTGGAGTACTACCCCCCAAAGATCATGCCGCCCAAGCCCTCCCGAGCCTCGAAGCGGCCCCAAGCGGTCCCAAGCTGAGGCCAGCACCGAGACCCGCACCGAATCAGGGCGGGTGCGGTCAGGAGCGCACCAAATCCTCGAGGCGATCCAGGACGATCTGCAGGCCGGCCTCCATGCCGGAGTTCAGGTGACCGTCGCGGTTCTCCCTGCTGGAGTGCAGCACGGTGACGGTCATCGTTGTCGTGCCGTCCTGCTCGGTGAGCGTCAGTGTGTTCACCGACTCCGCGTCGGGGAAGGGCTCCCAGACCTCGGTTGCCACGAGACGGTTGGGGCGTTCGATTTCGTGGTAGGTGCCGTGCCAGCCCAACTCCTTGCCGTCCGGGTAGCCCACGATGTAGCGCCACGAGCCACCGACCCGGAGGTCGATCTCGCACTCGACGAGCGGTGCCTCCTCCGACCCCCACCACTGACGTACGTGCTCTGGAGTGGTCCAGGCATCGAAGACCCGTGCCGCCGAGGCATCGAAGGCCCGCGTGATCAGGATCTCGCGGTCGGACGGGGTGGTGACGATGGCGCTTCCGTGCCGGGTCATGGTGTTCATCAGTGCTCCTGTTCGGGTTGACGTTGGGAGAGGTAGCGCTCGAGCTGGTCGAGCCGCTCGATCCAGGTCTGCTCGAAGCCGGCCACTCAGTCGTGGACCGGTTTCAGGGCCGGGCCGTTGATCCGGTACATGCGCTGACGGCCCACCTTGGTGCTGCGGACGAGGTCCACCTGCCGCAGCACCTGCAGGTGCTTGGAGACCTGGGGCTGGGCCAGCCCGAGCCGTGCCACGAGCTCTCCGACCGACAGTTCGGCCGAGCCCAACACGTCGAGGATCTCCCGCCGCCGGGGTTCGGCGACGGCGTTGAACGCATCCGAGGTCGTGGTTGCTCGTGCCATGGCGAAGAACATATACCCATATGGGTATATGTCAATGCTTCTATGTAATCGGCCAGATCGGCCGCGCGCGATCGGCAGCCTCCAGCAGGAGCTGAGCGTCGAGGTCCTGAACTGTCTGCGTGATGCCCTGGTCCACCCACTGGCAGACGATCCGGAACCGGCCGGGCGGCGGCAGGGGCCACAGCCAGTAGTCCATGTCCCACGAACGATCTCCGCCACCTCCCCCACAACTGAGAAGCACCGGAGAGTCCGTCGCTGGATCTGCCTGGCCACGGTGAAACATTCTGTTGGAGCGCGCGTCCATGTCGAGGTTGGTGACCCGGCGACCGTCAGCGAATTCGAATCCCCACTTGAGCCGCCTGGCCTGCCAAGCGGTGTCCC
>JBPCPI010000184.1:0-10465 GCA_050999295.1 Geodermatophilaceae bacterium | reverse complement strand
GGCGAATCCCGGGAACGTGTCGAAGGGCAGATCGGCTCACTAGCCGAGGCCGAAGCCCACTACCAGCCACAGGGCAATGGTCAGGCCCATCGATAGCAGGTCGCTCAGTTCGGGGCCGCCGGCGTCCATCTCGTGAGGCGACGCTACCAGAGCGTGGCCGGCTGCCCGGCGCGCCTGACCCGCCGCAACGCCGCCCGGATCCGGGTGCCTTCGGCAGTGCTCAGGTCAGCGTTTTCACCCGCTGCGGCCGGGGGCTCGCCGTACCTGCGCGGCGGAATTTCGGGAGCTGAGACAGCACGACGGCGATGACGGCCAGGATGGCCATCCCGAGCAGCACCGGGATCGTCCGGCCGGTGATCGCGATCGCCACCGTTCCGAAGGCGAGTAGCCCCGACCAGAGGTACATGGTGAGCACCGCTCGGCGCTGGGAGTGTCCGATCTCGAGCAGGCGGTGATGCAGATGCTGCTTGTCCGGGGCGAACGGTGAGCGTCCGGCCTTGGTACGGCGGAGCACCGCGAGGACCAGATCGACCAGCGGAATGGCCAGGACCGCGACCGGGATCAGCAGCGGGAGGGTCAGCGGCAGGACGCCCCCCAACGAGGACAGGGTCTGTGGGTCTGCCCGGCCGGCGGCCGAGACCGCGGCGGCGGACAACATCAGGCCGATCAGCATGGAGCCGGTATCCCCCAGAAAGATCCGGGCAGGGGAGAAGTTGTGCGGCAGGAACCCCAGGCAGGCGCCGGCGAGCAGAGCGGTAGTGAGCGTCGGTGCGGACGCGACGTCGCCGTACCCGGTACGGGCCAGATAATAGGAGTAGGCGAAGAAGGCGAGTGCGGCGATCCCGGCGACCCCGACGAGCAATCCGTCGAGGCCGTCGACCATGTTCATGGCGTTCACTGCCAACACGGTGAGCAGGATGGTCAGCGGTACGCCCACATCGGACCCCAGCGAGACGGTGCCGATGTCGCCGAAGGGCACGTACACGTACTGCAACTGCACCCCAAGGAGCACCATGACGCCTGCGCACGCGATCTGCCCGACCAACTTGGTCAGCGGGTCGAGATCGAACCGGTCGTCCACCGCTCCCAACAGACAGATCAGGCCACCGGCCACGAGGACGGCCGTGGTCTCGGAGCTGTATCCGAAGGTGCGTTGCAGCGCGGGGAGTTGGTGGGCCAGGAGCATGCCCGCCGCCACGCCGGCGTACATGCCGAAGCCACCCCACCGAGGGGTCGGGATGGCATGGACATCCCGGTCCCGGACCTGGGTCATGGCGCGGAAGTGCCTGGCTACGGTCCGGATGACCGAGGTCAGCAGAAACGTGATGATCGCCGCGGTCAGCAGTACGACCGAGTACTCACGCACCGCCGGTCACCGCCATCGGCTCACTCGCCTCTGACCGCAGCCAACTCACCCTATTTACCCCAGCCAAGGTGCGACCCGCGCTCTGCGCCCGTCGGGTCACCCGTTCAGGCCCGAGGTTCGGGATAGGCCGGATGTGCGCTGACAAGTTCCCCGACCTCGGCCGCGATCCCGACAGCCTCGGCTCCGGTGGTGTCCCGGATCGCCCGACCGATCAGAGCCGCGATCCGATCCATCTCGACCGGGCCCATGCCCTGCGTGGTGACCGCGGGCGAGCCCACCCGGATACCCGAGGCCACGCTCGGCGGCTGCGGGTCGTAGGGGATCGCGTTCTTGTTCAGGACGATTGCGGCGGCATCGCAGCGCGACTCCGCTTCGGCGCCGGTCACGCCGGCCTCGGAGACGTCGAGCAGGGCGAGATGGGTGTCGGTGCCTCCGGTGACCGCGCGCAGTCCTTCGGCTTCCAGGCCCTTGGTCAGTGCCTGGGCGTTGGCGATGACCTGGCGGGCGTAGGCCTGGTACTCCGGGCTCTGGCACTCCTTGAGGTTGACCGCCTTGGCAGCCACCGAGTGCATCAGCGGGCCGCCCTGCATCATCGGGAACACGGCCTTGTCGATCGCCTTGGCGTGCTCGGCCTTGCACACGATCGCTCCGCCGCGCGGACCGCGCAGGACCTTGTGGGTGGTGAACGTGACCACGTCAGCGTACGGGACCGGGCTCGGGATGGCTTGTCCGGCAACGAGTCCGATGAAGTGCGCCGCGTCGACCACGAGGATGGCGCCGACCTCGTCGGCGATCTCCCGGAAGGTCGCGAAGTCGATCGTCCTCGGAATTGCCGAGCCACCGCAGACGATGACCTTGGGCCGGTGCTCGCGCGCCAGATCGCGAACCTCGTCGTAGTCGATGTGCTCGGTCTCCTTGCGTACGCCGTAGTGCTTGGCGTTGAACCACTTTCCCGAGAAAGAGACCTTCGTGCCGTGAGTCAGGTGTCCACCGTGCGGGAGGGCCATCCCCAGCAGGGTGTCGCCGGGCGACATGAAGGCGCCGTAGGCAGCGAGGTTGGCGCTGGCTCCGGAGTGCGGCTGGATATTGGCATGCTCGGCGCCGAAGAGCTCCTTGGCCCGGGCGATCCCGATCTCCTCGGCCTTGTCGACCTCTGTACAGCCCCCGTAGTAGCGCCTGCCCGGATAGCCCTCGGCGTACTTGTTGGACAATGTCGAGCCCAGCGCAGCCAAGACAGCGGGGCTGGTGAAGTTCTCGCTCGCGATCAGTTGCAATCCGCCGCGAAGCCGCCGGAGTTCACCGAGGATGACATCGGCGATCTCCGGATCGGTAGCCCGCAGGGCGGCGAAATCCGGTCCCCAGTACGGCGATGTGGTCATGCGGTGTCTTGCTCCTCGGGACTGGCCGGTTCATGGTCTGGCTCGGCGGTCGGATCGGGATCGGTTGTGAAGTCAACAGGTGCCACCGTACGGATGGTGGGCACCAGATAGTGCAACCGGGACTCCGGGACCGCGCCGACGCGTAGCACCCTCGGCGGATCGGCGGTGCAGTCCACGATCGTGCTGGGTTCCCCTTCAGCGCGCGGACCGTCGTCGAGGACCACCGCCACGACCGCACCGAGTTGTTCGATCGCGTCGTCGGCGGTCCGCGCAGGCGGTCGTCCCGAGCGGTTGGCACTGGAGACTCCCAGCGGCCCGGTCTCCCGGAGCAGGTCGCGGGCCAGATCGTCGTCCGGCACGCGTACGGCCACTGTCCCCTTGGCGTCCCCCAGATCCCAGGCCAGCGAGGGTGGGTGCTCCACGATGACGCTTAGGCCGCCCGGCCAGCAGGCCCTGGTGAGCAGCCGCGCAGTCGAACTGAGGTTCGTCGAGACGCCCTCCAGGGTGTCGACGTCGGCGATGAGCACCGGCACCGGCATCGCCCGCCCCCGACCCTTGGCGGCCAGCAGACCGGTGATCGCCCGCGGGGTGAACGCGTCGGCTGCAATCCCGTACACCGTGTCGGTCGGCAGGATGATCAACTTGCCGGCCCGGATGGCGGTGGCCGCAGCGGCGATGCCGTCCCGGCGCTGGCCGTCCTCGGAACAGTCGAACCGCTGGGTCATAAGGCCATCATCCCGCGACGCCCACGATCACGCTTTGCCTACCTGGTGTCGCAACACGCCGAGTCGCCGTTCGGCGTGCCGGTGTACGGGGTAGGCAAAGCCCGGCCGGACGTCGTGTCCGTATCCACAACCGGCTTCTCCGCGGTCCCAGGGCCATCTCAGCCTGACACGGTTGGCAGGTGACCTGTTGGGGGGGACCATGACGCGCATGGGATCTGTTGCGAGCAGTCCCTTCTCGGTCGCTGACCTGGAAGGAATGCCCGATGACGGACGCCGTTATGAGCTCGTCGACGGTCAACTGCTGGTGAGTCCCGCCCGGGCTTGCGGCATCAGGTACTCGCCTTGGCCCTCTACCGACTGCTGGACGACGCCTGCCCAGAGGATCTGTTCGTATTGGCAGCGCCGTTCGCTGTACGGATCGATGCGAGTAACGAGGTACAGCCCGATGTGCTGGTCGCTCGTCGCGACCAGCTGATGGCGACGAACCTCCCGGCGGCGCCCGTTCTTGCCGTCGAAGTGCTCTCCCCCACCCGGCATCTCGTCAACCTCAGCCTAAAACGGGCCGCGTACGAGCGAATGGGCACTCCAAGCTATTGGGTATTGGACCCTGAAGCGCCTGACCTGCTGGTCCTCGAACTCGACTCGACGGAGGCCTATCGGGAAATCGCACGGGTCTCCGGGGGCGACGCCTTCACGGCCACCCGACCATTCGGGGTCCGGGTCGTGCCCGCGGCCCTACTCGAGCGGCTTGGCCGCACGCCTGAGTCTGCCGGCTAGAACTCACCACCTCGACGTCTGTCCAGGTTCTGGAACTTCAGCCGTAGCGACGCGCGTCACAGAAGCCCGAGGGCAGTGGCTGAAGGAGAGCGGGGTTGCGACGGCCCTGGAATCAGCCGGGCAGGGAGTGCCGTTCGAAGAAGCTCCAGATCAGGGCATTTGCCGAGACAGCTTCGGTCGATCCGCCCATGTCAGGGTCGTCGTGCACACCTCCCGGCCAGCTGTGCCCGGCCCCGGCGACTCGGTAGAACTCGACCGCCGCCGCGCACGTTGTCCAGAAGAGCGGTTGCACATCGCCGATCGGCGGTTGTGCCTGCGGACCACCAGTGCAGCGGTTCAGCTCCGCCCACTGGGTGGCCCAAAGCTCTGCCCCGATGATCGGTCGCCCACTCCGGTCAGTGCCGCCTTCATACGGGACGACGGGATCCAGCACGCCGTGAAAGCCGATGACTGGCACAGGGTCGCCGGTGCAGATGTCGCGCCACATCGGGTCATAAACTCCCGCGACCGGGGCTATTGCCGCGAAGCGCTCGGGACGACTGCAGCCAACCGCGTTGGCCATCGCCGCACCCTGGGAGAATCCAGTGGCGTAGATGCGACGGGGGTCGATGCAGACTCGCACTTCCAGTTCGGTGAGCAGGGCGTCCACGAAGGCAAGGTCCGGTGACTCGCGGTCGCGGAGGTCCCATCTAGCCGGATTACCGAGAGCTGCCGGGAAGACGGTGACGAAACCTTGTGCGTCGCCCTCCTCGAAAAGACGGGTGTCACCCTCCAGATCATCTGTGGTGCCGCCATAGCCGTGGAAGCCCAGTACGAGTGGCAGCGGTTCGGTGTCGTCGGCGCCCGCCGGAAGGTGGACGACGGCCTCCCTTTCCTGCCCACCGACGTCCACCGCGATGCTGGTGAGGTCATCAGCCAAGTAACCACTGCACGGGTCTGGCGGCACTGGGTCCGCCGACGTCGCGGTGTCCGGCGCGTTCGACCTGGGCGCTGAGCTGTTGCAGGCGACCAGCCCGGCGCTGAGAGCCACGAGAGTGAGCACACAGACAACGGGAGCTCTCACGTTGTTGCGGCTCATGGACTCGTCCTCATCGCCTGGAAGGTCTGGTCGGGTTAGCTTGTCGTACGCCGTCGGCGCCCGCTTGACCGTCGTAGCCCGTGGCGCGGGGATACCTTCGTTCCATGCCGGACCTGGCTGACCTGCTGGCCGCTGCTCGGGCGTCCTACGCCCGGCGGGACTGGCATGACGCCTATCGCGGTCTCGAAACTGCCCGGCAACGGGGCTCGCTGGCAGCCGATGACCTGCATGCCCTGGCCGATGCTGCGTGGTGGCTCGGCCTGATCAAAGAGACGTTGGCGATCTCCGAGGAGTGCCACCAGCATTTCCTCGCAGAAGGACGCCCGCAGAAAGCGGCGATGAACGCGCTCGACATCGGGTTCACCTGGATGCTGCGCGGCGAGGTCGCGATCGGATCCGGCTGGATCAGCCGTGCCCGGCGAATTCTCGAGGACCAGCCGGACTGCGCCGAACAAGGATTCTTGGTCTGGCTCGACACGGCTGAGGCTTTGGAAGGCGGCGACCTGGACGCCGCACTGGTAGGAGCACGCCAGATCCAGGAGATCGGCCACCGGTTCACCTCGCCGACCCTGATCGCCCTGGGACTTGCCTCCGAGGGCCTCGTCACTGTTCAACGCGGCCAGGTGGACAAGGGTTTCGCGTTGCTCGACGAAGCGATGTTGCCCGTGCTTGCCGGCCACGTGGCGCCTGATTGGGCAGGCAACATCTATTGCCAGCTGATGGGTGTCTGTCACGACCTCGCCGACGTTCGCCGGGCACGGCAGTGGACCGCGGCCAGCCAGCGATGGTGCGAAGGCTTCGCCAGTGCCGTGGTTTTCCTCGGCGTGTGCCGGATGCATCGCATCCAGCTGTTGCAGACGGCAGGACAGTGGTCGCAAGCCGAGGCCGAGGCCTCCATCGCCTGTGCCGAACTTGCCGACATGAACGTGGCCGTTGTGGCCGAGGCGCACTATCAACTGGCCGAGTTGCGCATGTTGGCCGACGACCTCGTCGCCGCCGAGCAGGGATACCAGCGCGCCGGTCAGTTAGGACGCGATCCGCAGCCGGGGCTCGCGTTACTCCGGCTTGCTCAGGGAAGGACCGACGATGCGGCTGCCGGACTGCGGCTCGCTCTAGCCGACAGTGCCAACGCGCCGTTTCGCCGGGCCCGGTTGCTCGCGGCCTACGTCGAGGCCGCCCTGGCCAACGATGAGGTCCCGGCAGCCGCCCGCGCCTGCGCCGACCTGGGCGAGATCGCGGCTCGATACACCACGCCCGGGTTCATCACCTGGGCCGGTCATGCCCGCGGCGCCGTGCTGTTGGCGCAGGGACAGCCCGAGGCAGCCCTTCCGGTCCTGCTCGATGCCCATCGCCGGTACTGCGACATCCCGGCGCCCTACGACGCGGCCCGGGTGCGCGTCCTCGTGAGCGAGGCGTATCGGCTGCTCGGCGACGCCGATTCCGCAGCTGTGGCGCTGGCGGCCGCTACCGGTACCTGCGTTGAGCTTGGGGCGAAGCTGCAGACTCGCCTGCTCGATCAGCGGCGCCGCAATGCCGAACTGCTCGGGGGTCTCACCGCTCGGGAGATCGAGGTGCTCGCCCAGATCACCCAAGGAGCCACCAACAAGGAGGCCGCCGCGGCGCTGTTCATCAGCGAGAAGACGGTGGGCCGGCACCTCGCCAACATCTTCATCAAGCTCGGAGTCAAGTCCCGGACCGCTGCCGCAGCGTGGGCCAACGAGCACCGGCTCTCCCGGCCCCGGACGGGCTGATGAGCCGGACCGGGACCTCCTGCATCAGATAGCCCATGGCCGGTTCGCAAGACACATGATCTGCCCGATGCCGGGGTGCTCGTCGACTTCCTAGCGTCATCCGGGACGAGCACGACGCCCGTCATCGACCGCGGGAAGGCCCTGTTCATGAAATCCACCGAGACGAGCACCGGCACAGACAAGTTGCAGACGAAGCCCCAGACCACACCGGACGTGAGCGATCCCGAGTTCGATCCTTCTGTCGCCGAGCGGTTCGCCGACCACATGGTCGGCGTCCTCAATGACGCCGCAGTGGCGCTGATGACGAGCATCGGACACCAGGTCGGCCTCTTCCACGTCATGGCGCAGTTGGCCCCGAGTACCAGCCAAGAAGTGGCCGACGCAGCAGGCCTGCAGGAGCGATACGTCCGTGAATGGCTGGGCGCGGTGACAACCGGGCGTATCGTCCGGCACGATCCGAAGACCAGCACTTACTGGCTGCCGGCTGAGCATGCTGCCTGCCTGACACGCTCGCGGGGCCGGACAATCTCGCCTACATCATGCAGTTCATAGCACTCCTGGCCAGCGTCGAGGAGCCAGTCGTCGAGTGCTTCGCGAACGGAGGCGGCGTTCCGTACAGCGCGTATCCGCGCTTTCACCGACTGATGGCCGAGGACAGCGCCACGGTGCACGATGCCGCCCTGATCGAGGGCCTCCTTCCGCTGGTGCCCGGTCTGACCGACCGGCTCCGCGAAGGCATCGACGTCGCCGACATCGGCTCCGGGCAGGGGCATGCGGTAAACCTGATGGCGGCGGCATTTCCGAACAGCCGCTTCACCGGGTACGACTTCTCTCCCCAGGCCATCACGGCGGCCAAAAACGAGGCGCAGGTCTTGCATCTGGCCAACTCGACGTTCACCTTGCAAGACGTCACCGAACTCGGCGTTATCGAAGAGTACGACCTGATCACCGCGTTCGACGCGATCCACGACCAGGCACACCCGGCCCGCGTCCTGTCGGGTATCGCGGCTGCGCTACGCGCTGACGGCGTGTTCTTGATGGTGGACGCCAATGCGTCCAACAACCTGCACGAGAATCTCGACCTGCCGTGGGCAGCCTTTCTCTACACGCTGTCGACCATGCACTGCATGACGGTGTCGCTGGCCCTGGGAGGTGCCGGGCTCGGTACGGTTTGGGGGGAGCAGGTGGCCGTCGCGATGCTCGGCGAAGCCGGTTTCGGGCAGGTCGAGGTCAAGGAGATCGAGACCGACCCGTTCAACTACTACTACCTGGCGACCCAGACCTGACCACATGACCTGATCCGTGGCCGGGATGGTAGTCAGGCCGAGCCGGGATCGCCTGAACCCGCGAGTTGCTCGGTACGAGAGGCGAGCACGAGGGCCTCGATGATCGCGTCCAGCTCGCCATCCAGGACCTGTTCGAGGTTGTTGGCCTTGAACCCGATCCGGTGGTCGGCGACCCGGTTCTCGGGGTAGTTGTAGGTCCGGATCCGCTCACTGCGATCGACCGTACGTACCTGGCTGTGCCGGACGTCATTCGCGGCCGCCGCAGCGCTATTCATAGCCGCCGCCAGCATCCTGGCGCGCAGGATGCGCATTGCCTGCTCCCGGTTCTGCAGTTGCGACTTCTCGTTCTGGCAGCTCACGACCAGGCCGGTCGGGAGGTGCGTGATCCGTACGGCGGAGTCGGTGGTGTTGACGCTCTGCCCGCCCGGCCCGGAGGAGCGATACACATCGATGCGCAGGTCGTTGGGGTCGATGGTGACCTCGACGTCCTCGGCTTCGGGCATGACAAGTACGCCTGCCGCGGAGGTGTGGACGCGGCCCTGGGATTCGGTCACCGGCACTCGCTGGACGCGGTGCACGCCGCCTTCCCACTTCAACCGCGACCAGATACCCGGCTCGTCGGCTGTGCGCGCCTTGACCGCGACACTGACGTCCTTGTAGCCGCCGAGGTCGGACTCGACGGCGTCGAGGACTTCGGTCTGCCAGCCCTTGCGCTCGGCATAGCGCAGGTACATCCGCAGCAGGTCACCGGCGAACAACGCGGACTCCTCGCCGCCCTCGCCGGCCTTGATCTCGAGGATGACGTCCTTGTCGTCGTTGGGATCGCGCGGCAGGAGCAGTTCCTCGAGCCGCTCGGTGAGTGCTTCGATCCGTACGGCCAACTCGTCGGCCTCGGTTGCGAAGCCGGCATCCTCGTCGGCCAACTCACGGGCCGCGATCAGGTCGCCGCGAGCGGCCTCGAGTTCGCGATGGGTGGCCACAACCGGGCCCAGTCGCGAGTAGCGCCGACCGAGGGTTCGGGCCCTTGTGCCGTCGGCGTGTACGGCCGGATCGGCGAGGGCGGTTTCGAGTTCCTGGTACTCGGCGAGGATCTCGGTCAGGCGCTGTGGATCACCGGCCGCAGTCGGCGCGCTCATGACGTACTCCTCTCGGTTTGGCGGTTTTGGACAAAACCGCCAGGGATCGGCTTGGTGGAGACAGCAAACGGCGCCTGCCACCCACCGGGAAGGGTGAGCGGGCAGGCGCCGAAGGTCGAGCTAGCTGTCGGCTTTGGCGCTATCGGTGCTCGTGCGCTTGCCGAAGCGGCGCTCGAAGCGGGCCACTCGGCCACCGGTGTCCAGGATCTTCTGCTTGCCGGTGTAGAAGGGATGACAGGCCGAGCACACCTCGGCGTGCAGCACCCCGTTCTTGGCCGTGCTGCGCGTGGTGAAGGTGTTCCCGCAGCTACAGGTCACCTGGGTGTCCACGTAGTCGGGGTGGATGTCTGACTTCATGTCTTCCTCTTCGCTCCTTGATGTCGGCGCCGAGTCTAAGGCTGCGTGCCCGTGCGGTATTCCCCGCAGGGTCAGGCAACGGCCCGCGCGACCTACTCGTTCGGCCCCAGGGTGGTCTTCTGGATCTGCATGAGGAACTCGACGTTGGTCGGCGTCTTGCGCATCTTGTCCAGGAGCAACTCGATCGCTTGCTGCGGGTCGAGTGCGTGCAGGACACGACGCAGCTTGATGACCACTGCGAGTTCGTCCGGGGAGAGGAGGATCTCCTCCTTACGGGTACCCGAGGCGTCGACGTCGACGGCCGGGAAGATCCGCTTGTCGGCCAGCCGGCGGTCGAGCTTGAGCTCGGCGTTACCGGTGCCCTTGAACTCCTCGAAGATGACGGTGTCACCGGTCGAGCCGGTCTCCACCAGCGCGGTCGCCAGGATGGTGAGCGAGCCGCCGTTCTCGATGTTGCGGGCCGCACCCAGGAACCGCTTCGGGGGGTAGAGCGCGGTCGAGTCGACGCCACCGGACAGGATCCGGCCGCTGGCCGGTGAGGAGTTGTTGTACGCCCGGCCGAGCCGGGTGATCGAGTCCAGGAGCACGACGACGTCGTGCCCCATCTCGA
>JBPCPI010000128.1:0-4305 GCA_050999295.1 Geodermatophilaceae bacterium | reverse complement strand
CGGTACGCCAAGAACCCGATCGAGCTCGACATCCCGATCTACATCACCGGTATGAGCTTCGGGGCGCTGTCACTGGAAGCCAAGATGGCCCTGGCCAAGGGCGCGTCGATGGCGGGGACGGCGACCTGTTCGGGCGAGGGCGGCATGATCCCGCCGGAGCGCGACCTGTCCACCAAGTGGTACTACCAGGTCATCCAGAGCCGCTACGGGTTCAACCCGCACCACCTGATGCTGGCCGACGCCGTCGAGTTCTTCATCGGACAGGGCTGCAAGGTCGGTCTCGGTGGGCACCTGATGGGGCAGAAGGTCACCGAGCAGGTCGCCGAGATGCGTTCCCTGCCAGCCGGTATCGACCAGCGCTCCCCCGCGCGTCACCCAGACTGGCTCGGCCCGGACGACCTCTCACTCAAGATCCAGGAGATTCGCGAGGCAACCGACTACCAGGTGCCGATCCAGCTCAAGCTCGGTGCCGCCCGGGTCTACGACGACGTGCGGATGGCAGCCAAGTGCGGGCCGGACATCATCTACCTGGACGGTGCCGAAGGCGGTACGGGAGCCGGTCCGCACATCGCCACCGAGGAGACCGGAATCCCGCTGATGGCCGCGATCCCCGAGGCCAGACGGGCTCTGGAGGACGTGGGCCTGGCCGACGAGATCGACCTTGTCGTGGCCGGTGGCATTCGCAACGGCGGCGATGTTGCCAAGGCGCTCGCCCTGGGCGCCAATGCGATCGCCATCGGGCACTCCGCGCTGATGGCCCTGAACTGCAACAAGGAACTGCCCGGGGTCACCGACTACGAAGGCACTGTCGGCGTGCCGGCCGGGTCCTGCTACCACTGCCACACCGGACGTTGCCCGGTCGGGATCACGACGCAGGACCCCGAGCTGCGCAAGCGCCTGGAGGTCGACAAAGCAGCCGAACGGGTCTACAACTTCCTGCACACACTGACCCTCGAGGTGCAGATGCTGGCCCGGGCCTGCGGGAAGACCGACGTCCACAGCCTCGAGCCGGAGGACCTGTGTGCGCTGACGACGGAGGCCGCCGCCATGGCGAAGGTGCCGTTGGCCGGGACGAAGTACATCCCCGGTGTCACCGAGGAGCGCACCCTCGCCGAGATCAAGGGCCTTCTCGCCAAGCACGTGGCCAACGACGGGAGCGAAGGGACGCGCCATGGCTGATGACTACGACACATCGGGTCGCACTCTCACCACGAACAAGGGCATCGACACCGAGGAGCTGACCGGGCGCACGTTCCCGTACCAGTTCGACCTCACCTTGGTCGAGGACATCGACCTCAACGCAGCCACGCCGGGTCGCGACATCAACTGGCTGGAGGACATCCACCTCCTTCAGGAGGGCGGCATGAATGCCGTCTTCGACCGGTACACCAACGCCTTTCTCAAGATCCACTTCGACATCCCGGAGGGCAGGGAGGACGAGTTTGCCCGCAAGGTGCTGATCAAGCACCTTCAGGAGGGCAACTCCTACGGCATCTGGCTCAAGCACAAGCACGCGAAGTTCACCCAACCCGAGCTCGGCTCGTGGGTGGCCGGCTCACAGACGGTGGGCGAGAGCTGGAAACCGACCCAGCTCGCGGACTGGCAGCCGCCGGCGCACTGACACCCGTACTCGGTTCGACGACCGCACCATGACCACCGCAAGGAAGCCGGCCAGATAGGACCGTCTCGCACGACCGCTCGGAGGCAGCGATGTCAGACCGCTCGCGTTCATCCACCACCGCCCTGCAGGAGCGACCCGCCGACCCCGGGATGCAGCGCTCGATCGACTGGAAGGGTGGCTTCTGGATCGCCAGTGGCGTCCCGGCACTGGTGCTCTTCTCCATCGGGTCGATCGCGGCGACTGTCGGCACGATCTCGCCGCTGATCTGGACGGTGTCGGTGCTCTTGGGGCTGATCCAGAGCTTCGTCTTCGCCGAGATCGCCGGCCTGTTCCCGGGCAAGTCGGGTGGCGCCTCGGTGTTCGGGGCGATGGCGTGGGCGCCGTACTCGAAGTTCGTCGCGCCCATCTCGGTCTGGTGCAACTGGTTGGCGTGGTCCCCGGTCCTCACGATCGGGTCGGGTCTGGCCGCCGGCTACCTGCTCACTGCGCTCTTCCCGGCCGACGCCGCGATCAACACGTGGTCCGTCCAGCTGGCCGATCTCGGGTTGCTCAAGAACAGGCTGGAGCTGCGGTTCAACGCCACGTTCCTGATCGCTGCCGGGTTCCTGCTCCTGGTCTTCGCGCTGCAGCACGGCGGGATCCTGCGCGCTGCCCGAGTGCAGACCGTGATCGGCATCGCGGTCCTCGTCCCCCTGCTGGTCGTCGGGGTGGTCCCCCTGGTGACCGGTGACGTGGCTTCGGCGAGCTTCACCCCGTTCGCCCCGCTCAGCGGCGGCTGGGACCTCGACGGGTTGACCCTGGTCGCGGGCGGACTGTTCCTCGCCGCCTGGTCGGCGTACGCCTTCGAGACCTCGATCTGTTACACCTCCGAGTTCAAGAACCCGGCCAAGGACACCCCTAAGGCGATCTTCACCGCGGGCCTTCTCTGCCTCGTCGCCTACACCCTGGTCCCGTTCACCTTCCAGGGCGCGCTCGGCGTGAAGCGGCTGACCACCGACGGCATCGTCAACGGTGACGGCGTCGGTAGGGCCATGGCCGACATGGTCGGCGGCGGCGCGGTCATCGGCAACCTGCTGATCGTCATGCTGATCCTCGCCCTGCTGCTCACGATCATGACGACCATGGCCGGCTCGTCCCGGACCCTCTACCAAGGGTCGAAGGACGGCTGGCTGCCTCGTTATCTGGGCCGCACCAACGACAACGGCGCGCCGACCCGGGCGATGTGGACCGACCTGACCTTCAACCTTGCCCTGTTGCTGATGAGCGACTACATCTTCGTCCTCGCCTCCTCGACCGTCTGCTACATGATCTTCAACTTCCTCAACCTCAACGCGGGGTGGATCCACCGCAAGGACCGTGCCGACACCCCACGACCCTGGCGTGCGCCGACGGCGATGATCGCGACCGGCGCCTTCCTCGCCTTCTTCAACGCGCTGCTGCTGGGCTGGGGCGCCAACGTCTGGGGTCCGGGTGCGCTGGCTACCGGGGTGGTCTTCGCCGCGCTGATCCTCCCGGTCTTCTGCTATCGCCACTACGTGCAGGACCACGGCGTCTTTCCCGCCTCGATGTATGACACCGGGGACGAACGGGACGACATCGCCGGCGACGGAGGCGCGGTGGTCACCTCCGGTCCCCCGGTCAAGCGCGCCGGAGTCCTGCCGTACCTGGCACTGGCCGGCGGGGTCGCCGCCGTGGTGATCGGCCAGATCCTGTCGAAAATGGCCGGCTGAGGACGCGACGGCGCCGGACGGAGAAAGGCCCCTTGACCCGGCGAGCCGCACGTCGGAGGCTCTGTGCGGGGTGGCAGGTGAAGGATTCGAGCCTTCGAAGGGCATCAGCGACGGACTTACAGGCCGAGGACGCCGACGTGGTGGACTCGCACTTCCGGGTTCTCGCCCGAACTTCCGCCGCTATTCCCCACGAGCGTTGAAGATTGGCTCAGTCACCCGTGTCTTCGAGCACCCGTCGTACGGCGGCTTCGACTGCCGGGAGATCGTTCTCGACGGTACCCCGAACGATGGCGTGTGTGGTGTCGAAGTAGCGGTGCGCCAAGTGAACCCGCATCCGTGCGACGTCGGACCACGGGATCTCTGGCATCAACGCCAGCGTCTCGGCGTCGGTGCTCTTGACTGCTTCGCCGATCTCGATCAGCCGCACCCGCACGGCGTCGAAGACCAGGCCGCTTTCGAGATGTTGTGCCGCAGATGGGCATGGATCGCCTCGATCGCGGCGAGGATGTCCCCGAGCCGCTCGTGGTCGCGCCGGCTCACAGCTGCACCAGATCGCGATCGACCTTGGACCTGACCACCGGTTTGAGTCCCTCAGCAGGTACGACGTCGACCCGCCGGCCGAGTAGCTCCGATAGCTCACGCTCGAGGCCTGCCAGCTTGACCAGTCCGACGCCTTCGTCGAGGTCCACCAGCAGGTCGATGTCGCTGTCGGCCCTGTCTTCACCACGAGCGACACTGCCGAAGATACGGAGGTTGTGTGCGCCGTGGCGACCAGCGGTCTCCATGATCACTTTGCGTCTGCGACGGAGC
Organism: Geodermatophilaceae bacterium; assembly: GCA_050999295.1. Taxonomy (GTDB): domain Bacteria; phylum Actinomycetota; class Actinomycetes; order Mycobacteriales; family Geodermatophilaceae; genus JACCQS01. The sequence continues at coordinate 144 of JBPCPI010000128.1, read as the reverse complement.
CGAGATCCGAGAGGCGTATCCGGCAAGCTGTGCGTGCCGAGAACTCCATCCGCGGCGTGAGCAGCGGTGTTCTGAGGGCCGACGGTGGGTCATCGGGGCTGTCGGTCAGGATGATGACCGTGTTGCTGCGCCTGATCTACCTTG
>JBPCPI010000094.1:0-4500 GCA_050999295.1 Geodermatophilaceae bacterium | reverse complement strand
AGCGCGGCTACGGGGTCACCTGGTGGGAGGTCCTCTTTATTTACATGGCAACGAAGGGCGCCGACGCGGCTACAGGTCACGCTTTCCAGCTACTGCTGGACGGAGTGACGGACAAGGCTAAGCAGTGTGGTATCGGGAACGGCGCACGGCAAAGGGGAACCAGCGTCCCTCTACCTCGGCTTGCTCGATGAGGACGGCAAGGTCATTCGAGCGTTTGAGATCCGAGCGGATGGTGAAGCGGAGGACGTGACCGAGCGGGAGCGAGATAAACCGAAGGCTCGAGAACGACCTCGCTGGCAAGACGACGGGCGGCCGGCCGATCTCGGCGAACTCGCACCATCGACGCTGCGTCGGCTGGGTGGCGACAACCGGGCAGGATGCATCACACTGCGCAGACCGCGCACACTCATCTGGGCGCAGTGCCGGGCCGCGCGAGCGGTGGCCGGTGGAGGCTCATCACCACAGCCGGGAGGATCGATGACCGCGACCGATGACAGAACCCGCCCGAAGACGGTGCGCGCCGCGTGTCCGCACGACTGCCCGGACACCTGCGCGATGCTGGTCACGGTCACCGACGGCAGGGCCACCGAGGTCCGAGGCGACCCCGAGCATCCGTTTACCCGCGGCGGGCTGTGTGTGAAGGTCAACAACTACGTGGACAAGGTGTACAGCCCGGACCGGCTGCTGTACCCGATGCGGCGCACCGGGCCCAAGGGCAGCGGCCAGTTCGAGCGGATCTCCTGGGACCATGCGCTGGACGAGATCAAGTCGCGGTTCCGCGCCACGATCGACCAGCACGGTCCCGAGTCGATCATGCCGGTGAGCTACCTGGGTACCGAAGGAATCCTCAACGGGCTCAACGTGGGCGACCCGTTCTTCAACAAGCTGGGCGCCACGATCACCGAGCGCACCTACTGCGATTCGGGCGCCTGCACGGCGTACACCATGACCATCGGCGCCACGGCCGGAGTGGACCCGGAGAGCCTGGTGCACTCCCGGTACATCCTCATCTGGGCCTGCAACATGATCTCCACGAACCTGCACCTGTGGCCGTTCGTGGCCGAGGCGCAGCGGCGCGGCGCGAAGATCGTGGTGATCGACCCGGTCCGCCACCGCACGGCCAAGCACGCCGACTGGTACATCCCGATCAGGCCCGGCACCGACGGCGCGCTGGCGCTGGCCATGATGCACGTGATCATCAACGAAGGCTTGACCGACGAGGCATACGTCCGCGACCACACGGTCGGCTACCCCGAACTGGTCAAGCGGGTGCAGCAGTACACCCCGGAGTGGGCGGCGGCCGAGACCGGGATCCCGGCCGAGGACATCCGCACCCTTGCCCGCGAGTACGCGACCGCACAGCCGTCGATGATCCGCATCGGGGTCGCGATCGAGCGGCACGCCGGCGGTGGGCAGACGGTGCGTTCGATCGCCTGCCTGCCGGCGTTGGTCGGAGCGTGGCGCAACGTCGGCGGCGGGCTGCTGCAGCTGCCGCTGTGGGCGTTTCCGGTGAACTGGGGCGCGTTGATGCACCCCGAGCTGGCAACTCCTGGGACCCGGGTCGTCAACCAGTTCCTGCTCGGCCGGGCGCTGACCGGGGAACTGGAGCTGGATCCGCCGATCAACGCGCTGATGGTCTACAACTCGAATCCGCTCGTGGTCTGCCCTGAGCAGGACAAGCTTGCCGCCGGGCTGGCCCGGGAGGATCTCTTCACCGTTGTCAGCGATCATTTCCTCACCGACACCGCGCGGTACGCCGACATCATGCTGCCTGCCACCACCCAGCTCGAACAGCACGACATCATGTTCAGCTGGGGACACTTCTATGTCACGTTGAACACCCCCGCGGTCGCGCCGCTGGGCGAGGCGGTGTCCAACACCGAGTTGTTCCGCCGGCTCGCCGCCCGGATGGGGTTCACCGAGCCGTGCTTCACCCGCACCGACGAGGACATGATCGCCGAGGCGTTCGACTGGTCGTCCCCCGCAATGGAGGGCATCACCGTCGACTCGCTGCGGGAGAGCGGCTGGGCGCGCCTGAACCTGCCGTCGGCCGACGAATACGCGCCGCACGTCGAAGGCGGCTTCCCGACCCCATCGGGCAAGACCGAGTTCCGCTCGTCGGTCGCCGCGGAGGCGGGCAACTTCGTCGTCCCGTTGTTCCGGCAGGGCTCGAACGAGTACCAGCCCGGCGGTATGGTCGACCCGCTGCCGCACTACGTGCCGCCGCGGGAGACCGCCGATGCGGGATACCGGCTCAACTTCCTCTCGCCCAAGTCGCACGCGTACCTGAACTCCAGTGCCGGCGACCAGCCCGCGCAGAAGCGGGTGCAGGGCGAACCGGCCGTGTCGATCCATCCCCAGGACGCAGCCGATCGAAGCATCGTCGACGGGCAGTACGTGCGCGTGTTCAACGATCGCGGGCAGTTCGTCGCGCTAGCCCGGGTGACCGCGGACATCGCTCCGGGAGTCGTGATGTCCCCGATGGGCGCGTGGCGTACGAACACCAAGGACCAGTCGACGGTCAATGCCGTCACGCCGTTCGTGTTCGCCGATCTGGGCAACGCCCCGACGTTCTCCGACACCCGCGTCGAGGTCGAAGGCTTCTGACATCCCTCGCCAGCTTCCAATTCCGGACCTGGAGTCGAGACAATGACCCAGACCCACACGCGGCCTGAACCACCTACCCGACCGAGTCAACCAAAGTCGGGGCAGACCCGGGCGAGACCGCTCCGACTTGGCGCGGGCGCGGGCGCGGACGCGGACGGGAGGATTGCCGGTCACGCCATTGGCGTGACCTGTCCGTTGAGCTCGACGACGTATGCGTCGACTTTCAGTAGGTCGCGGATAGCCTGCGGCACTCTGGCAACCGCAGCCGCAGCCGAACGTGGGACCACTACGGCGAACCTGGTGGAGTCCGAGGCAGCGGTCATGCGACGCAGCAGTTGGCCGTACATCGTGTCCACGTCGAGGCCGGCGGAAGAGGTGGACCCCTTCACCTCGGCAATCAGGGTGTCTGCTCCCCTCTTTGCTACTACGTCCGCGACCGAGGCGCTGGTCCGGACATCCCAGCCCCGCTGCTCAAGCCACTGCGTGAACGATGTGAGTACCGCGGCCTCAAGATGGACCCGCGGCGGCGGGTTCTCGCCCCGGACCACCGCTGCCGCCTCGTGGAAGGCATTGCGTTGGTCGACCTTCCAGTAGGCGCGCTGCTCTGGGCTGCCGATGAATGCCTGGTTGCTGGCGTGGCGTGTGGCGATGGCACGTAACCGTCCAGCGAGCCCAGGCTCCGTCTTCTCGGCTCGACCCCATATCCTCCTCGCTTCGCTGCCCAGCAGCATCACGACCTTTAGGCGGTCGAGCAGCCGCAGGAGATTGATCAGCGGGTCCAGGCCTGCAGCAATCTGACCGGCTGTCGGCGGTTGGTTGATGTACCAAGGGTACGAATTCCACGCGGTGCACTGCGCCGCTGACAGACCCGCCTCCGCGAGGAGACCCGCTATCCGCTCGGCTGTCGCGTCGTCGTTCTCCGGGCTGAGGAAGCCAGACCCGTCAAAGCCCGAGCCGCTGTTGGTCTTCGGCCCAGGTCACGCAGCAGCAACAGAACCTGCGCGTTGACGCCGCCGTACATCGGGGCGACGTAAGGCATCCAACCTCTGCCCGTTGGATCGCGAAGACGATCGACAAGCCGGTTGATGGGTTCAACATGCGGCGCGTAGACATCATCCAGTTGAGACTGCCGGAAGATCGAATCCTTCATCAGCCGGTGCGCCATCAATCCTCCTGGCAACGAATCCTGTCAGCGAAGGCCTGGAAACGCACTCATCTGCCGCGGGGTGTCAGTTCTTGCGGTAGGCGTCCGCGCGGTGCTCGATGGCCAGGATCGTCACCCGATCAGTCATCCGGTAGATGATGCGGAAGTCGCCGCGTCGTGCGCTGTGCAAGCCTTCGAGCTCGAAGCGCAAGGGCTTTCCTACTCGCTGGGGGTTGTCGGCCAGCGGACCGTAGATGAACTCCACCACGGCGGTGGCCACCTTCTCGGGCAGCCGGGTCAGGGCGCGCTTGGATGTCGCGGTCCACGCCACGTCCATCCTGAGCCCGTCAGCGGGGTAGCAGCGCGACGGCCTCGTCCTTGGTCAGGACCTGACCTTCGTTTTGCTGGAGTTCGGCCAGGCTGTCCCGGAGCTGCGTGACGAGTCGCGGCTTCGACATGATCGTCAGTGTTTCCTCCAACGACTCGAGGTCGTCGATCGAGACGACTACGGCCGCCGGACGGCCATGCTTGGTGATGACCACGCGGCCATGCTCACGCTCGACCTGGTCCACCACCTCGGACAAGCGGTTCTTGACGTCCTTGAGGGCCATCTGGTCGGCGATTGTCATGGCCACAAGTGTAGCCACTCCACCTACTCGCGCACGCGCAGTCATGCACGCGGACAAGGATGGAGGCGGCTGTCAGCGACTGATGCCTTGGTCTGGCCCCGCCGGGCGGGGTGCGTGCTC
>JBPCPI010000088.1:0-6611 GCA_050999295.1 Geodermatophilaceae bacterium | reverse complement strand
GCGATGGTCTGGGTGTTCCAGAACGGCAACGGCGCCGAACTGCTGAACTTCACCTCGACCGGGACCCTCGATACGAGCATTCCGGTGCTGATGTTCTGCATCGCCTTCGGCCTGTCGATGGACTACGAGGTCTTCCTGCTCTCCCGGATCAAGGAGGAGCACGACCGCACGGGCGACACCAGGGCCGCTGTGGCCGTCGGCCTGCAGAAGACCGGAAAGATCATGACCGCCGCGGCGGGAGTCCTCGCGGTCACCTTCATCGCGTTTTCCACCTCGCAGGTGACCTTCATCAAGATGATGGGGCTGGGCCTGACCATCGCGATCCTGATGGACGCCACCCTGGCGCGCGGGGTGCTCGTACCGGCCTTCATGCGACTGGCAGGCGAGGCGAACTGGTGGGCGCCGCCGTTCGTGCGGAAGCTGCACAACCGATTCGGGTTCTCCGAGTCCGGGCCATCTGCCCCGCGACCGGCGCCGGAGCGAGTGAGTGTCTGAATGACAGCCCAACCCGCCACCGACGACAAGTCCGGTACCCGGACCTCGCGGCCGGGCCAACTCATCACCTGCGTCGGTCTGGTGGCCGGTGCGTTGAGCCTGGTGCAGACCATCGGCCACATCAGCGACGCCGCGTACCTGATCCCGGGATTGGAGGACGGCAGCGGTCACGTGCACTACCATCTGGCGCGCGAGACGATGGTGACCCTGGGCAGTTTCGGCGTCATCCTGCTCGGGTTGTCGCCCCGCGACGGTCCCGGACGTCGCTGCTGTGGTGGCTGATGTGGATCTCCAGCCTCGGCCTGATCGTCGGCATCCTGCTGGCCAGACCCGCGTATATGGCACCCACACCAATCGGGAGGTGACACGGAATGACTGATTTCCTCCGCTCAGCCGCCCGCGAATACTTCGACCGCAGGCACCTGTTGGCGATCATCGGAACATTGTTCGTTTCATTGCATACCGTCGATGAACTCGTCCGCGGTGAGGAACTCGCACCGCCCTACATCCCGCTCCTGGTGTTGACGGCTAGCTATCCCCTCCTGCCGGTGATCGTCCGGGCGTTGGCAGTGGCCGCATTAGGTGGAATCTTCTCCATCGCCCAGATCTTCGGGCACCTGACGCCGTTGCTGGACAGGGATTTCGGCGGTAGCGATGGAACCGGTGTCTACCCCGTCCTCGGAGGAGCAATCCTGGTGGGTCTCGGGATACGACTCGTCCTGACAATGCGTCGTCAGCAGTCTGGAGCAACCACTGGGGGAAACTCAGATCAGACTCGCTGAGCTTTTCCAAACCAGTTCCTGCGCGCCGAACCAATCCGGCACTAGTCGCCTGCGTCTCGCTCGCAACCGGGGTCACCGGGTAGCAGCGGACGAAACGCCATCCGCGACGGCGGGTCGGCTCCGACGAGCCATGGGGTCAGCTCGTTGGCCTCGACGAGTGCGCCCAGCAGGGTCTGCGCCTCGGGGCCGGTCACCGCGATGCATGTGCCGACGCTTGTCGCCGGGGAGGCCGGCGGTGCCGGGACTGTGGCGATCGGCCACGTCATGGGTTCCTGCTCCAGCCCCTCCTCCACGGGGGGCGCGGACTCGGGGCTGAGTCGGTAGGCCACAACACCGTTCGGCACGTACTGCTCGCTGGCGGCACCGGCCAAACCCTGGGCGGTGTCGATGAAGCCCTGCAGTGCCTCCCGCGCCGCCAGTTGCTCGGCACTGAGATTGGCGTCCGGCGCCTCCGGGTAGCTCAGCGCGTACGCCGAGTGCGAGACCGTACGGCCATCGATCGTCAACATGACGGTGGTGGTGGGCACGTCGGTGACCAATGGCTCGCCGTAGTCGATCTCTTCGTCCAGCAGCCCGGCCTCCTCGGCCGCGGCGAACAACTGTTGGATCTGGCCCGCACTGACGCGGGCGGCCTGCAGGGGCCTGATCGCTGGTCCCGGATAGATCTCGATCATCGCGCCGGGCACGACCGCCGTCCCGTCGCCGAGCAACAGGAACTGTGCGGTGTTTCGCAGGTTGTACTCCAGCGGTACGAACCCGCCGTCGGCCGTGACGGACACCAGCACGTCTTCGGCACCGCTGGGATGGTCGTACGGCGCGGAACCCGGCCCTGCGCCACTCCCGCCGTCATCGTCTGGTCCTTGCAAGACACTCCCGCATCCGATCAGGGCCACGCTGGCAAGCAGGCAGCCAAGCATGCGTCCGGTCCAACTGTTGCCCGTGACGGTCATGATCGTCAAACGCCTGACCGGCCAGGGAGGTTGCATCCGAGAAGGCGGATCCGAGTCTCTGCCCTGGTCATGTGGATCGGAGCGGAGCCATTCCTAGCAGCCAGGATCGCCGGGTAGCAGCGAGCGGAACACCATCCGCGCCGGGGGATCGGTCCCGATCACCCACGGCGTGAACCCGTTGGCCCCGACCAGGGCTGCAGCCAGCTGCACAGCCTCGGCACCGGAGATCGCCACACAGCTACTGGAAGCGGAAGAGGTCGCTTCGATCGGCGGCGGAACGGTGACGACGGGCCAGACTCTCGGCTCCTCCGAGATATCCGCCGCAGAGCTGAGGCGATGGGCGAGGATGATATCCGGCCGAAACGGCTCGCTGTCACTGTCGACCATTCCCTGCGCGGTGGATATGAAGTCACGCAGCGCCGCACGGGCAGCACGGCTGGCCTCGCTGAGGGTATTCGGAGAGTCGTCGTCGGCGATGTCGAGGGCGTACGCCTCCTGGGAGACCGTGCGGCCGTCCACCGTGATGTCCACGTATGTGGTGGCCTGGTCGCTGATCCCCGGCTCGCCGAAGTCGATCTCCGCACCGAGCAACCCGGCGCCGTTGGCTGCGGCGAACAGGTCCTGGATCTGTTGCTCGGTCAGCGTTGTCGACTGCAAGGGATTGATCGCCGGTCCCGGATAAGGGTCCGGGACCGGGGCCGGAATGAGCGCTGTCCCATCGCCCAGCAGCAGGAACGAAGCGGTGTTGCGCAGGGCGTACTCAACCGGGCCGTACCAACCGGCGAGTTCGACGGACACGAGCATGTCCTCGGAGCCGGTCGCATGCTCGTACGGTGCGGAACCAGCGCCGCCATTGCCGCTGGAAGTGCTGGCTGCCCCCTGCAGAACGCTGACGCATCCGAACAGGGTCATGCGCGCCGCGAGGCAGCCGACACCGAACATGATGGGAGAGGCCGCCAGGCTGCGTGCTGGAACGGTCATGACCTACAGACGCGCCCAAGTCGCCGAAGGTTGCACGCGATCGAGCAGACCTCCCGATACCCACCTGGGGTATAGCCTGGAATCCGGCGGCCGTCGGGCTCGCCGTACCAGGACATAGGAGGAGTACGCATTGGCAACCCAGATCTACACCGTGACCGGAATGACCTGCCAGCACTGCGTCAACGCGGTGACCGAGGAGGTGCGAGCCATCGACGGAGTGACCGACGTACAGGTGGCTCTGGACACCGGGGTCCTGACGGTGACGTCGACCGCTCCGCTCGAGGAGGCTGCCGTGGCCGCGGCCGTCGATGAGGCCGGGTACGCGCTCGCCGGATGAACCCTGGCCTATTCCGGGCAACCGGGGTCGTCGGCCAGCATCGGTCGAAACGCCATCCGTTGCGGAGGGTCGGCGCCAATCACCCAGGGCGTGAGCTCGTCTGCTTGATCGAGTGCGGCCAGTAGCGTCGGAACCTCGGGACCGGTGACCACGACGCAGGCATCGAAGTTCATGGCCGGCAGTGCGGGCGGCGCGGTGGTGATCGGCCAGGGGACCGGGTCCGGCTCGAGATCGGGGTCGACCGAGTTCGATTCGCCTGGGCTCACCCGGTGGACGACCACCCCGGTCGGCGCGTATTGAGCGCTGTCAGCACCGACCAGAGCCCGCGCGGTATCGATGAAGCCGCGCAGAGCCACCCGGGCATCGCGTTGTCCGCCACTGAGTTCGGGTGAGCTGTCGTAGTCCATGCCCAGCCCGGCGGCCGACTGCGAGATTGTACGGCCGCCAACCGTGACGTTCACCAGCGTGTATGCCATATGGGTCCACCCCGGGTCGCCATAGTCGATCTCCCCCTCGAGCAACCCGGCATCGTCGGCCGCCCGGAACAGACCTTGGATCCGCTCCTCGGTCAGCATGACCGATCGGAGGGGATCGATGGCCGGCCCGGGGAAGATATCCGGGACCGGTGCAGGCGCAATCGCGGTCCGGTCACCGAGCAGCACGAACTCCGCAGAATTGCGGAAGCTCACCTCCAGCGGCTCCCCTCCCGTGCCCACGTCGATCGAGACGAGAACGTCGGTGGCGCCAGTGGCGTGCCCGTAGAGCACTGATGGCAGATCGTCCACAAAGGATCGCGCGCAGCCAGTAAGTGCTAGTCCTGCGGCGAGGCAGCCGACGACGACGCCGGTCAGGGACGTGGCGGGTCTGATCGGCCATTTTCGTGTCGAGTCTGAGGCGGTCATGGCCTAATCACGCCTGGGGGAGGGTGCAGGTTGCCCGGGCGGGTCACGCGGCCATAACGTTCTCCACCGTGACCGTTTCGAGATCTGTGCCCGACCCTTCCTCGTCGGTGACCACTGTCATCGTGATGGGGGTCGCGGGGTCTGGAAAATCGGTGGTGGCCCGAGCACTGGCCGAGTCGACCGGCTGGGCGTTGGCCGACGGGGATGACTTCCACCCACCTGCCAACGTCGAGAAGATGAAGTCGGGCATCCCGCTCGACGACGACGAGCGGTGGCCATGGCTGCTCGCCATCGCTGCCTGGATCGGCGAACAGGAAGAAGCCGGGCACAGCAGTGTGCTCACCTGCTCCGCGCTCAAACGCAGTTACCGAGATCTGCTGCGTGACGGCCACCCGTCGGTGCGCTTCTGCCAACTGGACGCTTCGACCAGCGTTCTGCAGTCGCGCATGGAAGCACGGAGCGATCACTACATGCCCACTTCGCTGCTGCACAGCCAACTGCGGAGCCTGCAGTCCCTCGAGCAAGACGAGCCCGGGGGGCGGGTCAGTGCCGAAGGAGACATACCCACGGTCCTGCGACGAGTGCTGCACCTGCTGGCCAGCCACGGAGGCCCTGCCGCAGAGGCGGCGTCGTGACCGATGTCGCGGCAACAGCGCCGGTGATTGCTCTCGCCGCCGACGAGCGCCGACGGAGACGGCTATCTCGGTCGTCGTCCTAGCCGTCGTCCGGTTGCTAAACCTGATCCTCGAGCGGCCGCGCCCGGCCGGTCGGTCCCGGACTTGGTAGCGGTCGTGGGTTCGGTCTTAGGGTCGGTCTTGGGGTCGTCGGGCTGCTCGGCGCCGGGCGCGGTGTCGTCGCCAAGTCGGTGGCGTACATAACGCCAGGTGATCGCGATCAAAGCAGCGACCGGCACAGCGAGGAAGGCTCCGGTTACTCCGGCCAGGCTCCCGCCGGCGATTACCGCCAGGATCACGACCACCGGATGCAGGAGCAGGCTCTTGCCCTGCAGAATCGGCTCGAACACGTTTCCCTCGAGCTGCTGTACGACGATGATGATGATCAGCACGATCAGGGCCGCGGTGAAGCCCTCACTGACCAAGGCGACAAGGACGGCGACGCCCCCGGCCACGAACGCGCCGATGATCGGGACGAAGGCGCCGATGAAGGTGAGTACGGCCAACGGCAGTACCAGGGGTACGCCGACCAGTAACAACCCCACCCCGATGAACACCGCGTCGATGAAGCCGACGATGAGTTGGGTGTGCATGAAGCTGGCCAGGCTGTGGTAGTAGCGCTTTCCGAGTTCGGCAACATGTGGTGCGGCCTTGTTGCCGGCCTGTCGCTCCAGCCAAGGCAGAAAGCGCGGGCCGTCCTTGAGGTAGAAGAAGACCAAGGTGAGGATCAGGACCAGCGTGATTAGCGCGCTACCGATCGCGCTGACTCCGCCGAGCACGATGCCGACGATGTCACCGGCGCTGTCCCGGAGTCGGGACAGTCCTTCGTCCAGCGCAGCGCCGACCTGGTCGTCACCGAGGTTCAATGGCGGCCCGGCCAGCCACTCCTGAACCGAGGCGATCCCACCGGCGACCCCGTCGGTGACCTCCTCGGCCTGGGTTGCGACCGGCACGAGGATCACGGCGCCGACCCCGATGACCAGAGCCAGGAACGCTAGAACGACGGAGATCGAGGCCAGGGCCGGTGGCCACTTGTGAGCTCGGAGGAACCGCGTAGCCGGCCACAACAAGGTAGTGACGAACACGGCGAGCACGACCGGGAGCACGACGTACCACACCTTGCCGAGGAGGTAGCCAATCAGCCACAGCGCCGCTACGACGATCAGCAGCCGCCAAGCAAATCCCGCCAGTGCCGCCAACGCCGCCTGGACGCGCCCGGAGCGGCCGCCTGGGGCGGTCATGACTCGATCACGGGTTCATCCTGTCCTAGTCACCGGCACGCCCCCACAACCTCTGCGTACCCAACCGCTCGAGTCACCCATCTCAGGCTGTGATCCGACCCAGCACGTAATCCGAAAATAGCTGCGGACGCGTCTGGTGCGGCTTCTGGGGCTGCTGGGGCGCTTAAGCCTGCGCCGCGAAGATCGTGAGCGCGGATAGTGCACCGCCACTACGCCCTGAGCGCTCACGATCAAGAAACGGCCTGTCCA
>JBPCPI010000087.1:0-8232 GCA_050999295.1 Geodermatophilaceae bacterium | reverse complement strand
GACCGCGTGGGGGGACGCGGGGCTGGTGCCATCCATCCAACGGGGTGCAACAGGTCTGTGGGTGTTTTTCGCAAAACCCCCCAGCCAGGATGTGGCTCGGGGTCGGGGGGAGCTGCGGCTGCTCCGTCGGATCGGTGATGTGGACCCGACTTCGCTGGATTCCTATCGGGGCGCCGGCGGCTACGCGGCCCTTGCTCGGGCGTTGGACATGGGAGCCGAGGCGGTCCGCGACGAGGTGACGACCAGCGGCCTGATGGGCCGCGGCGGTGCGGCCTTCCCGACCGGGCGCAAGTGGTCTGCCGTCGCCGGCCAGCCTGCCCAGCCGCACTACCTGCTCTGCAATGCCGACGAGTCCGAACCAGGGACGTTCAAGGACCGGGTCCTCATGGAAGGTGATCCCTTCGCCCTCGTCGAGGCCATGACGATCGCGGCGTACGCGACCGGCTGCACGTACGGCTACCTCTACATCCGCGGCGAGTACCCCCTGGCCACACAGCGACTGGAGTCCGCGATCCATCAGGCGCGCGAAGCTGGGTTGTTGGGGGCCGACATCCTGGGTCGCGGGTTCGCCTTCGAGCTCGAACTGCGGCGCGGTGCCGGTGCCTACATCTGTGGCGAGGAGACCGCGCTGATCAACTCGATCGAGGGATACCGGGGGGAGCCGCGTAACAAGCCCCCGTTCCCCGTCGAGGTCGGGCTGTTCGGCAAGCCGACCGTCATCAACAACGTCGAGACCCTGCTCAACGTGCTGGACATCGTGCTCGATGGCGGCAAGGCCTACGCGGCGGTCGGCACCAAGGATTCCACCGGGACCAAGCTGTTCTGCCTGTGCGGGTACGTCGCGAAGCCCGGGGTGTACGAGGTTCCGTTCGGCGCCACGCTGCGCGAGCTGTTGGACCTCGCGGGTGGGGTCACCGGCAGCGGCACGCTGCAAGCGATCATGCTCGGCGGCGCGGCGGGCACCTTCGTCACCGAGGAGGCACTGGACACGCCGCTGACCTTCGAGGGCACGCGGGAGATCGGTGCATCGTTGGGATCCGGGGTGGTCTTCGTGCTCGATGACACCGTCGACCTGCTCGACACCCTGACCCGGATCGCCGCCTTCTTCCGGGACGAGTCCTGCGGCCAGTGCGTACCGTGCCGGGTCGGGACCGTACGGCAGGAGGAGGCACTCGTGCGGCTCGGGCGGCCGTCGGCCAATGGTGGACGCGATGTAGACAAGGCACTCCTGTCCGACCTGGCCGGCGTAATGGGCAGTGCCTCGATCTGCGGCCTCGGGCATACCGCCGCTACCGCGCTGACCTCGGCGCTGGCGGCGGGACTGCTCGACGGTGCCTTCTCCCGCGCCGACGCCGAACGGGCTGCCGGCGCAGCCGGACCGACTGACACGACACCGACGGAGGGGTGCAGATGACCGCAGGCACCGAAGCCTCGGAAGAAACCGTCGACGGCCCCTCGAACCAGGATCAGGGTGCGCTCGAATCCGGCCGTGCGGGCCGCCCGAGCAGCGGGGTAGGCACTGCGACGCCACCGGGCCCGCCTGCACGTCGGCGGCTGCCGGTCATCGCCTCGATCTCGCGGCTCGTCGACATCAAGATCGACGACGAGACCGTACGCGCGCCAGAGGGTTCGACGATCCTTGACGCCTGCCTCGGGATCGGTCTGGACACTCCGACCCTCTGCTACTCGGAGAATCTCGCGCCCGTGAACGCCTGCCGGGTCTGTGTCGTGGAGGTCGAAGGGTCACGCGTGCTCGTTCCCGCCTGCTCCCGCCGGGTCGAGCCGGACATGGTGGTCAGCACCGACAGCGACCGGGTACGGCACAGCCGACGCATGGTCCTGGAACTCTTGGCATCGTCGGTGGACATGTCGCTGGCCGGCCCCGACGTGGCGCGCTGGAACGAGGCCTACGAGGTCGATGCGCAGCGGTACGGCCCACCGGCCCCGCCCGCGACCGCCGGTGAGCGGGACCGCCGGCGGCCGGGGCACCACGACGTACCGGACGGCCTGACCGCGGCCAATGTCGCCCAGCCGGTCAAGATTGACGACGAGCTCTACATCCGCGACTACTCCCGCTGCATCCTCTGTTACAAGTGCACCCAGGCCTGCGGGGAGGATGCGCAGAACACGTTCGCGATCACGGTGGCCGGCAGGGGGTTTGACGCGACGATCGCCACCGAGTACGACGCTCCGCTTCCCGATTCCGCATGTGTGTATTGCGGCAACTGCATCGGCGTCTGCCCGACCGGGGCGTTGATGCCGAAGTCGGAGTACGACATGCGCCAGGACGGCACGTGGGACGAGTCCACGCAGACCGTCACCCGTACCGTGTGCGGGTTCTGCGGGGTCGGGTGCAACCTCGATCTGCACGTGCAGGACAACCGGATCGTCCGGGTTGACTCACCCAAGGACCATGACGTCACCCACGGAAACCTGTGCATCAAGGGCCGGTTCGGCTACTCGCACGTGCACCCCACAGTCCCTGGCGACTGAGCCGTGGGTGGCGCCGTGCAGGAGATCCCGGTCGGCGAGGCTGGAATCCGGTTGGGCCAAGTGCTCAAGCTGGCCGGTCTGGTCGAGTCCGGGGGATCGGTCAAGACCCTGCTCGCCGAAGGCCAGGTGGAGGTCAACGGCCGACCCGAGACCCGGCGCGGAGCCCAGCTCAAGCGGGGCGACAACGTGCGCTGCGGCGAGCGGCGGATCCGGCTTACCTGAGCGCAGGACTGTCCTGCACCCCGGACCTTGAATTCACAGCCAACTCCACATGCCGATCCGAACCGCTACGCCTGGCGAAGCGTGCACCAGCGGCTCTCCCCCGGGGGCGGCAGTCCGGCTGCCTGGATCAGGTCCTCGTCGACCCGAAGGGCGCGCGCGTGGTGCAGTGGCCACGGCGGATGCTGGGCATTCGCGCCGGCGAGCCGGCCGAGGATGACGGAGTACAGCCGATGCCGCGCGGTCAGGAACTTCGTGAGCTCGTCAAGTTCGGCCGCGTCGATCGGGCCTCCCACTTCGAGGTCCAGATTCGCACGGGCGCCAGTGGGACCGGGAAAACGGCGACGACTTCGATAGTCCACTCGGGCGCCATGCCGACGCACCGTCATGTCCGACCAGAAGTATGGCAGCCCGTACCCGACCCGTGCTCCGACCACGACCGGCAGCCGAGCAGCGTCCAAGGAGAAGAACCAGATTGCGCTGGCGCCGTCGGGACCGCGGACATAGGTACGGACGTTGGTCTCCGGAAAGCGGAACAGCCAGGGGACCGCGGGAACGTAGGGGGCGCGGACATCGTCCATCAGGAACGGCACGATGCCGAGCCAAGCTGACCCGTCGAAGGTCTCGACCTCGACTTCGGTGGGCAACAGGTCCTGCACCTGCGCCGCCGGGTAGCGCCAGTGCAGGAAGCCGGCCGTTCGCCAGCGGTGATACATCACCGGCCGCTGCACGTACGGCGCGGGGAGCGGTCGCACCGGGTTCTGCTACGCCGTTGTCGTGAACAAATCACGGGCGGCCCGTGACAGCTGCGAGCCGGACGGTGGTGACCGTTTGAACGATGCTCGCCGCGTTAGACGCGAGCCCGCACCGCCCAGGCTGACGCGTCGACAACGAACGGTGCCGGTGGCAGCCGCTGCGCGCAGCGGGTCCGGAGCTCATCACGCCCGTCTTCGTCAAGCCTGGCGACGTAGGCGCCGGCGGGCCCGACGCCGAGAGTGTATGGCTCCCACCACTTGTCGAAGGTGGCGAACGGGACTCGTACGGACAGTTTGGCGGACTCGACGTGCGACAGGCCGGCCGCTGCGCAGAGTTCGGCCAGGTGGCCCTCTCGCGCGCCGGCCAGGTCAGACTCATCGTGCGCGCCGGGGTCGATGTCGCGTACGGCTTGCCAGAACGTGGCCAGCGGTCCGGTGCCTCCGGCGTGGTCCCAGACGCACGCGGCGACCGTGCCACCGGGACCAGTCACCCGCGCCATCTCCCGCAGACCCAAGACGGGAGCGGTCATGAAGTGCACGACCAGTTGGGCCAGCACCAAGTGGAAGCTCTGGTCGGCGAACGGAAGTCGCTCGGCCGAACCGGACCGCACGTCGACGTCAGGGAATCGGGCCTCGACCGCGGCGACGAACGGAGCGGACGGGTCGATCGCCACCACCGCGGCGGCGCCCAGCCGTTCCACGAGTGCCGCGGTCAATGCGCCCGGTCCACAACCGACGTCCAGAACTCGTTGGCCGCGCCGCACATCGGCCAGTTCCATGAACTGCACCGCCAGCGGATCGGCGTACCGGCCCATGAACCGGGCATAGGCATCCGCCGGAACGTTGAAGCTCACCAGCGGACTCTATTCCTGCGCAGCCAGGCTGTCCCGCCTCCGTGGGTTGCGGGTGGTCTCCCGAGGCGGTTCGATTTGCCTGCCAGTCCCGACCCGGCCGGCACTGGCTACCGGACCATGAAGGACTTCTCCGTCAGTGTCTGGTTGCCGCTTGATTCGATGGCAAGGACCTCGACCTTGATCTCGGTGCCCGGCTGCAGGAACTCCGGGGGGACTGTCAGTTGCCGGGTCGTGGCCGGCAGGTCAGCGCTCAGGGTTCTCGTCGTCGTTCCTTCCTCGACCACCAGGACCTGGTAGCCGACGACGTTCACCGAGCGCGGGGTCAGTACGGGCAGCCAGCGAACGACGACCGGCTCGCCCGGCTGCACCGTTGCACCCCGAGGTGCGACGATGATCGGTCCACTCGGGAAGTCGTGGGTGAGCGGAACCTCACTACGCAGCAGCGTCCCATCGATCAACTGGCCCAAGAAGAGGTAGTTGCCCTCGGGGAAGAGCCGCTTGAACTCGGCCAGCGGAAATTGGTCGAACGGTGGCTCGCTGCTCTCGGAGAACAGTTCGGTCAGGCCGTAGTCCCGGAGCGGGCCCGTGGCCGAAAGGTCCACCATCACCTGACCAGCCGGGTTGATGATCGTGATGTGCTTCCATGCGTCGTCGTCGAGGAAGATCTGCAGACCAGCGTCTCCGTCCGTGGCGTTGATCTCGACCTTGAGGTCGGCGGCCTTGAAGGGCCGGGTGACTCCGGTCCCCTCGGCGGCCGCGTTGGGGAGGAACGCAAGGACCCCGAGCAGCGGGACAAGGACGAGAACGGTGAAACGGTGCCTCATCATGAGCTCCTTTTCCGTACGGCGCCGCCCGATGGCGATGACCGAATACGGGATACCAGGCGGCGTCTGAACCCAACCTGAAAGCGGCGGCTAGCGAAGCTCGGCCCAGAGGGATTCGTAGGCTGCCGCCGCGGCACTGCGTGCCGCGAAAACGGGCACTGGGGCACGGCGTTCGGCCATCGGCTCGATCACGGACGCGGCCGGGATAATGGTCTGCAACAGATCACCACGTTGCGCGGTGAGAGCCGCGACCACGTCGCGATGCAGCCGCTTGCGGCCGTCGACCATCGAGAAGAACGCTGCCAGCGAAGGGGGACGGTCTTCGATGCCCGTGACGAAATCGGTCAACTGATCGAAGGTACGCAGCGACAAGGTGGCCGGAATCAGCGGGATGAGCAGGGTGTCCGCGGCGAACATGACGCTCTCCGACACCAGTGAGATGCCCGGCGGACAGTCCAGGATGACCGTGTCGTAGTCCTCGGACAGCGGACGCAACAACTGGCGAAGGACAGCGATCGGCTTCTTGCGCACATCGAGCAGGAGATCGAGGTTGCGGTAGGAGAAGTCGGCAGGCAACAGCTCGAGGTCGTCGAAGTCGGTGCCCTTAATCGCATCCTCGAGGGATGACTTTCCCCGGACCAGACCCTTTCCACCGCCCTTGACCCGTGGCTTAATCCGGAAGATGAAGGTCGCCGCACCTTGTGGGTCGAGGTCCCAGAGCAGGGTACGGGCACCGTCCCGTGCCGACAGATAGGCCAAATTCACCGCGGTCGAGGTCTTTCCGACCCCACCCTTGATGTTGTACGTCGCAATGACTCTCATGGCGAGCTTCCGCTCGCCAGCTCCCGGAACCTGGCCCTGCTCTCCGCGCTGTCGAAGGTCGCGAAGCTGGCGGCGAACTCGGTCCGCGCATGGCGTTGATGAGCGCTGAGCTGGGCAGCCAGCTCACCCATCGCCAAGACAGTCGGTGCCGGCGCGGACCGGGTCGAGATCATGGTTGCGGCGAACTCACGTACGGCCAGGCTCTGTACCTCGGCGTCCTGGAACTCACCCAGCACCTCCTGCAGACCCTTGAGGTCCTTCAGAGCCGTCCGGTGCGTCGCCGGATCGTGCAGCGGTCGAAAGATCTCCAGCAGGTAGCGCAACTCCTTGCACCGCTTGCGCAGATCGTGCAGCACCTCCGGCGCGGAGTCGGCGCCGATCGACCGGCCGCGCTTGGTGACCTGACGCTGCGCCTTGCCCAAGCGTTGCCCAGCCAGTTCCCCCGCGCTCAGCTCATGTCCGGGATCCGGCGGTTCAGCCAGCAGGCCGAGGGCACGCCAGTGCTCGAGGGCGTTGCGGAATCGGGCCGAGCGCAGGGCGCGCACCAAACGGCGGAACTCCGTACGGCGCTGCGAGAGCAGATACCGGCGGAAGGGCTCCAGATCAGCCGGCTGCGCCGATTGCAGACCCGCGGCCATGTCGGGCAGACCGAGGATGTACACGTCGAGGTCGCGGGTCGGGGAGGTCAGGTCACCGAGCCACTTGAGATCGCGCCCCAATTGTTCGGCGGCTGCGGACTCGAGCACATCTCCGGTGAGTTTCAGAGTGGAGCGCGACCGCCGTACGGCTACCCGAAAGTCGTGCAGAAACTCCGGATCGATGTCGGCCAGCACGCCGCCGAGGGTTCGCTCGACGGTGAACAGGAACCCGTGCAGGACGGCGACGACAGCGTTGCTGGCCGGCATCGACTCGGTCAGTTGGGCAGGTTCGGGGACGTCATCGCCGAAGGCCCGGCCGGCAGCAGACAACGCCCGCTCGTAGACCGAGTCCTGGACGGCGGACAGTCCCGGCATGGTGGCCAGCCGTGCGGCGACCCGCTGCGCCCGATCCTGATAGCCACGCACGGCCGTCACCGCCAACTGGTCGGCAAGTCGCGTCCCGTCCACAGCTACCGAAGTTTCGATCACGATGCGTACCACCGTCTTTTGGTCCTCGTTCAGGACCCGGAGGTCCTGGTGCCGACTTGTGAGGATGGTGGTGGGCAGCAGGGCACGGATTCCGACGACATCGGCTATCCGGGACCGGACCGGGCCATGGGGCAGTGCTTCGATCCTGGCCGGCCAGGCGATCTGGTGCACGGCCTGGGTGCGATCGGAGTCGCCCGCCGATTGCAGGATCAGTCGGATCCCGTCGCTCGACTCATGTTGTTCGAGAACGAGATCCGCCTTGTGCAGCAGCCAGTCGTCGGTGTCCAGCCAGGTGCGGACGACATCGCGCGTCGCGGACCCGACGACTTCGAACCGTGGGGCGAGCGCGTCCAAAGCCGGCCCGAATCCGCCTGCTTCGGGTGCGTCCCCCACGAAGTACATGGTGGCGTCGGGCACGTAGGGGAGGCTATCGCCTACGCTCGATTGCCGATGATCGAGCAGACCGCGCAGGATCCGAGCACGTTCGCCGAGATGGACCTGCGCCCGGCGCTGCTCAGGGCTCTGTCCGGGCTCGGATATGAAGAGCCGACGCCGATCCAGCGTGAAGCCATTCCGGCCATCCTGGACGGGCGCGACCCGCTCGGGCAGGCCGCGACCGGCACGGGGAAGACAGCGGCCTTCGCGCTTCCCCTGCTGCAGCGCATGACGCCCGGGCGCGGGAACCGCGACCCGGTAGCCCTCGTCCTGGTACCCACGCGGGAACTCGCCGTACAGGTCTAGGAGGCGATCCACCGGTACGGCCGAGAACTCGGCGCCCGCGTGATGCCGATCTACGGCGGACAGCCGATCGTGCGCGGCGTCGCGGCTCAGCGGCCGGGACATCGCAGCGATCGAGATTGCCGACCGATTCTCCCTAGTCGAGGTGCCGGAGGACTCCGCGGATGAGGTCATCGCCGCACTTCGGCCCAGCACGATCAAGGACAAGAGCGTGCAGGTACGCCGGGACCGCGGCGGCTGCTGGTGCCTGACTGCACGTAAGCCGAGAATAGATGCGGACGCGTCTGGTGCGGCTTCTGGGGCTGCTGGGGCGCTTAAGCCTGCGCCGCGAAGATCGTGAGCGCGGATAGTGCACCGCCACTACGCCCTGAGCGCTCACGATCAAGAAACGGCCTGTCCA